>DATIUQ010000195.1:0-8863 GCA_035466775.1 Arthrobacter sp.
ACGTTAACGAGTTGAGCAAGGCCGAGAAGGACCAGACGGCGGCCTACCTGAACGTGGACATGGCGGCCTCGCCGAACGGTGTCCGGTCCTTCCACGACGGCGACGGGTCCGATTCCGGGGATGCCGGGCCGAAGGGCTCCGGCGGGATTGAAGCCGTCTTCGAGCGCTACTTCAAGGAGAACTCGCTGCCGGCGGAAACAACGCCCTTTGTCGACGGCGACTCCGATTACGATCCGTTCCTTAGGGCAGGCATTCCCGGCGGCGGGCTGTTCACCGGCGAGGAGGAGAAAAAGACCAAAGCCCAGGTGCAGGCCTACGGCGGCGTGGCCGGCAAGGTCCTCGATTCCTGCTACCACAAGGCCTGCGACACCACCAGCAACATCAACGCCGACCTGCTCAAGGACATGTCCGGCGCCATGGCCTACGCTACTGCGTCCTACGCGCTGGCCCCACGCGGCTGACATCCAGCTCCAGAAGAACGGTTACAGCACCACGCCGCTTCGGCAGATTGCCCGAGGGTGCTGTGCGTTGAGTTGCTCCTCCGACCGCTCGTCGAATATCTGCTCTCCGGAGCAAATGTCCACTCCCTCGACATGAAAACAGTTGCCAAGCGGCGCTTTCTGGAAGCGTTCCACGAGCTGATCCTGAAACCCCGGAAGTATGACTACAAAGTCATGTCTCCAGGGCCCACCGGGACAAACTCAGTCGAAGCGGCCCTGAAGCTGGCTCGAAAAGTCACCGGCAGGACCCACATCCTCGGCTTCACGAATGCATTCCAACGGGATGACTTTTGGATACCTCGCAGTGACGGGCAATTCCATGAAGCGGACGGGCGCCGGGCGGGGCGGGATCTGGGCAGGCCGGATTGTCCGGCCCCGCTGCCGGTGGTGTTCCACTGTGGTCTTGGTTGTCTTGGTGCGGGGCGGCCGGTCAGGTCTATGACGGCCGTGGGAAGGTCCGGTTGAACAGGTCCGTCCAGGCGGTTTCCCAGGGCCAATCCTCTGGCGGACTCCGGCCGGGAACGGCGGGCGTAGTACGTGCGCGGGCCGATCTGCAGCGTCTTGCAGATCGGCTCGACCCCGTGTTCATCGCGGTGCTTGTCCACGAAGGCGCACATCACCCCGACGGGCGGTCGAGCTCCGCCGCGAAGAAAGCCGAGGCCTGCTTCAGGATCGTGTTCGCCCGGCGCAGCTCACGGACCTCACGCTCGAGTTCTCAGATCCGGTCCGAGTCCGCCGTCGTCGTTCCCGGACGCAGGCCCTCGTCGGTCTCGGCCCGGCTCACCCAGGTCCGCAGTGCCTCGGGATTCACCCCGAGCTGCTCGCCGATCCGGCGGAACGCACAGGTCCTGGTCGCAGGGTCTTTCCTTGCATCAATGGCCATCGGCGTTGCGCGCTCACGCAGCTCATTTGGGTACTTCCGTTGTGCTGGTGTGGGAATCATCCTTCCGGGTAATCGATGTCTCCATCAAACCCGGTGCAATTCAGTAATGCCCGAACCGAGGTAGCGCTCGATGCTGACTGGGCAGTGGCCAAGCCCGCCGCCCTGCCCCCGGCGGCGGAAGTTGATGACCTGGCCGGTTCTGCCGCACCCGCAGGTGCCGGTCTCGACGTCGCCCATGTCGTCGGTGAGGAGGAAACCGGGGTAGCTGGTGCTGAGGGCGTCCAGTACGGCGATGGTGCCGGTCTCCCCCGGGGCGATCTCCTTGGCGCTTTGGCCAGGGTCCCGGATGGAGATGTAGCACCATGGCGGAACGTGCTTGCGATGCAGGTGGCATTCGACAGCGAGCATGTTCGACTCGATCATCCCGTACATGTCGCGCACGTTCACCGCAGGCACGCCGAGCAAGTCGTGGCACCGTTCCCGAAAACTCTCATTAGGGATGGCCTCGGCTGTGTGCCGCTTCCAGCCCCCGAGAGTGATGATCATGCTGAACGGGTCCAAGCGCACACTGATCTCCTCCCGCTCAAGGAACCGGAGGAGCCGGCCGATGAGGAACGGCGGACTGACGATGTGGCGTGTCATATGTCCCTCCCATCGGCGCAGGTGCTCCAGGGCCTCCCCGGCGTCGAACGCCTGGTCGGCAACGAGATATGCGTGGTGGTCGAAGACGCTGTTCAGGATGTTTAAGTCCTTGAGCAGTCCTATCTCCGAGGCTTCCGGGTCCGACGGGTTCAAGAAAAGTCCCGCGCCCCCGGACAGGCTGAAGAACTCCCGGTAGGTGCCGAGCAGGGCGACCAGCGCCAGGGTCATCGTCTCGCTGTTGCGGGGGATGACGGAAGGGACACCGCGGGTTCCGCTGGAGCGGGTTTCGGTTTCGACGTCGGCCAGGGAGCAAGTAAGCAGCACCTTGGCGTCGGGACGCTTGAACATGCCGACCGGCAACAGGGGCAGGGATTGCAGGTCGTTGATGTCCTTGATCGTGACGGGGTCGACTCCCAGGGCGTCACACTGGGCGCGGTAGAAGCCGTTTGCGGCCTGGTGGTAGATCGCGGCGTCCCGCAGGACGTCGGTGACCGACCGGGCCCAGTCCTCAGGGGACTGGACGTAGGCCTTGGACACATTCCCCAGCATCTGCGGGAGGGAGAGCATTGCGTCACTCCTCGGTGAGTGCGAATCGATGAATGCGGTTTGCGCCGCAGGGTCAGCCGTACCGACGCAACTCGGAAAAGAAATCCTCGACCACCCGGAGCTGGCCACTGTCGGCAAGTTCGTCGTAGACGTACTTGCCAACTGCCAGGTCAAGCACGCCCAGTCCGAACGGCGAGAACACAATAGGGCGGTCGTCCGTCAGCGAGATCCTGCCTTCCATGACGTCGGCCAAGGTGCCGTCCACGAAGTCCCTGTTGCCCACCTTCTGCTCCGCGAGGTGGGCCGACGTCCCGGCTTTCAGGCAGTGGTCGACGTCGTCGAGGATGTTGGTGGACGCCAGCAGGATCTCAGGGGCCAGATCGCGCAAGGACACGTGCAGCACCAGCGGCTTGTGCGCGAACCACGTCGTATCGTGCACGTGCGGCTGGCCCGCCACCGTGGCGAACACGAGGAGGTCGCTGCTTCTGATCAGCTGCTCGGGGCCGTCGTGCACCGTCACCCGGGCACCTGTACCGCTGCGCTCGAGATAGCCCTTGAAACCCTCCTCACTCTCCCTCGAGAGGTCGAACACCCCGATCTCGTCGAAGGACCAGTCGGTGGCCTTCAGGAAGGTGTGGATGTAGCGGGCAATGAGGCCAACGCCCAAGAACCCTATGCGCCGGGGACGCCCGCGTCCCCGGCTGAGCCAGTCGGCAGCAGCGGCGGCAGATGCAGCGGTCCTGGAGGCGCTGATGATGGAGCCCTCCATGCAAGCCAAGGGGTACCCCGTTGCCTGGTCGTTGAGGATCAACACCGCAGAGGCACGCGGAATTCCCGATGCCACATTGTCCGGGAAGCTGGAGACCCATTTGATGCCGTCAACCTCTACTTGTCCGCCGACCGAGGCCGGCAGGGCGATGATGCGCGAGGTAGGCCGGTCCGGGAAGCGCAGGAAGTAAGACGGGGGGTTCACCGAATCTCCGGCTGCATGCACGCGGTAGGTCTGCTCGACCAGCTCGATGACCTTCTTTTCCCGTCCCTGAAGCACCTGCTGCACCTGGGTCCCTGAGATGACCGCGAAGGGCGGAACCGTCTTCGGCTCTGCGGCCGCTGCGGGAGGGGAACTGGCAAGATCTGTCATCGTGCACCGTCCTGGTTGTGGTTGTCGAGATCGAAAATGTTGCGCGGCTCGGCCATGCCGACAAGAATCTCCCGAGGCCCCTCATAGGCCTCGCGGCTATGCGCCATGCGGATGTTGTCGACCAGCATGAGGTCCCCCGTCTCCCAGGGGGTTCGAAGGGTGTGGGCCTCGTAGATCTCGTTCAGGAGCGCGACGATGTCCTCGCCTATCGGTTCGCCGTTGCCGAAGCGGGTGTTGAACGGCAGCCCGTCGGGACCGTAGACGTCCACCAGGTATTCACGCACCTCGGACGCGATCGTCCATTCGTTCAAGAACGCGACCTGATTGAACCAACAGCGTCGGCCGGTCGCCGGGTGCCGGACCACGGCGGGGCGCCGTTGCCGGGTGCGCAACTCCCCGTCGGGCTGCCACTCGAACTCGATCTCGTGCGCCCGGCAGTAGCTCTCGACGTCGGCGCGGCCGGAGACCCCGAACGCCTCCTCGTACGAGGCGCCGATGTCCTCGTTGTAGCTGCGGGCGAGCAGCCACCCCTCACTCTCGAAGCGCCGGACGATGTCCGTGGGTATGGCGTCGAGCACGGCGCTGGCGTCCGCCACACCGGTCACCCCACCGACGCTGGGTGCCCGGAGACAGGCGAAGAGCATCAGGCCGGGGAACTCGAGCGCGTAGCTTAGCTCCTGGTGCATGCACATCGGTTGGTTCGCGGGCCACGTGAGGGATGAGTACACGCCGTCCAAGTAGGGCTGCCTGGTTGCGAAAGCCTCCCGGTCCGGCATGAGGCCGCCTGGAACCAGACGCTTGAAGGCATCGGCCACTTCGGCTGGATCACGGAGGCCCAGGCCGCGGACCAGGACGGCGCCGTGTTCATCCACCGCCGCGCGCAGCGCCTCGCGGTTCTGTTCGGCCCACCGCACGGGGTCGTGGCCGTCCTCGACGGTGAGCATCGGCGCCCGGCCGGCTTGGCGTTCCACGTCGAATTGGATCCGGGGCGATTGAGACGACATCAGAGGTCCTTTCGTTTCACAGGTAGCGGGTGGGAGTGGCCAACCGGCCCTCCTGCCGGGGCCTTGGAGTCGGGCTCCGCGACGGCTACCGCAGGCCGCGGGTCCGGCGGAACGGCTGTGTCCGAGGGGGACGAGGCCTCGAGCAGGGTCGCCAGATCTGCCAGGATGGGCGTCTGCATGATGTCCTTGATCGACACTGCGCGCTTGAGCAGTACCGCGAGCTTCACCGCGGACAGCGAGGTCCCGCCCAGTGCAAAGAACGAGTCCTGCCCGCCGATCCGGCCCATCGGCAGGCCGAGCACCGTCGCCCATGCCTCCGCGAGCCGCTGCTCGGCCGCCGAGAGGGCTTCCGTGGCGGTGCCGGCCTCGGGAATGACCTCGCGCGCCATGCGGGTCAAAGCTTTCCGGTCGATCTTCCCGTTGCCGGTCAGGGGCAGGCTCTCCTGCCACCTGTACGTCGAAGGAACCATGTAGCCCGGTACCCGGGCAGCCATCTCGCTGCGGATTTCGTCGACCTCGAGCGGCCGGTTGCCGGAGTAGAACGCCACCAGGAACTTGGACTGCCCGGCGCCCTCGCCCTCGCCGACGACGACGGCGCCGTCGCGGATGCCAGGAACCCGCAGCAGCGCGTTCTCGATGTCGCCGATCTCGATGCGGAACCCGGAGATCTTGACCTGGTTGTCCCGCCGGCCCAGGTATTCCAGCTTGCCGTCCGGGGACCAGCGGCCGTAGTCGCCCGCACGGTAGAGCCGGGCGCCCTCCACGTAAGGGTCGGTGGAGTACGCCTGCGCCGTCCGCTCCGGATCGTTGATGTAGCCGCGGCCCACACATACTCCGGAGAAGGCGATCTCGCCCGGCGCCCCGAGCGGCACGAGCCGCTGCCGCTCGTCGAGGATGTGGATCCTGACGTTCGGGATCGGCGGGCCCAGTGGCACGGAGCCGCCCGCGGGCGCTGAGCTCATCACCTCGTGGTTCGTGTCGTCCGAGGTCTCCGTCAGTCCATAGGCGTTGACCAGCTTGACGTTCGGCAGCACGTCGAACCAGCGGCGGACCAGCTCGCGCTTTAGAGCCTCCCCTGTGGCCGAGACGCAGCGGAGGTGCGGCAAGGCGCGAGGCCTGCCGCCCAGGTACGCCACCACGGCGTCCAGATACGACGGAACGACTTGGAAGACCGCCACCGCGCCCCGTTCCACCATGTCGATGAACCGCTCGACGTCGAGGATCCGGTCCTGCCCGACGATGAGTGTGCGGCCGCCGACGAGCAGCGCCGAGACCAGTTGCCACAGCGAGATGTCGAAGCACTGGGGTGCGGTCTGGGCGACGACGTCCCCGGGGCGGATCCCCAGGTCCTCGATCTTGGCGTACAGGTGGTTCACCATGCCGTCGTGCTCGCACATCGCGCCTTTCGGCTCGCCGGTGGACCCGGAGGTGAAATAGACGTAAGCGAGCTGATCGGGACGAATCTCCATGCCGAGGTCGTCGACGGGATGCCCCTCGGCCTCGATGTCCTCGAACAAGAGCTTCGTCACTGCAGGCATTCCTTCCAGTGCCTCATCGAGGGTGGTGGTGCTGCCGCCTTCGGTGAGCACCACCCGGGCCCCGGCCCGCGTGAGCGTTCTGGCAATTCGGTCGGCCGGGAAGTGCGGCTCGATCGGCAGATATGCGCCTCCGGCTTTGAGGATGCCGATCACAGCGGCCATCCACTCCAGATCCCGTTCGGCGACGACTGCCACGATGTCCTCCGCGCGCAGCCCGCGCGAGAGCAGACCACGGGCTATCCGGTTGGCGCGGGCGTTTAGCTCCGCGTACGTCCACTCCCGCGCGTCCTGAACGGCCGCGATTTGTTCGGGACGCTGCCGAACGCGCTCCTCGAACAGCTCGTGAAAGCGCCGCTGGGGCCGGGGCCTCTCGGGCCCGGCGAGCTGCTCAAGCTGGAAGCGCCGCTCCTCCTGGCCGACTAGGTCGGTGTCCAAGGGATCCGCCCCCGGGTCCGCTACTACGCCACGGAGCGCGGCGAGGTAGTAGCTGGCGATGCGGCGGGCGGCATCTGCGTCGAGAACATCCCCGCGGTACTTCAGGCCAAGCACCTCGCCGATGGTCGCGGGTCCGACCGAAATACCGAGCACGATGCCCTCCGGCAGCGCGGAATCGTCGTCCCGAAGACCGCCGAACACCACTTCGTAGCCCGGGGCGGCCGGCTCGTGACTAGCCTGCCCGGGGGTGGACGGTTCCGTACGGGGCCGGATTTGGCGGCCGTTCGCATCGGCGACGAGGGCTCGCCAGGACCGGTGCGCCAGATCCAGGGTGCACTGCCAAGTCCCGAACGCGTCCCTGCAACCGGTCGTGACCTCTGTTTCGCCGGACAACGCGTGGAGCACTCTCCAGTGTGCCGCCAGCCAGATCGAGGATGGAGCCACCTGCAGGCTCTGGGCCAGCGTCCGCACGGCCTCGCACAGGTCCTGTGGCACAGCCACTTCGATCCGGCCCTGGCCCGGCTGGCGCTCCCGCGTCCACCTGGGAATCGCCGTCAGCGCGGCACCAGCTGGCGCGGTCCGGTCGTTGCCCGGGCCCGACGAGCCGCCGGCGGTGCGGCAGGTCAACGCAGAGGTGGTGGTCATGAGAAGAGCCTTTCCAGCTCGAGGGGGGACGTGGCGGGGGCTCGGGCCTCTTCGGCCGGGTTCCCGGCCCACAGGGATCCGCGGGTGAGAGTGGTCCCCTTCATGACGAAGGAGTCGGCGCCTACGACCGCGCCGTCTTCGACGGTCACCCCGTAGTGGACCAACGCGGAGACGCCGAGGGTGACATCGTCGCCAACAACGATGCGGTCCGACTTGAACATGCCGTCTTCCTGCGAATGGGATTGGAGGAGGGCGCCGGCGTTCAAGGCGCAACGGGAACCGACTGTGACCAAGGTCCGCTCGGTGATGCCGCAGCCGTCGTCGAAGACCCGGCTTCCCATCCGTACGCCGAGCAAACGCCAGACCAGCGGCTTGAACGGCGTCCCGTTGAGGAGGCCTGCGTATCGGCTCTGCAGCGTCATCTTCCAGTACCGCTCGTGCCGCCACATATAGGGGTTGTAGATGGAGCAGAGCTGGGGCTGAAGCGGTTTCAGTCCCCTCCCGAGATGCTCGATGCCGATGGGGACCAGTAAACCAACCACGAGCATCAGGACATAGGCCGCGCTGAGGGCAAGGAAGCCGAACTGGTCGGATAATTCGAGGGCGGCGAACATGATGATCATGGCCAGTGAGATGTTGAGCCACCGCACCAGCATCAAGAGGGTCATCGTGCGCAGGTTGTGCCTGTTCTTGGCTGCCAGGTTCCGACGGAAGTGCGCACGTTTTGACTGCTCCTCGGGGCGGGCGTCCCGGAGGACCGAGCGGGGGATCTCGAACGGCGGTGACCCGAGCAGACCTACGTCGTGGCGCAACGGCCCGTCGAGGGGGACCATCACCTTGGTCGCGAGCAGGCAGTTGTCCCCGGTCCTGGCCCCGGCAGGGAAGAGCACGGCGTTGCCCAGGAAGTTGTGAGCGCCGATCGCCGCCCGGCTGACCTGGAACGACGTCGCCGAGAAATCGGTGTTCATAAACGACACCCCGTCGGCGATCATCGTGCCGCTGCCTATCGTCGAAAGGAACGGGCTGTCGTGCTTGAACCCCGTGCCCAGGTTCGAGCCGGTCTGCTGGACCTGCGGCTGCTTGTACCCGATGGCCCGCGCGTAGTGCACGATGTAAGAGCTGTCGCCGAACAATCCCGTCAGCATGGGCTTGTTGGTCATCCTCGACACCGCTCGCTCCGCCACGTGCCGCAGGCCGAACAGCGGATACACCGTGTCCGGCTTGACGGCGTGTTGAATCGCCCGCGGGACGGTGGTGACGATGAGCAACGATACGACCGTGCCACCGAAGACAGCAAGAGCGGCATAGGCAATGGCGTCGGCGTAGAAGACCCAGTTGGTGAACGCGTACGCCTGAGCCTCCAGGAGTGCCGCCACGTTGGGGTTCGCCATGACGACCAACACGACAACCTGGCCTAGCAGAATGCGGCCAAAGCCAATCGTGCTGATCAGCTGGGAGGTGGCGAACCATCCCCGGCGCCAGGGCGAGTAGGGCCTGGCCTCGACTCCGCCATAATCCACCTCAGTGCG
>DATIUQ010000196.1:0-5066 GCA_035466775.1 Arthrobacter sp.
GTGCGGGCGGAATCCAGCACATCCGCGGTGGCCGCCCCGTCCTCGGCCACGTACCGCACGGCGTTGCTCAGCACGGCGGGGACCCCGTGTTCGGCGGCGAGCTTGAGCATCCGTACCGCGTGGGCGGTGCTGAGCGGTTCCCCGGGCGGGCTGAGCTGGCTGACCACCTCGGCGGCGATGGTTCCGGGCGGCATGGCGTCGAGCCAGCGTTTGAACAGGGTGCGGGGGCGCAGGTAGCGCCTCCCTCCCATGGCACGTCCGACGTCGGAGTCCGGTCCGATCAGCACGGTCAGCACCGGTTTAAGAGTTTCCGGGTGCAGGGTGCGGGACGCCAGCTCCGCCCGGGTCACGGCGACGGGCACCGCTCCCCCGGCCTTTCCCGTGGTGCGGGCATGCGCATCGGAGATCAGCCGGCACAGGGCACGGTAGCCGGCGCCGTTGTTGTGCCCGTGGGCCAGCACGACTACGCGTCCCCCCACCTGGGTGCGGAGGTCGCCGTCGTCGTCGAAGACCGCAAGGTCCACCCCGACGACCGGGTCCAGCCCGGCCGCCATGCAGGCCTTCAGATGCTTGACCGTCCCGTAAAGGCCGTCGCGGTCCGTGCAGGCGAGCGCCGTCGCCCCGTCTGCGGCGGCGGCGGCCGCCAGCTCATCCGGCCAGGAGACCCCATAGTGGGCGCTGAAGGCGGTGGAGACATGGAGATGGGTGAAGCTCATGCCGAATCGGGCTTCCGGTGAAGCAGGGCGTCATGGATCCGCAGCAGGCGCCAGCGTCCGCTGCCGACATGCCGGGTGAGGTCAAGGGTGAGGGTTTCGGGACCGGGGGAATCTGTACGGCGCACCTGAACCCGCCAGATCTCGTGGTCCACGAGTCCCGGCCCGCTGCCCAGCGGGGCCCGCTGCTCTTCCACCCACCACTGGCGGCGCTCGTACCAGCGGACCGGTTCGGCGCAGACCGTGTAGTGCCTGCCCGCCCAGTCAAGCTCCAGGGGCTGGCCGGAGGGTGAGCAGACAACGTCCACCGACTCGCTGAACATGCCCATCGCGCCTCCCGGACCACACCACTGTAAGAACCATCTGCCAGAACAATCTGGCAGAACAATCTGGCTATGGCAGCCAGCATCCGTTCGAACATATCTTCGAACAGTTCCAGTCTACGACGGTGCCGGGGCAAAACCTAGATCAGGGGTGGACGGACGCAGGCACAGGTAGCAGGATTGAGCCATGAGCTCCCATAACGCACTTCTGAAGCACGTCAGCATCGCCGCCGAGGACACGTCCTTGGTGGCGAAGTTCGATATAGACGGAAACATCCCCGGCCAGGGCGCCTACGTGGTGGGGCTGGTAGCGGCAACTCCCGATCATTCCCACCAGCGACGAATGGGGATCGAGTTCATGAACGGGGAGGCCGTGTCCTTCTATTGCTTCAGCCACGACGGTACGGAGGAGAACTTTGACCTCAAGGGAGTGGAGCACTCCGGCAATACCATCACCGGGTACTTTCCGCTCAGCACCATCATGGGCCTGGCCAAGGGGCACCTCATGACGGCCTTCAGCGACTGCGACGGCCGCGACTACCAGGCGAATGTCCCGGTGGAGGAGGCCCTCTAGGCCCCCACGCCTTTAGGAGCTGGCTTTGTAGACTTCCAGCTCGAGCGTGATGAACGCGTCGATCATTGCCCGGTAGGTCTTCTCGACGAGGTCGACGTCGATATCCTTCTGTTCCGCCGTGGCGCGGACATGTTCGATGACCCGCTCCACCCGGCCGGGGGCACGCACTTCGGCACTGTCGGCCTTGAGGGTTCCGGCGATCCGGATCAGGCGCTCGCGGCGGCCGATCAGCGACACGATCTGCTCGTCCACCTCGTCCACGGCCACCCGCACAGCAGCGAGCTGCTCCCGGTCGGCCTTGGCAGCTTTTTCGTCTTGGTGATTTGTGGACATGTGCATGACAGTATCGAATGATGCAGCCACGAGTCGATTTAATTTCACTGGGTGTCCGCAGTGTTGACGCCTCCCGCAGTTTCTATGTAGATGGCCTGGGCTGGCCCGTCCACCGGGAAGTCCGGGGCGAGGTCCTGTTCATCCAGGCCAATCACGGCCTAATCCTCTCGCTCTGGGACGCCGGGCAGATGCAGGCCGAAGCGGCCGTTGATCCCCCGGCCGGCGTTCCCACCATCACCCTGAGCCACAACCTGGGCAGCGCGGCGGAAGTCGACTGGGTGATGGCGGAGGCAGAGGCGGCGGGAGCGGCCATCATCGCCGAGCCCAAGACCCAGCCCTGGGGCGGCTATACCGGATACTTCGCCGATCCCGACGGCTACCGCTGGGAGGTCGCCTTCAATCCCAGCTGGGGGGTCGACGGCGGCGGGAAGGTCACGCTCTGACGCTCGCCGATGACGGGCTGGCACAGTGGATATCGGGCCTCCGGAAACAGTCAGCTGAGGCCCCGCCCCTGGACGTGAACAAGCTGCGCGCGGCCCGTGTGAGGCCGCCGGGACCAAGCCTGGCCCACGTGGCGGACCTGACCGCGCCCGGCGACAACCCCGTGCATCTGCGCTTCTACCGGCCGGACGCGAACCCACTGCCACTCATCGTCTACGTCCACGGAGGTGCGTTCATCTTCGGTGATCTGGATTCCCATGACCGGACGTGCCGGCGCCTGGCCGTGGAGGCCAATGCCGCGGTACTGGCGGTCCACTATCGGCGAGCGCCGGAGCACCCGGCACCGGCGGCGATTGACGACGTCGTCGCCGCTCTTGAGTGGGCTATCAAGACGCCGGCGGCCCTTGGATCAATCAGTGGTTTCCCGTCCCTTGCCGGCGACAGCGCCGGCGGGCTGATCGCCCTCCTCGCGGCACAACGGCTGGTTACGGAGGGCGTCCGCCTCAGTGGACTCCTGCTGGTCTGTCCCAACGCCGATCTGACGCTGTCGCAGCCGAGTGTGCTGCAGAAGGGCTCGGGATGGGGACTGGACGCGGAGGCCCTGGCGTGGTCGCTGCAGCAATGGGTGCCGGACATGGACGCCGAACAACTCCAGACATTGAGTCCGCTGCACGCCAGTTTTGGCGGCCTGCCCACGACTGTCATAGCGACGGCGGAACACGATCCGCTTCGTGATGAGGGCGCGGCTCTGGCCCGGAGGCTGATGGCCGCCGGAACCAAGGTCCACCATGTCCGTCATGCGGGACTCGTTCATGGATTCCTCAGCCTCGATGCAGAGTCGCCGGCCGCCCTGGAAGCCGGGAACAATCTCCTGCGGGTGTTTGGATCCGTCGCCCGGAGGGAAGAGCCACCGAAAAGCTGCGCTCCAGCAACGGCGGGTTGAAGCGGGCATCCTGCTTGGTCCGGCCGTCCGGGCACCAGCCATGCTTTTCGTAGAAGCGGATGGCGCGGCCGTTTCCGTCAGCGACCCAGAGATACGCACGTTCGTGGCCCATGGCACGGAGTCCCTCCACCGAGGCCAGGAACAGTGCGGAGCCCAGTCCGCGGGACCAATAGGCCGGCAGGAGATTCAACGCATGGAGTTCCCCGGTTCCCCCAGCCACGTCATCCCGCGGCCTGCCGAATCCAGACCAGCCCACCGCAGTGCCCCCAACCGTCACGGCGAGACGACGGACATTCTGATCGGGATCCCGGAGGATCCTCGCCCAACCGTCGGTCAGCCGTTCGGCGTCCATCCCGGCGAGGTAGCCGGCATCAAGAATTCCTGCGTAAGCAGCGCGCCAGGCCAGGATCTGGGAGGACGCAAAGTCCGGAGCGTCGCCGGGGACAGCCTCCCGGATCGAAAAATCGATACTCACGTCAAGATCCCCCTGCCTGGTTGATTCGGGTCGGATTGGCCGCAGCTCCCCTCGCCAAGGGCACTATGGCCCTATTGGGGTGTCCACCGGCGTCGCTAACGTGACTTGGAGTACACGGCGGCACGCTATTCGAGCCGGTGTTCGGTGAGTTGCGGAGCAGGAGTGTGCTCTGCGGCTCACCACCGTTCTGTCCCCTAGCCATCCGTCCTCACCCCAAGTTTTCATTTATCGCCCCGGCGATGTGTGCGACAACTTCCCGCGCCGTAAGCCGGGACGTGTCGACGACCAAGTCAGCTTCAGCGATCAACCATTGCCTGGCCGCTGTGTACCGGGAAATGTGGTCGAGCCTCCACTGTCGGCCCGTCAACTCGAGCTGGTCATTCTCAATTCGGTTCCGCAGGGTCGGCTCGTCCGCGTCCAGCACCACATGGAATATTTGCTCGTCAAGGTCCTTGAAGGTCCCGGTCAGCTCTGCCCAGTACTCCCGCCGCAGCACGGTTTGTACTGCCACCAGGTCTTGTCCGGTGTGCCGTCGGATTTCCAAAGCGACAGCTGGGACTAATGTGCGCCACGCCGGGAGCTCCTGGAAGTCGGTGAATGCCTGGTCCTTCAGGCTGTGCGCGAGCATGTAGCCCACCGCCTCAGGATCGAAGAGCCGCAGCCCGGGATGCCCGTCCACGAGTGCCATGCCGGCCGTGGACTTCCCCACGCCGAAGGTTCCGTTGATCCAGATCATCATGCGCTCGACGGTACCTTTGGTGACGCGTGGCCCGCGGACCGGAAAGCGCGTGTCCCGAATCAATCGCCGCGTCCCGAGCTGGCCGCCTTTCAGTTCAGGAGTGACGAAGCGATCTTCCAGCCGGTAGTCGAGGAACCGCCCGAGGAAAGGATCGTGGGCCGCCGGGTCCGGCCCCGGACGCTGCAGTAGCTACGAGCCAGTCGATTTGATGCGGATCACCGTCACGGGATGGCCGCTGTCCAGGAAGGCGTTCTCCGCCGCGTCCTTGTTCCCCCGTATCCTTCGCGGGAGTCCTGGTCTCCTCCGCCGGGCTTTAGGGTCGCCGCGCCGCCCCGCTAGAACAGGCTCCCCACCGGCTGGATGAGCTCGGGTGAGTCGTTCCTAACGTTCCCGACGGCGGTGCCGACGGCGTCGATCGTCCAGCCCTCCGCGACATCGTGCGCGCCGGCCCGGACCAGGTCCACGAGTCCGGCGGCATCGTCCGCCTGCGGGTCCAGCCACGCCTGCATCGTCTCCCGGTCCATC
>DATIUQ010000197.1:0-19791 GCA_035466775.1 Arthrobacter sp.
ACGTCGTCGTACACGCCGCGGGTGAAGTGCACGCCGAGGAACGGGAACCGGGGGTCCGGCACCGGGTAGATCATCCCCTGCACCAGGTGGTTCCGCTGCGGGTTCAGTGACCAGTATTCGCCCCGGAAGGGCAGGATTTTCGGCGAGGGGTCGGCGCCCACCAGGCGGGCAACGACGTCGGACTGCAGGCCGGCGCAGGCGATCACCCGGTCGAAGACGTGCTCGGACCCGGCGGTTCCCACCCGCACGGTGCTGCCTTCAACGGCCATCGCCACCACCTCGTGTCCGAGCAGGATGGTGCCGCCGGCCGTCCGGACGTCCTGGGCCATCGCTTCGGTAATCGCCGCGAAATCGACGACGGCGGTGTGCGGCGAATGGACGGCGGCCACCCCCGCGACGTGCGGTTCGATCTCGCGCAGCCGCGCGGCGCCGGTGATCCGGGCGAGGCCGGGCACGCCGTTCGCCCGGGACCGCCTTTCGATTTCGGCCAAGGCGGGCAGCTCGGACTCGTCGACGGCGACCACCAGCTTGCCGACTTCCCGGTACGGAAGGTTCTTCTGCAGGCAGAAGTCCCGCAGGGCGGCGCGTCCGGCCACGCACAGCTGCGCTTTCAGCGATCCCTCGGCGTAGTAAAGGCCCGCATGCACGACGCCGGAGTTGTGGCCGGTCTGGTGGGCGGCGAGCCGGTGCTCCTTCTCGAAGACCGTGACGTCGCCGGTCCCGGCCAGGACGAGGGCGCGTGCCAGCGCGATGCCAACAATCCCGCCACCGATGATTCCGATTCGTTCAGTCACGTCATTGCGTCCTTGTCGCCGCGGTCTTCCCGCGAGTATAGACCGCGGCCGCCCGGCTGCCGCCGGCCCCAACCGCCCGGCTTTGGTGGGGTGGTGCGGTGGGTCGGTCCGGCGCGGTGGTGCGCCGATCCCGTCGGCTGTGGCATGCTTCCCCTTGAGCCAACATCCCGGTTCCGCCGTGAAACTCCGCCCGGCAACGGGCCAAGACTTTGACGCCAGTTGAGGTTCTGCGGCATTCGTCCACGACTATCGATCAGGCCACGCCCTTGCCCCGCACCACGCCCGCCACGACCCTGGAATCGTCCGGCATCTTCCACCGCGACTACCTGCTGGTGACGCTTGGCGCGTGCGCCCTCGTGTTCCTGGCCGCCTTCGAATCGCTGGCCGTGACCACGATCATGCCGCTGGTCAGCCGGGAACTGGATGGGGCCGCCCTTTACGCCCTGGCGTTCGCCGGCCCGCTCGCCACCGGCGTCATCGGTATGGTGGCCGCCGGAAACTGGTCCGACCGCCGCGGCCCGGTGGGGCCGCTGTACGCGTCCGTGGCCATGTTTGTGCTGGGCCTGCTGATCGCCGGAACAGCGTCGGACATGCCTGCCCTTGTGGCGGGCCGGCTGGTCCAGGGCCTGGGCGGCGGCGCCATGACCGTGGCCCTGTATGTGGTGATCGCCCGGGTCTATCCGCCCGTGCTGCACCCGAAGATCTTCGCCGCGTTTTCCGCCGCCTGGGTGATTCCCTCCCTGGTGGGACCCTTCGCCGCCGGCATCGTGGCGCAAATGCTCAGCTGGCACTGGGTGTTCCTCGGCGTGGTGGGCCTGGTGGTGCCGGCCCTGTTGATGATCGTGCCGGCGCTGCGCGGGCTGCACGGAACGTCCGACGGCGGAACGCGGGACGGCGCCGCACCAAAGGACATGTCCACCCGGAAGGCCGCGGGCTACGCCAGGCTCGCCTGGGCCGCCCTTGCTGCGCTCGCCGTGCTTGGCCTGAACCTCTCCGCCAGGCTTCCGGTGGCGGGCGGGGTCGTGGCCGTGGCCGCCGTCGTGGTGGCCCTGATCGCCGTCCGCCCGCTGGTGCCGCGGGGAACCCTGACGGCCCGCCGCGGCCTCCCCAGCGTCATTCTGACGCGCGGCCTGGCCTCGGCGGCGTTTTTCGGCGCCGAGGTCTACCTTCCGTACCTGCTGGTGGAGCGGTACGCCTTCTCGCCCACGTTCGCCGGATTGGCGCTCACGGGCGGCGCGGTCTCGTGGGCCGCCGGCTCCGCGGTGCAGGGCCGGCTCGGGGCGCGCCTGGACCACCGCCGCGCGGTTCGAACCGGCGCGGCCATGGTCCTCGGCGCCGTCGTCCTGGTGCTCGCGACCACGCTATTGGGCTGGCCGGCCGCCGTCGCGATCGCCGCGTGGGTGGTCGCGGGAGGCGGCATGGGCCTGATGTACGCGCGCCTGAGCGTCATGACCCTGGCCCTGTCCAACAGGGACAACGAGGGCTTCAACAGCTCGGCGATGTCCATCTCCGATTCGCTCGGCGGGGCGCTGTCGCTCGCCACCACGGGCATCATTTTTGCCGCGTTCACGACGGCGGCGGCGTCCTTCGGCGGCGTCTTCGCCCTGACGGCGTTGATCGGCGTCGCCGCGGTGGTGGTCGCCCCGCGTGTCGCCGGGCGACGATAGGGCCGGGCGCCGCCCTCCGCTGCGCGGCCTGGCGGTGGGACGCCGTGAAGCGCTGGTTAAGCACGGGAGCTCCGGCCGGTGGATCCGGCCGGAGCTCACGGGCGAGTGCCCCTTACGGGTAAGCGGGTGTTGCCTAGCCCGCTGCCGGGACGGTCTCGGCGTCGCGGATGGCCTTCCATTCCGCGATCCGGGCCTGCTGCAGCGGCGTCTGGCGGTTGAAGTACCAGGCCGCGCCGAGCAGCAGGAACCAGAGCGGCGCCACCAGCAGGGCCAACCGGGTGTCGTCGGCCTGCCCCAGTGCCACCAGCATGAAGCCGAAGAAGGCGAGCACCACGTACGGCATGAAGCCGGAGCCGGGCATCTTGAACTTCGACGCCGCGTGCAGTTCGGGACGGCGGCGGCGGAACACGATGTAGCTGATCAGGATCATGGACCAGACGAACATGGTGAGCACGGAGGCCACGGACGTGACCACGGTGAACGCGCCGATCACGGAGTCGCCCGAGTACAGCAGGATCAGGCCTGCCAGCAGGAAGATGCAGGAGAACAGCAGGGCGTTCTGCGGAACCTTGCGGATGCTCAGCTTGCCGAAGGCCTTCGGGGCGTTGCCGTCCTGGGCCAGGCCGTAAACCATGCGCGAGGTGGAATAGATGCCGGAGTTGGCGCTCGAGGCAGCGGAGGTGAGCACCACCAGGTTGATGACCACCGCGGCGATGCCGAGTCCGGCCAGGGTGAACATGCCGATAAACGGGCTGCTGGCGGCGTCGATGGTGCGCCACGGGTTGACCGCCATGATGACCACCAGGGCACCCACGTAGAACAGCAGGACGCGGATGGGGATGGAGTTGATGGCGCGCGGCAGGTTCTTCTCTGGATCCTTGGTTTCTGCTGCCGCGGTGCCCACCAGTTCGATGCCGGCGAAGGCGAAGATGGCGATCTGGAAGCCGAGGATGAAGCCGAACATGCCGTGCGGGAACATGCCGCCGTCGTTCCACATGTTGGCCAGGTTCGCCACCGCGCCGTTGGGGGAGGTGAAGTTCGTGGCGATCATGACGATGCCGGTGCCGATCAGCGCCAGGATGGCCACCACCTTGATGATGGCGAACCAGAATTCGGCTTCGCCAAAGGCCTTGACCGTGGGGAGGTTCAGCAGGATCAGCACAACAGGGGTGATCAGGGCCGGGATCCACAGGGGAGTGCCGGGCGCGAGCTTGTCCACGTACCCGGCGATCGCGACGATGTCGGCCACGCCGGTCACCACCCAGAAGAACCAGTAGGACCAGCCGGTGAAGAAGCCGGCCCAGGGGCCCAGTAGGTCGCCGGCGAAGTCGCTGAAGGACTTGTAGTTCAGGTTGGAGAGCAGGATCTCGCCCATGGCCCGCATGACGAAGAACAGCATGAAGCCGATGATCATGTAGACGAAAATGACGGACGGGCCGGCCAGGGAGATGGTTTTGCCGGAGCCCATGAACAGTCCGGTGCCGATGGCGCCGCCGATGGCCAGCAGCTGGATGTGGCGGTTGCCCAGGGCGCGGGCGAGGTGCGGTTCCTGGCCTTGGCTGCTGGGGGACTTTTGGGTGGTGTTCGGGACAGCCGTGGTGGTGCGTTCAGACATTTGGCTTCTTCCTTGTTACAGGCGGGCCGCGGGCGGAGAGCATTCCGCCGGAGGCCCGCACGGACCCGTCGAGGGTGTGACGGAGGTAACACTTTGTCGTGTGGTTTAAGCGTAGGGGCGGGTTTCGGCATGTTCCGTGGCGCCGCTGCCCGGCGGTCAGCCGCCGTCGTGTTTCCCGCGGCGGGGCCCCTGGGCGCCGCGCAGGGCGACGCGGCCGGGCCGCAAGCGCGGCCCGTCCGCCGCGAATCCGGGAATTTTCGACGCCGGCGTCCGCCTGCCGCCGCCGCCCCGGCCGGCGCTGAAGGACGGGCCGGCGCCGCATCCCCGGGGTCGACAAGTGTCGACTATCCGCACCCCAGTTGTCGTCCCGTGTCCCATGTCATATCTGAAGCCGCCAAGGCCGGAAAGCGCGGGGTCGCCGGCTGCCGGCGAGGTCGCCGGAACGTTCCGGCGAATTGGGGCGCTTCCGGCGGGGTCGCCGTCGACGGCGGATGGGCTTCCGCGCGGCGGTCAGCGGGCGGCCATGCGGGTGGCGCGCAGGACGGCGTCGGTGAGGGCGGCAGCTTCGCCGTCGGGCCCGGTGGCGCTGCGGTGCCGGGTGTCCACGACGTCGAGCCGCCACTCGGGCGCCTCAATACCCAGCTCGCGCGCCAGCTGCTCGGCCGTGTAGAACTTCTCCGCCGCATGATCGTGGTGCTGCCCCCACGGCGGCAGACCGTCCGGGTGGTGGCCCACAATCAGCAGTGTCCCGCCGGTCCGCACCGCGGCAGCGGCCAGCTGCAGGGCCTGCTGCCATGGCATCACGGTGGAATGCAGGAACTGGGCCGTGACCAGGTCGAAGAGTTCCCCGGGCACCCAGCTGGCCAGATCCTGCCGCAGCCACGTGATGTTCCCGCCCTGGCCGCGTTCCTGCGCGTGCGCTTCGGCCCGTTCCAGCGCGACGGCGGAGACGTCGACGCCGGTGACTTTCCAGCCGCGGCTGGCGAGCCAGATGGCATCCGCGCCCTCTCCGCAGCCCAGATCGAGGGCGGTCCCGGGCGGAAGCGGCGCGGCCTCGGCAATCAGCTGCGGATTCGGTTCCCCACTCCAAATCCTGGCCCGGCTCCGGTACTTCTCGTCCCACACCTCGGCCGCGCTGACGTTGTCCGTGTCCGCTGGGTGATCGTGTTCCATCGCTGTCCTCGCCGGTCGTGGGGTGGTGGAGTCGATTTCAACATCATGGCAGGGGAAGGTCTCCGGCGGAACCAAGGCTGGGCCACGGGCTCGGCCACGGGCTCGGCGCCGGGCTGGGCGACACAAGAAAATCACCCCGCGGAAACGCCCTCGAAACCTTGGTGGTGGAGGCTGGAGCCGAAGCGGAATGACGCCGGGGTGAATCCGGATTCGGGGGAGAGGGGCAGGCCATGACCGCAGAGGTGTCGCAGCAGGTTCAATCGTGTGGGGAGTTGTCGGTGGGGGACCAGGTCGAGGCGTGGCACAACGGAAAACTCTTCCACCGGGGCGAGGTGGTCCGGACCGTGGCAGCCACGGACCTGTTCTGGATCCTGGACGAACGGACGGGAACCCGGCGGCTGATCGACGCCGAGGCCCTGGTCATCGTTCGGGTGGCAGTTCCGGCGGCCACGCGCGGTGCCGAGGCGCCGCACGCTTCGCAGGCCCGGCATGCTCCGGCGGCAAGGAACGGAGTGTTCGGGCTGCCGCCGGTGAAGGCCGCGGCGTCCGCGCCGCCGGCGTCGCACGTCCCGCTGTTTCAGGCCCCCGCGTTGGTGCCCTGAGCGGGAGAAAGCGGTCCCGGCCTCGCCGGATGATAGACTGGGTGAACTTGATGTGCAGTGATGCCCACTTTGGTCTTGAATGATCGGTCCGGTTCATCAACCGGTTCCCCTGCTGGATTCCTTACGGATTCCGTTCAGGGAGTGGGACTTTTTCATGTGAGAGGCACATCCTGCGTCGATGAACGCGTTCTATTTGGTCCTGGCCGCCGCCCTAACTGGCAGCTGGCCGGTTGATCACCTGACTTTTCTTCGGCGAACCCCTGGGCCAACCGGCACCGGGGGCCGATATCCGCACGGATACCGCCTGAAAGACCTTTGAAACTTATGACTACTTTCGCTGCCCTCGGCACGCCCAAGGCCCTCGCCGACACCCTGACCTCGCAGGGGATTACCGAACCGTTCCCCATCCAGGTCAAGACCCTGCCGGACACGCTGGCCGGACGCGACGTCCTGGGCCGCGGCCGCACCGGGTCCGGCAAGACCATTGCTTTCGCCATTCCGCTTGTAGCACGACTCGCTGAGCGGGAAGCCAAGCACTTCCGCAAGCCCGGCCGCCCGATGGGCCTGGTCCTCGCGCCGACCCGCGAGCTGGCCACCCAGATCAACGCCACCATCGAGCCGATGGCCAAGGCCATGGGCCTGAACACCACCGTGATCTACGGCGGCATCTCCCAGGCACGCCAGGAAAAGGCGCTGCGCGCCGGCGTCGACATCGTCATCGCCTGCCCGGGCCGCCTAGAGGACCTGATCCGCCAGCGCATCCTGACCCTCGAAGGCGTCGAGATCACCGTCCTGGACGAGGCCGACCACATGGCCGACCTCGGCTTCCTCCCGGTGGTCAAGAAGCTCATGGACATGACCCCCAGCCAGGGCCAGCGCCTGCTCTTCTCCGCCACCCTGGACAACGGCGTGGACAAGATCGTCCAGCGCTACCTGTCCAACCCGCTGACCCACGCCGTGGATGAGTCACAGGCCGCGGTGACCACCATGGAGCACCACGTGCTGGTCGTCAACGACCAGACCGTCAAGAAGCAGCTGATCGTCGAGCTCGCCTCGGGTGCCGGCCGCCGCGTGCTCTTCCTGCGCACCAAGCACCACGCCCGCAAGCTTGCCAAGACCCTGACCGACGCCGGCATCCCCGCCGTCGACCTGCACGGCAACCTCTCGCAGAATGCCCGTGACCGCAACCTGGCCGAGTTCTCCTCGGGCGAGGTCCGTGTCCTGGTCGCCACCGACGTCGCTGCCCGCGGCGTCCACGTCGACGACGTCGAGCTGGTCATCCACGTGGATCCGCCCACGGAGCACAAGGCGTACCTGCACCGCTCGGGCCGTACCGCCCGCGCCGGCTCCGACGGCACGGTGGTCACGCTGACCCTGCCGGAGCAGCAGTCCGACGTCAAGAAGCTGATGAAGGCTGCCGGCGTCGAGGTCAACTTCGAACGCGTCACCGCCAACTCCCCGCTGGTCGCCGAACTGGTGGGCGAAATGGCCGACAAGATCGATCCGCGCACCCGCGCCGCACTGCTGGCCGCCAAGTCCAACCAGGGCGGCGGCAGCTCCACCGGTGCCAACGCCGAGCGCAAGCGCGCCCGCCGCACCACCCAGGCTGCACCCACCGCGGGTGGCCGTGGCGGTCGTGGGGGACGCGGACGCGTCGGAGCCGAGGCTCCCCGCACCGATCTTCCCCGTGCCGAGCGCCGTGCCGTGGCCTACGAAGGCCAGGCTGCTGCGCGCAACGCCGCCGAGCGTGTCATCGAGCGGAACGAGGACCGGATGGATGCCGAGCGCGCCGAGCGCCGCAGCGCCCGCGCCCGCTCGACGTCGTACGGCACCCACCGCAACGATGTCCCGGCCGCAGGCGGCCGCGCGTCGGCCGGCCGCGGTTCCGACGGCCGCGCAGCAGAAGGACGCAGCGACGCCCGGGGCGCTTCGGCTCCCCGCAGCGGCGCACCCCGCAGCGGTGCCCCCCGCAGCGGTGCCCCCCGCACGGGTGGCGCAACCGGCGGCCAGCGCGGTGGACGTCCGGCAACGGGCCAGCGTGCAGCTGCCGGCGCCAAGACCGGCAACGCCGGTGGCAACGCGGCTGTCTGGTCCTCCAACACCGGTGGCACCTCGGGCGGATCCTACGCAGGCGGCGGCAACGGCCGCTCCAGCGAAGGCCGTCCGGCACGCAGCGGCGGACCCCGCCGCGCGTCAGCCCCGGCGTCGAACGAACGCCGCAGCCGCTAAGGTTTCGGTTTTCCGCTACGCAAACGGACGGACGCTACGGGGATTCCCGCAGCGTCCGTCCGAAAGCGCAGCGCCAGTCTGAAACCGCAGCGCAAGCTACCAGCCGCGGGCGCGCCACTCCGCCAGGTGCGGGCGTTCCGCACCCAGGGTGGTCGGGTTGCCGTGGCCCGGGTGCACCACGGTGTCATCCGGATACACGTCGAACAACCGCTCGCTCACGTCGGTGAGCAGCTGGGCAAACCTCGCCGGATCCTTCTGCGTATTGCCCACTCCACCGGGGAACAGCGAGTCGCCGGAAAAGATGTGTGCCGGGCCCTCCGGGTCCTGGTACACAAGCGCGATCGACCCCGGGGTGTGGCCGCGCAGGTGCACTGCCGTCACGTCGAAGCCGTCGAAGTTGCCGACGTCCCCGTGATCCAGCAGCACATCCACCGGCACCGGCAGCTCCGGGGCGTCATCGGTCCCGGCCGCGGTCTTCGCCCCGGTCGCTTCCACCAGGCCCGGCAATGCACGGACGTGGTCCCAGTGCTGGTGGGTGGTGGCGACCAGCGCCAGCTTCGGCGTCGCGGAAGTGTCCGCGGCGGCGTCGGCGAGCAGCCCCTGGATGGCGGCCAGATCATCGGCCGCATCGATCAGGAGCTGCGCACCGGACGCCTTGGCCGTGAGCAGATACACATTGTTGTCCATCTCGCCGACTGAAATCCGGCGGATGGTGATGTTCGGTAACGAGTGAATAAGCGAGTCCATGGGCTTCAGTCTACGGAGGCGCTATTCACGGCCCTGGGACACCCAGTTCGGGTCCGCGGAACGGGAGCCGACGACGGCGTCCGCCGCGGCGTCGAGCTTCTCGAGTTGCGCCGGGGTGAAGTCGAGCGCCAAAGCCAGTGCTCCCTGGTTTTCGTCGATCCGGTCCGCCTTGCGGGTGCCGGGGATGGGGACCACAGGCAGTCCCAGGCTCCGGCCCTGCGCGAGCAGCCAGGCCAGGGCCACCTGGGCAGGAGTTGCAGCCTGCCCGGAAGCGGCAAGCTCGGCTGCGACAGCCTGCACGGCGGCGACCACTCCCTGGTTGGCGTCCAGCGCCGCCTCGGCGAAGCGGGGGATGTTGCGGCGGAAGTCGTTGCTGCCCAGCGACGCCGCGTCGACGGTGCCGGTGAGGAATCCCCGGCCCAGCGGTGAATAGGGCACAAAACCCACCCCGAGTTCGGCTGCCGCGGGAACAACGCTGCGTTCCACATCGCGGCTCCAGATCGACCACTCGCTCTGGACCGCGGCGATCGGGTGGACGCTGCTGGCCTCACGCAGCTCGTCGGCCGTCACTTCAGACAGGCCAAGGTGCCGCACCTTGCCGGCCTGCACCAGCCCCGCCATGGCCTCCACGGTTTCCACTATCGGAACGCGGAGGTCACGGCGGTGCATGTAGTACAGGTCGATGGTGTCGGTGCCCAGCCGCTGCAGGCTGCGGTCCACGGCCTGCCGCACATAGGCTGCGTCGCCCCGGATATCGGAGTAGCCGGTCGACGGGGTGCCCACCAGCCCGAACTTGGTGGCCAGCTGGACTTCGCCGCGGCGCTCCTTGAGCAGCTTGGCGATCAGCTCCTCGTTGCTGCCCCCGCCGTAGATGTCCGCCGTGTCGATGAAGCTGACGCCGGCATCCACCGCGTGGTGCAGGGTCCGCAGGGCCTCGGCCGGATCCACCTCCCCGTAGACCGGGGTCAGGGCCATGCCGCCGAACCCCAGGGGGCTGACCATCAGGCCGTCGCCGAGCCGAACTGTTGCTGCCGTCATCTTTGGTCTCCCTTTCGCTGTTTCTAGCCCCAACCCAGGTCCGTTCCGGTGTATTCCGACGCTCCTGCCCAGTTACTTCCTGCGGACGGGCCGGAGCCACGGCGTGTCGGCCCGCAATACCCTTCGGGGCGCCGACTAACTGGGCGGGAGCGTCGCGGAAGGCTCGGATTTCCCGGCGGGCAGAAGCTTCAGCCCGGCCGCGCAGCCAACAATTCCCGCGATGAACAGCAATTTGAGCGGGCTGGCCGGTTCGACGCCGGTCGCCATCGCCCAGCCGACCGTCAGCGCCGCGCCGATCCCCACCCAGACGGCGTAGGCCGTGCCGAGCGGGATGCTTTTCACGGCCAGGCCCAGCCCCACCATGCTGAGGGTGGCCGTCACGGCGAACACGAGGGTGGGCAGCGGCCGGGTGAAGCCGTCGGAGAGGCCCAGGGCTGTGGCCCAGACCGCCTCCAGCACGGCGGAGGCGAGCAGGATGAGCCAGGCCAGCGTGTTTGCCGGCGCCTTGGTTGCCGATTTCGGCGTACGGTTCGCGGCCATGGCTACGCCACCAGCTTCAGGCCGGCCACGCAGGCGACGATCCCGCCGAGCAGCAGGATCCGCGCCGCCGTCGCGGGTTCCACGCGGGTGACCATGGCGTAGGCGGAGGTCAGCACGACGCCGACGCCCACCCAGACGGCGTAGGCCGTTCCCGTGGGAATGGACTGCATGGCGATGGCGAGCCCGCCGGTGCTGGCGAGGACGGAGATGAGGAAGATGGCGGCCGGTGCAATCCGGCGGCGGCCCGTGGCCTGCGCTGTCCGGTGCAGGGCTGCGGCCCAGACGGCTTCCAGCGAGCCTGAAAGTATGAGAATTAACCACGACATGACTGCTCCTGTGGCCAGTCTTGTCGCGTGCCGGGTACTGATCCGTCGTCCGGAGGCCCATAAGAAGGGCCTTCATTCCAGCATAGCAACGCCCCGGCGAAGCGGCGAACCCGCCAGCCGGCCGGCCAGGATACGGCAGGAGCAACCCCGTACGCCGCATCGAGTGCTCCATAACCGCCGTTATGAACCCTCATAAGGGCAGCTACGGAGCAGTCGATGGGAGGTCAGAGCGCGGTGGCACTACTCCAGATCCGGAACGTCCGGCCCACGGGATAGACACTGCAGCCCTCCTCGGCGGCGGCGAGGTCTCCGGCGGCGATGTTGGACGCGGCCGAGACGATGGCGCGGCCGTCAGAGTTCACCAGTGTGGCCCGTTGCCCGATCCGGCGCAGGCCGGGCATGGCTCCGCGCTCCAGCCGCTGCACGGTGACGTCCATCCCCACAATGCCCGCCACCGGCCCGTCCGGCCTGCAGAACACCGGGTGCGTGAAGGTGAGGACGTATTCGTCCGTGCAGAGAAAATCGACGTAGGGCCCCGTCACGTGGGCCTGTCCGGTCTCCACCGGGATGCGGAACCACTCGGACTTGACGTAGCGGCTGATGGAGTTGGGGCTGAAGTTGGCGAGGGCGTCCACATGCTCCAGCTCCTCGCCCTGCCACCAGGCGATGTAGCTGCGTTCCGGCCCCAGCAGCCCGGCGTTGGCGAGGAATCCCGCGCCGGCAGCGTAGCCGTCCGGGGTCCGGACCAGTTCTTCGACCACCGGCCGGATGAGCTTGTCCACGGCGGTGCCGGTGACCTTGCCAGAGAGGGCCGCCAGCGCGCTTCCCGTTTCCGCAGCCCACGCCGCGAGCCTGCCCTCGATGCCGGTGATGGCGGCGTCGAGTTCCCCGGCGTGCAGGGTGATGGTGTCGGGGGAGGCGGTGGTTTCAGGCATCGGGGATCCTTGGCTCGAAGGAACTGGTCAGTAGCGTTTCGACTGCTCGTCCAGCAGCCAGTCCGTGGTGGCGGTCACCAGGGCTTTGACGGCTGCTTCCGCGGCTGACGACTGATGAAATTCGAC
Organism: Arthrobacter sp.; assembly: GCA_035466775.1. Lineage (GTDB taxonomy): Bacteria > Actinomycetota > Actinomycetes > Actinomycetales > Micrococcaceae > Arthrobacter. Next base: position 11,793 of record DATIUQ010000197.1, read on the forward strand.
GGCGGCCGCGACGTCCTCGAGGAGGCCGATCGTCGTCGTACGGTAGCCCGAGTCGGCGCAGGGCAGCAGCGTGAGGGTCCCCAGGTCTGCCTGCAGGCGGATCAGTTCCCGGGCCAGCCTGGCCGAACGGGCGATGGCGGCCACCTCGAGCAGGAACTCGGAGAGGGCCAGCCGCCAGTGCAACGGATCCTCCCCGGCGGTGGGGATGAAGGAACGCAGGGTGGCCACGTCCGCCGCGTCGGAGCGCCGGGCCGCGACGCCGGCGCAGGCGGCGGCAATGGCCTGGTAGTGCAGCCCCAGGTCGCTGATCTGCAGCCGGGTCAGTTCCCGCAGCTGGTCCAAGGCGCGCTCCCGGGAGGGCAGGACGTCATCAGCTATGAAACTTCCCCCGTTGCGGCCCCGGGCCGTGCGGATGATGCCCGAGGTCCGGAGCTGGGACAGCGCCTCCCGGGCGGTCACCGCGGAGACCCCCAGGGCGGCGGCGAGTTCCGTCTCGTTGGGCAGCCGCTGGCCGCTGGTGAGCAGCCCGGTTTCCACGGCCTGCTCTATCCGGCCGCACACCTCGTCCACCAGCCCCCGGGATTTGATCGGCGTGAACACGGCCGCGAGGCTCCGTGAGGCGCCCTGCGGTGTCAGCAGCATCGGGCCTCCCTGGCAGTTTTTGGCGTCGCGGTTCCAGAACCGGCAGCGGGCGCTGGGGGCTGCCCCCGTCCGGTTGAAGCCATCCTAATGCGGGCTTTCGCGGGGGTCTATACACAAAACCTATGGAGTAATAGTATTTGGCCCAGCAGCCTGTTGTGGCCTGGGTCACACCCCGCTGTGTCGCATCCGAGTCGATCCGGCAACGGAGTTAGGCGCACCCCATGACCGAAACGCTCGCCGCCGGCCGGCAGACGGGAACGGACGCCGTTCCGGCGATCCGGCTGCGGAAACTCACCAAAGTCTTTGGCGACACCGTCGCCGTCAACGCCGTGGACCTGGACATCCGGCAGGGCGAGTTCTTCTCCATGCTCGGACCGTCAGGATCCGGCAAGACCACGGTCCTGCGCCTGATCGCCGGCTTCGAGCTGCCCACCTCCGGCAGCATCGAACTCGAGGGCAAGGACGTCACGGGAATGGCGCCCTTCGAACGTGACCTCAACACCGTTTTCCAGGACTACGCGCTGTTCCCGCACATGTCCCTTATCGACAACGTCGCCTACGGCCTGCGTGTTCGCGGCATGCCCAGGAAGGAGCGCCACGAGCGGGCCCGCGAAGCCCTGGACCGGGTGCAGCTGGGGAAGTTCGTGGGACGCAAGCCCGCCCAGCTCTCCGGCGGCCAGCGGCAGCGGGTCGCCCTGGCGCGGGCTCTGGTGGTGCAGCCCAAGGTCCTGCTGCTGGACGAGCCGCTCGGCGCCCTGGACCTGAAGCTCCGGCAGCAGATGCAGGTGGAACTCAAGGAACTCCAGCGCTCGCTCGGCATCACCTTCATCTTCGTCACCCATGACCAGGAGGAGGCCCTGACCATGAGCGACCGGATCGGCGTCTTCAACAACGGCAGCCTGGAACAGATCGGCACGGCGCACGAGATCTACGAGCGTCCCGGCGGGGCGTTCGTGGCCAACTTCGTCGGCACGTCCAACATCTTCGACGCCGCCCACGCCCAGAAACTCTACGGCCGCGCGGAGCAGGTCTGCATCCGGCCGGAACGGCTGCGCCTGTCCTGGGCGGCGGCCCCGGAACCGCGCGACGGCGTCACCTCCCTGCCCGGAACCGTCACCAACCTCGTCTACGTGGGGCACGCCACCCAGGTGCGGGTACAGCTCGACGACGGTCCCGCCGTCGTCGTGCTGGCGCCCGAAACGCTGCCCGGCGGCGACGCCGAACTGCTGGACCGGCGCGTCACGGTGAGCTGGGACGACGACGCCGCCGTCTGGCTGCCGGCCGGCGGCTCCTGAAACGTCACGCACAGAGCCTGAACTGATTCACCCCTCCAACGAAAGGTAAGGATCATGGCATCAAGGAACAGGGCCTCCCTCGTGGTTGGGGTGGCCGCGGCGGCAGCCCTCGCACTGGCGGGCTGCGGCACCACCGGCGGGGGATCCGCCAGCCCGTCCGCGCAGCCGGTCAAATCCGAAATCGGCCCAGGCGAAGGGCAGCTCTCCATCCTCGGCTGGCCGGGATACGTCGAGGACGGCAGCAACGACCCCGCCGTCGACTGGGTGACGCCCTTCGAGACCGAGACCGGATGCAAGGTGAGTTTCAAGCCCTTCGGCACCTCGGACGAGGCCGTGACCCTGATGCGCACCGGGCAGTACGACGTCGTCTCGGCCTCCGGCGATGCCTCCCTGCGGCTGATTGCCGGCAACAACGTGGAGCCCGTCAACACGAGCCTGCTGAAGAACTACCCCGATGTGTACCCGTTCCTGAAGGACAAGGCCTGGAACACCGTGGACGGCAAGAACTACGGCATGCCGCACGGCTGGGGTGCCAACCTGCTGATGTACTCCGTGGACACCGTCACGCCGGCGCCGACGTCCTGGAGCGCCGTGTTCGATGACGCCGCCCAGCACAGCGGCAAGGTCACCGCGTACGACTCGCCGATCTACATCGCCGACGCCGCCGTGTACCTGATGGCCCACAAGCCGGAACTCGGCATCAAGAACCCCTATGCGCTGGACAAGGACCAGCTCGCGGCCTCGGTTGAACTGCTGAAGGAGCAGCGCAAGCACATCGGCGAATACTGGAGCGACGTGGTCAAGGAGGTCCAGGCCTTCGCCAGCGGCAGCACGGTGGTCGGCACCACGTGGCAGGTCGGCGCGAACATCGCCGTCCAGAACGGGACCAACGTGAAGACGCTGCTTCCCGAGGAGGGCGCCACCGGGTGGTCGGACACCTGGATGATCAGTTCGACGTCGAAGAACAAGAACTGCGCCTACCTGTGGCTCGACTACATCGCCAGCCCCAAAGCCAATGCGGCCGTCGCGGAGTTCTTCGGGGAATCGCCGGCCAACCCCAAGGCCTGTGAACTGACGACGGACAAGACGCACTGCGAGACCTATCATTCCGGTGACGAGGCCTACGCGAAGCAGATCTGGTACTGGACCACTCCGGTGGAGAAGTGCCTGGACGGCCGGACGGACGTCCAGTGCACGGACTACTCGGCGTGGACGAAGGCCTGGACGGAGATCAAGGGCTGAGATGGCGCTCCAGACGCAGCACCCGGCCCCCGGGGCGCCGCCCGCACGTGCAGCGGTGCCCCGGCCCAAGGCCCACAGGTTCTCGGCGCTGCTTCACCGCTCGCCGAACCTTCGGCTGGCGGGGCTGGTTACCGCCCCGGCCGGCTGGCTGGTGCTCGTCTACATCGCGGCACTGGCGGCGCTGCTAATTACCGCGTTCTGGACCGTGGACACCTTCACCGGCAAGGTGTCCACGGACTGGACCACCGAAAATATCGTGACGGTCCTGACCGATCCGGTCTACCAGCGGATCACCCTGCGGACACTGTGGATCGCGATCGCCGTGACTCTGATCGATCTGGTCCTCGCGCTGCCCATGGCGTTCTTCATCGCCAAGGTGGCCAGTCCGCGCTGGCAGAAGCTGCTGGTGGTGGCCGTGCTGATGCCGCTGTGGGCCAGCTACCTCGTCAAGGCCTACGCGTGGCGGAACGTGCTGGCCGACGGCGGGCTGCTGGAGTGGCTGGGGGCCCCGATCGGGCTGGAGTCGCCGGGGTACGGCGAAACCGCGGTGATCCTGACTCTGGCCTACATCTGGCTTCCGTTTATGATCCTGCCGATCTATGCGGGGTTCGACCGGGTCCCCGATACTCTGCTGGAAGCCTCCGGGGACCTCGGCGCGAAACCGCTGGCCACCATGCGCCTGGTCATGTTCCCGCTCCTGGTCCCCTCCATCATTGCCGGGACAATCTTTACGTTCTCGCTCTCGCTGGGGGACTACATCACGGCCCAGATCGTCGGCGGCACCACCCAGATGCTCGGCACCGTGGTCTACGCGAACGTCGGGGCCGCGAACAACCTGCCGTTCGCCGCGGCCGTCTCGCTGGTCCCGATCGCGATCATCACGCTGTACCTCTTTATCGTCCGGCGCTCCGGCGCCCTCAACAGCCTGTGACAGCGGCGGCGTTCAGCCCGGAACAGGCGGCAGGAGCACCATGAGACTTTCCCGTAGCGCCAAAGTCATCCTCGGCGTCGTCACCGCGGCGGTGTTCCTCTTCATCTACGCCCCGCTGCTGCTGGTAGTGGTGAACTCCTTCAATGCGGACCGGACCTTCGGCTGGCCGCCGCAGGGGTTCACGCTGGAGTGGTGGGGGCGGGCCTTGGATTCCGCCGGCGTCCGCGAGGCTGTGCTCTCCTCGCTGTGGGTGGCGGCGGTCTCGACCATCATTTCGCTGGTGCTGGGGACGCTTCTGGCGCTGGCGCTGCTGCGCTACAAATTCTTCGGCCGGGACGTCATCAGCCTGCTCGTGATCCTGCCGATCGCGCTGCCCGGCATCGTCACCGGCATCGCCTTGAACAACATGTTCACCACCATCCTGGGTGTCTCGCTGAGCATGTGGACCGTCGTGATCGCACACGCCACGTTCTGCATGGTGACCGTGTTCAACAACGTCATTGCGCGGCTGCGCCGGATGCACGGCGGCCTGGAGGAGGCGTCCGCCGACCTGGGCGCCGGCGTCTTCACCACGTTCCGGCTGGTCACGTTCCCGCAGCTCCGCTCCGCCCTGCTGGCCGGCGGGCTGCTGGCCTTCGCGCTGAGTTTCGACGAGATCATCGTGACCACGTTCACCATCGGCGCCGGGGACACGACCTTGCCGATCTGGATCCTGCAGAACCTCTTCCGGCCCAACCAGGCCCCGGTGGTCAACGTCGTGGCCGTCGTCCTGATCGTTGTCTCGATCGTGCCGATCTGGCTCGCGCAGCGCCTGTCCCAGGACTCGGTGGGCATCGGAGGCACACGCGTGAAGGCTGCGGAGGGCTAGTCGCCGACGGGATCGATCGACACGACGGCGAGGAACCCGCGGCCCAGGATCTCCGGGGTGTCGGTATCGGAACCGACGACGGCGTCATAGCGGGCGAGCGTCGTCGGCTCGGTGGCCGTGGCTCCCGCAGTGGCCTCGGCGGCCGCGGCGCTTCCGGCCGGTTCGACGTCGGCCGGGCCGGGGGCGACCGCTGCCTGGCCCTGCAGCAGGATCCCCAGCTGGCCCTCGAACACGGGATGCGCACGCTTCTTGGAGAGTTCGATGATGGAGGTGTAGCCCTTGAACACGCCGGTGCGGGTGATGACGTTCAGGTCCCGGATGTCGCCCGTCGGCAGCGCCCCGGCCGCAGCGGCGTCGCCGGAGAACCGGTACGGGCGGTACTTCTCGAGCGGGTGCTCCGCGCCGTCGACGCTCAGCAGCAGCAGTTCGCCCTCCACCACGGTGAGGACGCGCTCCATGCCGGGGAACGCCGAGAAGTCGCCGGCCTTGGAGACATCGGCGATGCTCACGCGCCAGTCCCAGCCGCCGTCGGGTCCGGGGCTTTCCGGGGAAGACGTCGACGCCGAATGGCTGGCCACCTCGCGGGTCACCCCGCCGCCGTTGCGCCAGGGTTGGGCTTTCAGCTCGGCATAGCGGATGATCTCCATCCCACCACCCTATCCGCCGGCCCGGCCGGGATGCGGTCACTGCGGTGCGCCCGGCGCCGCGTAACCTCGGCGCCGGGCGCGCCGGCATGCCGCAGTCCTTGCTACCGTCGGAGGCAGGAAACACTTTAGAAGGAGCCGGATGTTCGTCAAGGTATGCGGGCTCAGCACCCCCGAGTCGGTCCAGGCCGCGGCAGGGGCCGGGGCGGACGCCGTCGGCTTCGTCCTGACCCGCAGCCCCCGCGAAGTGACGCCGGCGCAGGCACGGGACCTCCTGGCGCACGTCCCGGCCGGACTCCCCGCCGTCGGCGTCTTCCGGCACGAAGCGGCGGCGGACGCCGTCGCCGTCGCCCGTGAAGCCGGACTGGGCTGGGTCCAGCTTCACGGGGACCGCACGCCCGAAGACGTGCGCACCGTGCATGACGCCGGGCTCAAGCTCATCCGGGCCGTCACCATGTCCGCCGCGCCGGACGCGTTCGCCGACTGGGGAGAGGAGCTGCTCCTGATCGACGCCGCCGTCCCCGGCTCCGGCGAGGCCTGGGACTACGCCTCGGTCCGCGCGAAAGGCTTGGCGGGACGCAAGTGGCTGCTGGCCGGCGGGCTTGATCCCGCCAACGTCGCCAATGCGGCCTCGCAGGCGAGCGCCTGGGGCGTGGACGTGTCCTCCGGCGTCGAGTCCTCCCGCGGGGTGAAGGACCTGGGCAAGATCCGGGACTTCGTGGCGGCGGCCAAGTCCGTGGCTGCGACCAGCTGAACCCGGAAGCTCAGACCCCGGAAGCCCTGCACCCTAGGTCCTGACCCACTCAGCCCTGACCAACCGGCAGGAATGCCGCCCGACCCTCCCGTGTTGCCCCAGACATGAAACGCATCGGATTCCTGTCCTTCGGTCACTGGGGCCCCGGCGAGGGATCCCGCACCCGGACCGCCCGCGACGCCCTGCTGCAGGGCATCGACCTGGCCGTCGCCGCCGAGGAACTGGGCGTGGACGGCGCGTTTTTCCGCGTGCACCACTTCGCCCGGCAGCAGGCCTCGCCGTTCCCGCTGCTGGCCGCCGTCGCCGCCCGGACCCGGCGGATCGAAATGGGGACCGGCGTGATCGACATGCGCTACGAGAACCCGCTGTACATGGCCGAGGAAGCCGCCGCGACGGACCTGATCAGCGGCGGGCGGCTGCAGCTGGGAATCAGCCGCGGCTCACCCGAACCCGCCCGCGACGGCGCCGCCGCCTTCGGCCACGTGCCGGCCGACGGCGAAACCGCGGCGGACATGGCCAGGCGGCACACCGCGGTGTTCCGCCGCGCGATCTCCGGGGCCGGAATGGCGGAGGCCGAGCCGCGTTACGCGGGCGGCGGGTCCGGACTGCTGCCGGTGCAGCCGCACTCCGCGGGCCTCGGCGAGCGGATCTGGTGGGGCGCCGGCTCGCGCGCCACAGCCGTCTGGACCGCGGAACAGGGCATGAACCTCATGAGCTCCACCCTGCTCACCGAGGACACCGGGGTGCCCTTCGACCAGCTCCAGGCCGAGCAGATCGGCATGTTCCGCCGGGCCTGGGCCGACGCCGGCCATCCCCACGAGCCGCGCGTATCGGTGAGCCGCAGCGTCCTGCCGATCGTCGACGACGAGGACCGCCGGTTCTTCGGCCTCAGCGCGCTGCGGGAAAAACGCGACCAGGTCGGGGTGATCGACGGACTGGTGGCGCGCTTCGGCCGGAGCTACGTCGGCGAGCCGGATGCCATCGCCGAGGAGCTGGCCGCCGACGCGGCCGTGCGGGACGCCGACACCCTGCTGCTCACGGTCCCCAACCAGCTCGGCGTGGACTTCAACGCCAAGCTGCTGGGCACCGTGGTCCGGCACATCGCCCCGGCGATCGGCTGGGCGCCGAAGCCCCGCTTGTAGCCGGCGCCGCGGGGGCCGCGAAGGGCTAGCCCGGCCGTGGCGCCGTGGCTAGCATGGCTCCTTGGGGGAGTACCCCGACGACCCGGCGGGCCCGGCCCGCCAATTGTGTGAAGGAGACCGTTGTGACTCTGCCCGAAGGCTTGACCCCCGGCGTCTGGACGCTGGACATGTCCCACAGCGAAGTGGGCTTCAGCGTCCGCCACGCCGGCATCAGCAAAGTCCGCGGCCGCTTCAACGAGGCCTCGGCGGAGGCGCATGTCGGTGATTCCCTCGCCGACTCCAGCCTGCACGCCAGCATCAAGACCGCGAGCTTCGACTCCGGCGACGCCAACCGTGACGCCCACGTCCGCGGCGCCGACTTCTTCGACGTCGAGCAGTATCCGGAGATGACGTTCCGGGCGACGGGCATCCGGGGGGACGGCGAGGATTACGTGCTGACCGGCGACCTGACCATCCGCGGCATCACCAAGCCGGTGGACCT
>DATIUQ010000198.1:0-2174 GCA_035466775.1 Arthrobacter sp.
CAGTGCCAGCTGCACCGCGACGCCGCCCTTCATGTCGGTTGCGCCGCGGCCGTACAGGATGCCCTCGCCGGGCGCTCCCGACGGCCAGTACGACGGGACGGTCCCGAGGGATCCCTCCGTGGCCGGCAGGGGTACCGTATCCAGGTGGCCGGCCAGGATCACACGCTCGGCGCGGCCCAGGTTGGTGCGGGCGATGATCGAATCGCCGTCGCGGACCAGCTCCAGCTGCGGGATCGAGCGGAGGGCATGCTCCACGGCGTCGGCCAGCTCCCCCTCCGCACCGGAAACGCTGTTGATGTCGATGAGCCTGGCGGTCAGCAGCGCCACGTCCTGGCGGAGGTCCAGGCGGGCGGCGTGGAGGCGGGCGTTCGGGTGCGCGTTCAAGTCCGGGGCAGTCACCGTCCCACTTTATCCGCTGTCCTCCCCGGGGCCCTTCCCATCTGTCACGTCTGTCACGGGTTTCGGGGCGGGCGGCCGCCGTCTATAGACTTGGGTCATGACTGAAACCGCTTCTTCCGCTGTGCCCGCAGATACCCGTTCCGCCTATGGCTATGGCCTCGCCACAATCGCCACCGGCAACGGTGCTGCCACCGTGCTGGACGTCTGGTACCCGGCGCCGGCCCTCGTAACTGCCGCGGAGAACCTCCGCGACGTGGCCAACGCGGACCAGGCGCTGCTGGACATCGCCAGCACCGGGGCCGACGCCGACCGGGGCACCGAGCAGCAGGTCGTGTTCGTGCAGATCCACCTCGACGAGGCGCCGGCAGACACTGCCGACGCCTACCTGCGCCTGCACCTGCTCTCGCACCGGCTGGTGCAGCCCAACAGCATCAACCTGGACGGGATCTTCGGCAAACTCCCCAACGTGGTGTGGACCAACTTCGGGCCCGCCGCCGTCGAGGGCTTCGAACTGACGCGCGCCCGGCTGCGCAAGCGCGGCGCCGTCACCGTCTTCGGCGTGGACAAGTTCCCCCGCATGGTGGACTACGTCATCCCCTCCGGCGTGCGCATCGCCGACGCCGACCGGGTCCGCCTCGGCGCGCACCTGGCCGAGGGCACCACGGTCATGCATGAAGGCTTCGTGAACTTCAACGCGGGCACCCTGGGCACGTCCATGGTGGAAGGCCGCATCTCCGCCGGAGTCGTCACCGGCGACGGGTCCGACGTCGGCGGCGGCGCCTCCATCATGGGCACCCTGTCGGGCGGCGGCAAGGAAAAGATCTCCTTGGGAGAACGTGTGCTGCTGGGCGCCAATTCGGGCGTGGGCATCAGCATCGGCGACGACTCCGTCGTCGAGGCCGGACTCTATGTCACGGCCGGAACCCGCGTCCGTGTCGTCGGGGCCAAGGACGCCGACGGCGAGGACACCACCCAGATCGTCAAGGCCGTCGAACTGTCCGGCGTCCCCAACCTGCTCTTCCGCCGCAACTCCTCGACCGGCGAGGTGGAGGTCCTCCCGCGCAAGGGACAGACCGTCGAACTCAACGAGGCGCTGCACGCCAACTAAGGTTGGGTGCGGAAAGCCAAACCGTTAGAAGAATGTACCGGCCCGGAAGGGCCTGAGGGAGTAGTTTCGTGGCACGCAGAGCCAGCATGCGCCGTTGGATCGTGCTGCTGCTGACCCTGGCGATGGTCGTGGGCGGCATTTACACGGCGTTTGCCTTCGTGCAGCGGTCCGAGGTCCTCATCAGCGAACGCTGCACGGCGTCCGGCGGCGGCAGCGCCGAACTCGCGACGGACCAGGCGGCCAATGCCGGCCTCATTACCGCCGTCGCCGTCCGCCGGGGACTCCCGGCCAGGGCCGCCAGCATCGCGCTGGCCACGGCCATGCAGGAATCCAAGATCCGGAACATCAACCACGGCGACCAGGCCGGCCCGGATTCCCGCGGCCTCTTCCAGCAGCGGCCCTCGCAGGGCTGGGGCACCACGGAACAGGTGATGGACCCCTACCACGCCAGCAACGCCTTCTACAATGCCCTCGTGAAGGTCCCCGGCTACCAGACGATGGAAATCACCGACGCCGCGCAGCGCGTCCAGCGTTCCGCGTACCCCGACGCCTACGCCCAGCACGAAGTCATGGCCCGCGCCTTCGCCTCCGCACTGACGGGCCAGGCGGCCGCCGGCCTCGACTGCTCGCTGCGCGCCCCCGACGAGGCCGGAGACCCGGCCGCCGT
>DATIUQ010000199.1:0-6495 GCA_035466775.1 Arthrobacter sp.
GTCCGCGGCGGCCCGGAGGTCCTCCATCCGGGAGTTGGTGCAGGAGCCCAGGAAGACCGTGTCCACCCGGATGTCCTTCATTGGGGTGCCGGCCTCCAGGCCCATATACTGCAGCGCGCGTTCCGCCGCGGCCTTGGCATTCTCGTCGCCAAAGTCCTCGGGCGAGGGCACCCTGGCGGACAGGGACACGCCCTGGCCGGGGTTGGTTCCCCAGGTGACGAACGGCTCCAGGGTGTCGGCGTCGAGGTCCACCTCGACGTCGAAGGTGGCGTCGTCCTCGGAGCGCAGGGTGTTCCAGTACTCGACGGCGGCGTCCCACTCGGCCCCCTGCGGCGCGTGCGGGCGGCCGAACATGTAGTCGTACGTGGTCTGGTCCGGAGCCACGAGTCCGGCGCGGGCGCCGGCTTCGATGGACATGTTGCAGATGGTCATCCGGGCTTCCATGGACAGCGCCCGGATCGCGGAGCCGCGGTACTCGAGCACGTAGCCCTGGCCCCCGCCGGTGCCGATCTTGGCGATGACGGCCAGGATGATGTCCTTGGCGGAGACGCCCGGCTTCAGGGTGCCCTCTACGTTGATGGCCATGGTCTTGAAGGGCTTCAGCGACAGCGTCTGGGTGGCCATGACGTGCTCCACCTCGGAGGTGCCGATGCCCATCGCGAGGGCCCCGAAGGCTCCGTGGGTGGAGGTGTGCGAGTCGCCGCAGACCACGGTCATGCCGGGCTGCGTGAGGCCCAGCTGCGGGCCGACAACGTGGACGATCCCCTGCTCGGCATCGCCGAGGGAGTGCAGCCGGACACCGAATTCCTGGCAGTTGTTGCGCAGGGTCTGGATCTGCGTGCGGCTGGTGAGATCGGCAATTGGCTTGTCGATGTCCAGCGTGGGAGTGTTGTGGTCCTCGGTTGCGATAGTGAGGTCGGGCCGGCGCAACGGGCGTCCGGCCAGCCGGAGGCCCTCAAAGGCCTGCGGCGAGGTGACTTCGTGCACCAGGTGGAGGTCGATAAAGAGAAGGTCGGGCTGGGCGTTGGCTCCTTCGCCGTCGCCCTTGCGCACCACGTGCGCGTCCCAGACTTTCTCGGCCAGTGTCTTTGCCACGGCCTGCTCCCTTCACTGCGGTCTACGTGCTTGCCAGCTTGCTGTCTCCACTGAATCAGCACTCCCGCGTAATGCGCCAGCGCGTTGACTTGCATCTCAGATAATGAGACGGCAATATCATTACATGGACAATTCTAGTGGAGTCGGTGTCATCGATAAAGCGGCCCATGTGCTTGACGCACTTGAGGCCGGGCCCACCACCCTGGCGCAGCTTGTTGCAGCCACGGGACTGGCGAGGCCCACCGTGCACCGGCTGGCACTGGCGCTGGTCCACCACCGGCTGGTCAGCCGCGACATCCAGGGCCGTTTTGTCCTGGGCAGCCGCCTGGTGGAACTCGCTTCCGCCGCCGGCGAGGATCGCCTGATCGCTTCGGCCGGCCCCGTCCTGATGCAGCTCCGCGACGCCACGGGCGAAAGCGCCCAGATTTTCCGCCGGCAAGGCGACTGGCGCGTCTGCGTCGCCTCCGCCGAACGGCCCATCGGCCTGCGCGACACCATTCCTGTCGGCACCCAGTTGTCCATGAAGGCCGGCTCTGCCGCCCAGGTGCTGCTCGCCTGGGAGGACCACGACCGCCTTTTGGAAGGCCTGCAGGCCGCCCGTTTCACTCCCACCGTCCTGGCCGGGGTACGACGCCGGGGCTGGGGCCAGAGCCTCGGCGAACGTGAGCCGGGGGTTGCCTCCGTCTCGGCCCCGGTGCGCGGTCCGTCCGGCCGCGTCATCGCTGCGGTGTCAATCTCCGGGCCGATCGAACGCCTCACCCGCCAGCCCGGCCGGCTGCATGCCGAAGTGGTCTGCAACGCGGCCCGCGTGCTGACCGAGGCCTTGCGCAAGACCAACGACTGACCGCATAGGCTGTCCGCATGAACAGCTATGCGGTCTTCCTGCGCGGGGTCAACGTCGGCGGCATCACCATCAAGATGGCCGAACTGAAGGAAGCCCTGAAGTCCCGTCCGTTTACGGGGGTTAAGACGCTCCTGGCCAGCGGCAACGTGGTGCTCTCGAGTGAACTGCCACCCGCCGGCGTCAAGAAGGAGTTCGAAGCGTGCCTCCGGGCGGCCTTCGGTTATGACGCCTGGGTTGTGGTCTTGGCGGCGGACCGTGTGGGTGAACTCGTAGCGGCGTGCCCCTACCCCGCGGACGATACCTCCACGCACACATACATCACGCTCGGCTCGGACGCCGAGGTGATTGCCGAGCTCTACGATGCCGGCAGCGCGATGGACGGGGCAGAGCTGACGCTGCTGGGACCAGAAGCGCTGGCGTGGCTTGCGCCCGCCGGCGGCACGCTGGACAGCCCGTTCAGCAAACTGTCCTCGAAACCGAAATACAAGGCCTCCACCACCACACGCAACCTGCGCACCATGATCAAGATCCGGGACGCCGCTGCACTGATGTAGGCGCAGCAGCATCGGTGTAGCCGCGGCAGCATTGCTGCAGCAGGATCGTTGCCGCTGCCGCTGGGCTGCAATGCCGGTTAGCGCGCCGCCTGCAGTGCCTTGTTGAAAGACGCCAGCCGGCTGACCTCAAGCTCCACCGGTTCCACCACAAGATCCTCCGCCACGGCCGCGACGGACGCCCTGAGCCGCTTCCGGGCGGCCGTACCCCGCGCCCGGGCAGCGACGCCCGCGATGAACTTCGCGAGCACGGCCAGGACAATTCCGAGCAACGCTCCGCCCGCGACCATCACCGTCGGCACCGGCCAGCCCTGGACCAGCGGCACCTCCGGCACGGGCAGCTGCAAATAGCCTAACGCCGCCAAGACACCGAGCCAGGCGAACCCGCCCAGTGCCGTCAGCAGGGCAATCCACTGGACGACGTTGAACACCGTCCACCACCAGGATGTGCCGCCGGCCTTCAACTCGGTGGAGGCGATGGCCTGGTCCAGCGCATCCGGCAGCTGCTCCCTGCCCTCGCGGGCGGCGCTGCGGATGACGGCCCGCCAAGGGCCAGGGGCACCGTCGGAGGCTGCATCGGCGAACTCCCGGACCGCGGCATCACTGCGGGCACGCTCCGGAGCGCCAGCCGGCGGCAGGGACGTACGGTTCAGGTCAGGTCTGGCGCCCTCCCGGCGCAGGTTCAACCGGCGCAATGGATCGGGCCGGAAGCGGACCAGCCAGCGTGTCACCGGCCAGCCGGTGCGGCGGGTCGCTTCGAGCCGGTAGGACCGGACGACGGCCTCAACCACGAGCGGCACGTTCGCCGCCACGGCCAGTTCCTCGGCCAGCCTGGCCCTCGACGCGGCCGTGACCCCGGCTGCCTCGCCGTCGCCCGACGCCTCAGCCAGCCGGGAGGTTGCCTGCGTGACGTCCGCGCCGAGGCGCTGGGACTGGGCCTGCCGCTGCCTGGCCACCTGACGGATGCCGGTCCGGACTTTGTCGACCCCAGTGCCCACGACGGCGGAGGCCCCAATGACCTGCACCTTGCCCAGGCCATCCCGCGCCAGAATGGCCTTGAGGGACTCCAGCACGGGCGGAACGTCCCGCCCCGGGAGCCGGTCGATCTGGTTCAGCACCACCAGGGTGACTGCTCCGTGGGAGGCCAGCGGGGTGAGGAAATCGTTGTGCACCGCGGCGTCGGCATATTTCTGCGGATCGAGCACCCAAACGAGGACGTCCACCAGCCCCACCATCCGCTCCACGATCTCGCGGTTGGCGGCGCGCGTGGAGTCGAAGTCGGGAAGGTCCAGGAGGATGAGGCCCGTGCCGTCGTCGGCGAAGCCGGGGACCGGAGTGGCATGGTGCCGGTTCTGGACCTCCAGCCAGTCCAGCAGCTCCTCGCTGCCCTCGGCGCCCCAGATGCCGGCGAGCGGCTCGGAGGTCGTGGGCCGCCGGACGGCCGCCGTCGCGATTTCCTCGCCGCTGACCGCGTTGAAGAGCGAGGACTTTCCGCTGCCGGTGGCCCCAAAGAAACCGACAACGGTGTGCTCCGCAGAGAGGGAACGCCGGGTACTTGCCCGGTCCAGCACCTGGCGGACGCCGTCCAGGACATCGTCCGGGAGCGCCCCCGCAGCCAGTTCACGTGCCTCGTTCAGTGCGTCCAGCCGCCGGTCCAGGCGGGACGCCTCTGCGGCGGCGCCGTGGCGGCTCATGCGGAGGCTCATGTGGAGGCCCCCAGGTGTCGGAGCGCCGCGGCGTGGCTGGCGAGCACCGCCGGGGCGATCCCGCCGGTGACCTCAAGCCGGTCCAGGAAGCGCTCCTGCTCGGCCTCCAGCAGGTTCTGGCAGCGGGCGTGGAGATCCTCGCGGGCCGTCCGGGCGAGCCGGCGGACGGCATCCTCACCGAACACCGCTTCCAGCAACCGCTGACCGACGACGGCGGTGCCGCCTGCGACGCCGATTTCCAGCCCGGTGAGTCCGGCGGTCATCGAGAACACCACGATCATGAGGGCGGCGCCGAGGCCATTGATCCCGAAGGACAGCCAGCGGGCCTGTGTGCGCTTGCCTTGGCCCTCGGTCCGGATCAGTTCCATGAGGCTCCCCTGCCAGGCCCGGATCTCGGCAGCGGCCTTCTCGGCGAAGCCTTCGGAGGTTCCGGACAGGTCGTCGGGGCCCAGCAGTTGGCGGCCGGCCGGATCGGAGCGCCAGCGCCGGTCCGTGTCCTCGGCCGCGTTGGCGGCCTCATCGATGATGACGGCCTGCAGCCCGGTTTCGATCGCCGTCTCCACCTGCACCGCCGGTGCCGGTTCGCCCCGGAAAAAAGCACCCACCCGGTCCCGGAACCGGCCGATGTTCTGCTCCATCGCCCGGAAGAACTCGCCAGTGCCTACGAAGTCCTGCCAGCGGGCCAGGACCTCGCCCCGCAGGAGCGCGCCGTCACGGGTGGCCTCCAGGATCCGGGCCACAGCGTCGCGGTAGGCGTCCCGGGCGTCCCCCGCGAGGACCTCGGCAGCATGCTCCTGGGCTTCGGCGGCCTGCGCCACGGCGTCCACGCGGCTGCCCAGCGCCCTCACGGTCCCGCTAAGCGTCCGCCGGGCGATGGCGGAGCGCCCGGCGGCGTCCGCGGCAAGTTCCCGCAGCCAGAGCCGCAGCGGGTCCACAGCGGTGGAGGGAAGCATGCCCATCCCGTCCAGTGCCGTCTCGGGAACGACAAAGAGGCGTGCGCCGCCCAGGCCTTCCCGACTGAGCATGGACTGGAGGTCTGCGCTGACCTCGGCCTCGGCGCCCGGCGGCACCCGGTCCAGCACCACAGCCACCATGATGTCCCGGGAGGCCGCGTCCAGCAGCAGACGCCAGGGGACGGCGTCGGCATAGCGGTTGGCGGTGGTGACGAACACCCACAGATCCGCGGCAGCCAGCAACTGGCCAGCGAGCTTGCGGTTGTCAGCGGAGATCGAGTCGACGTCGGGCGCGTCCAGAACGGCGATCCCCTGCGGCACCGCCGTCTCGGCGACCAGTACGAGCGAGGAGATCGCGGCGGCGTCCGGAGTGGGACCGGCCTGGCTGGCGGGCAGCGGCTCATGGCCCGCCGTGCCGCGGATCCGGTTCAGGCTCGGCAGGACCCGCTGGCCTTCGAACCAGGGCCCGTCGGCGGGGTGGTGCAACAGAATGGGCTGCCGCGTGGTGGGCCGGATTGCACCGGCGCGGGTCACGGCGTGCCCCACGAGTCCGTTGACGAGGGTTGACTTCCCTGCACCGGTGGAGCCCCCCACGACGGCGAGGAGGGGCGCGTCCAGGCTCCGGTAGCGGGGCAGGATGTAGTCCTCGAGCTGGGCCAGGGCATCGCCGACATCCCGCCGCGCGGCATCCGCGCCGGGGAGGGCAAGCGGCAGGGCCGTCGCGGCAAGGTCGCGGCGGACGGCTTCCAGCAGTTCAACGGCCTGGCCGGGGGTTTCGTCGGAGCTCACCGGATCATCATGCCAGTTCCGGACCACTAACCCTTGCGCCGGGATTCGGGACCGCAAGATCCTGGACAACGAAAAACGGTCCCGGGCTGATGCCCGGGACCGTTTTATTTGTGACCCCAGCGGGATTCGAACCCGCGTTACCGCCGTGAGAGGGCAGCGTACTAGGCCGCTATACGATGGGGCCGCGTACTCTCCAGAACAGCATTTCTGCCATTCGCGCTAAGCGATTATTTCATACACTCAGCAAGTGTTTCAAATCGGCGGACCGATCCAAAACCCCTGATAAACCGCGGAAATCCGCGGATTTTTCAGAGCTGGGATACCAGGACTCGAACCTAGAATGACGGTACCAGAAACCGTAGTGTTGCCAATTACACCATATCCCAATGGAACTTTCGGGCCGGATCCGTGGGTCTAAACCCGCGCTCCCGGCGCCTCAGCACGAGTAATTACTTTACCCGAGACTTTTGCCGGGCACAAATCGGGCCCTTCCCGCCCGCCACTCCGGCCCCACGGCAGCACGCCAGGCCGCCCTTTTCCGGGCCTCGTCCGCAAAA
>DATIUQ010000200.1:0-6471 GCA_035466775.1 Arthrobacter sp.
CCCATGGCGGCGCCCGTCACGAGGACGACGCCTCCGGAGACGGTGAACGGTGCGGTCGTGGACGCGGCGGAGGAACTCTTGGATGCTGACATTCCGCCATGCTAGCCCGGCCCGCACGGCCGATGGGGTAGGTTCGGAGCATGAGACGCGCCGTATGCCCTGGCTCCTTTGACCCCATCCACAACGGCCACCTGGAAGTCATTGCCAGGGCCGCAGGCCTCTTTGACGAGGTCATCGTGGGCGTCTCCACGAACTACGCCAAGAAATACCGCTTCACGCTCGAAGAGCGGATCGATATGGCCAAGGAAACCCTGGCGTCCCTGCGCGGCATCGTGGTGGAACCGGTGGGGGAGGGGCTCCTCGCAGAGTACTGCCGCCAGCGGGGCGTGTCCGCGATCGTCAAGGGCCTCCGATCCTCCTCCGATTTCGACTATGAACTGCCGATGGCGACGATGAACCGGCAGCTTACCGGCGTCGAGACCGTCTTCCTGCCCGCCGAAAGCCACTACCTGCACTTGTCCTCGACGTTGATCAAGGAAGTGTTCACCCTGGGCGGCAATGTGTCCGAGTTTGTGCCCCGCTCGGTACTGAAACGGCTGCACGCGGCCTAGCCGGTCCGGGACCGGCCGCGCAGAGGGTAAGCTTGATCGGTACTCGGCGGCCTGCTGCCGGTGCGCGGCCCTTGCCGGGGCCGGACCGCGGTGCGAACCGCCGGCGTGCCCCCGGTTTGAGTCCGTCCGGAAGATCAGGCTAAGATAGTACGTCGGTCATATGTTCAACAGGAGTTCTCATTAAACGAGATGCTAGTTCGCCCTTGGCGTTCGACGTCAAGGACCTCGGACGCAGTCCGGGAAGCATGCGGACGCTGACGGAACATGTACCCGCACCGAGTGATCTTGGTGTGGCACTCATTGGCGTGCAGGAAGGCTCGGATGTCGAGCTGGATCTGCGGCTGGAGGCCGTACACGAAGGAATTTTGGTATCAGGTACCGCGCACGTCGGAGTAACCGGCGAGTGCGGCCGATGCCTGGATCCCCTTGCGTATGACCTTGAGGTCAATGTGCAAGAACTTTTCTTCTACGAGGACGCTGAGTTCTCGGATGAAGAAGACGAAGAAGAGCAACGTCGAGTCGAGCACGATCTAATCGATCTTGAACCGGTGTTGCGGGACGCAGTTGTAACCATGCTGCCGTTCCAGCCGGTGTGCCGGGAAGACTGCCAGGGCCTTTGCTCCGAATGTGGAGTTCGCCTGGAAGACGAGCCGGGGCATCACCACGAGGTTGTAGATCCTCGCTGGGCCGCCCTAGCTGACTTGGCTAAGCCTGACCGGCAAAACTGATTTGTAAGTGTTGGACTAGAGAGAAATGAGTTAGCCGTGGCTGTCCCGAAGCGGAAAATGTCTCGCTCGAATACCCGCGCCCGCCGCTCCCAGTGGAAGGCAACCGCCCCCCACCTGGTGAAGACTGTCGAGAACGGCCAGGTCACGTACAGCCTGCCGCACCAGGCAAAGGTCGTAACCGACTCGGCTGGCACCGCGCTGTTCCTTGAATACAAGGGCCGCAAGGTCGCAGACGTCTAATCCGCCAACTGGCTGACTAAGATGTCTTCAACTGAAGAGCTTCTGAAGCGTCTCGGTGTCACTATTGACGCCGGGACGCTTCGTCTTGCGCTCACACACCGTTCCTACGCCTACGAAAACGGCGGCATCCCCACCAACGAACGGCTCGAGTTCCTGGGCGACTCCATTCTGGGGTTCTCGGTCACCGACGCGCTGTACCGTGACAACCCCACGCTGCCCGAAGGGGACCTGGCCAAGCGCCGTTCCGCCGTCGTCAGCACCCGGGCCCTCGCGGGCATCGGCCGCAGCATCGGACTTGGTGACTACATCTATCTCGGCCAGGGCGAAAAGCTCACCGAGGGCAAGAACAAGGCGTCCATCCTCGCGGACACCATGGAGGCGCTGATCGGCGCCACGTACGTCTCCAACGACATCGAGACGGCACGCCAGCTGGTCATGCGCCTGATCGGGCCGCTGTTGAAGGACGCTGCCGCGCTCGGCGCCGGCACCGACTGGAAGACGAGCATCCAGGAGCTGGCGGCCAGCCGCCAGCTTGGCACGATCAATTACGCCGTGGAGGGCTCCGGCCCGGACCACGCCCGGACCTTCGAAGCCATTCTGCGCATCGGCGGCAACGACTACGGCACCGGCTCGGGCAACTCCAAGAAGGAAGCCGAGCAGGAAGCTGCCGCGGATGCGTGGCGCCGGCTGTCGGCGCCGACGGCTGTTACCACGGAAGCAGCTGCGCCGGGAGCGCCGCCAGCCGAATCCGCTGCGCCCGAAGCGCAGCAGCTGCAGTCCCAGACCGGCGCCTAGGCACACACCGTGCCTGAACTGCCCGAGGTCGAAGTTGTCCGCCGCGGCCTGGTGAGCTGGGTGCGGGGCCGGACCATCACTGCTGTTGAGGTGGTGGATCCGCGCTCCGTCCGCCGCCACGCGCTTGGCCCGGAGGACTTCGCCGGGAACCTTGAAGGTGCCCGGGTCCTGGACGTGGTCCGGCGGGGAAAATTCCTCTGGATGCCGCTGGCAGACACCCTTGCGGACGCTCCCGCGGCTGACGGTGGCGTCGGCGCAGCCGGATCGTCCATGCCCGCCGTGGCACTCATGGCGCACCTGGGCATGTCCGGCCAGCTCCTCATGCAGGACGCCGCTGCGGCGGACGAGAAACATCTCAAAGTCCGCCTGCGCCTCAGCCCAGCTGACGGCATGCCGGAGCAGCTCCGGTTCGTGGACCAGCGGATCTTCGGTGGACTCTTCCTCACCTCGCTGATCCCCACGTCCGACGGCGGTCCCGGGGGACTCGCCGAAACGCCCCTGCCGCTCATTGCCGAGGAAGCCTCGCACATCGCGCGGGACCCGCTGGACCCCTGCTTCTCCTTCGACGAGTTCTACCGCCGTCTCCGGACCCGCAAAACGGGCCTCAAACGCGCTCTGCTGGACCAGGGGCTCGTCTCCGGCATCGGCAACATCTACGCGGACGAGGCACTCTGGGCGGCGCGGCTGCACTTCGCCCGGCCCACGGACACCCTTCGGCGGGCTGAAGCTGAGCGGGTCCTCGACGCCGCGCGTCAAGTGATGACCGACGCCCTCGCAGCTGGGGGAACCAGCTTTGACGCGCTGTACGTCAACGTCAACGGGGCATCCGGCTACTTTGACCGTTCCCTCAACGCCTACGGGCGGGAGGGCAAGGCATGCAGTCGCTGCGCCCAGGCGGGCCTGGTCAGCATCCTGCGGCGGGACCAGTTCATGAACCGCTCCTCCTACACGTGCCCGGTCTGCCAGCCCCGGCCACGCAACGGCCGCTGGTAGCGGACGCCCGTAAAACAAGTAGTCCTACTCTTACGCTCCCTGCATCGCGCTGAAAGACTGTGGCGATGGGTGCTAGGGGAATTACAACCATGGTCTTAATCAATGCTTTCGTCCAAGCCGGGAACAGCCGGTGAAAGCCAAGCGGCTTGTCATCGCGGGTGTCGGCGTGGCGGCGATCCTGGGAGGCACCGCCGTCGTACTGGACCAGATGACGGCCGGAGAGCCTCCGGCGTCGCACGCTGTGACACCGGCAGGGAGCAGCCCGCAGGCTTCCGGGTCCACCGCCGATCCGGGCACGACTGACGCCGCGGCCCCCGCAGATGCCGACAATAGCGCGGCGCCCACGCCAACTCCGACGGGCGGCACCACTGACGGTTCGGCCGCTGCACCCGTGGGCCGTGAAGTCCTTCCGCCCGTGAGCGCGGCTCCAACCGGCCTGCCCATGCCCTCGCCGCCTGCGCCCCTCATCAGCAAGCCCCTGCCGGCGGCGGCATCGGCCCAAGGCAAAATCGTGGACGGGTTCCCCGCGGACGCCCTCCGGTTTCCGGAGGGGACAGTGGTCGTCTCGACGTCGGTCTCCCCGGCGGAGGAATCCCTGCAGGTGGCCGCCGACGCGATCGCCGGCTTGAGCCAGGACTCGGTGGCAGGGCACTTCCAGCAGGTCCTGGGCGGCCTGGGATTCTGGTCTGAACCCGTGCCTGCCGCGGCCGGAGAACGGGCACTGCGGTTCAGCCGGGGCACTGATTCGGTGACCCTCACGGCCTCCACCACGGGAACGGGCGGCACACGGTTCATGCTGCTGGGAAATCTGCACGCGGCGGCAGGTGGGTAGCGCGGTGTACATCTCCATGTCGGACCGCAACGGCGGCAAAAAGGACCTGCAGCCGCTGGACACGCAACCGGTGGAACCCCTGAAAGAGCCCTTCCGGCTCTCGCCGGTCATTATCTGGCTGGGCGTGGTGAGCATGCTCACCGATGTCTCGTCCGAATCCGTGTCCGCCATCCTGCCCCTGTACATCACCGGGTTCCTCGGCCTGTCCATGATTGCGTTCGGGTTTCTCGACGGCATCAACCAGGGCGCGAGCGCCATTGTCCGGATGGCGGCGGGCTATGCTTCCGACCGGATCGGGCGCCCCAAAGGCGTGGCCGTCGCGGGCTACGGCCTTTCCATGGTGGCCCGGATCGGCCTCCTTTTCGCCAGCGGATTCTGGGCTCTGACCGCCGTCGTGACGGCAGACCGGATTGGCAAGGGCATCCGCACAGCCCCACGCGACGCTTTGATCGCCGTGTCAGCCCAACCTGACTATGTGGCCCGGCATTTCGGGGTGCACCGGATGCTCGACAATATCGGGGCGGCTAGCGGTCCGCTGCTGGCCTTCCTCATCCTGATGCTGATCCCGAACGGGTACGGCACCGTGTTCGTGGTGTCCTTGGCCTTCGCCGCAATCGGCGTGGCGGTGCTGACGCTCCTGGTGCCGAACCTGAGAACCCGTCGGACGGGCGGGCCGGGGCTGGACAGCGTAGGGCGGGACAGTGCCGGGCCGGACAGTGCTGGGCCGGAGAATGGCGGGACGGACAGCAAAACCCGGCCGGCGTGGGGGTTCCGCTGGCGCCTGTTGCGTGAGCCGGGCCTCGGCCGGCTGTTGGTCGCTGCCGGGATTCTGGGCCTGCTGACGGTGGGTGACGGCTTCATCTACCTGGTCCTCCAGGACCGGGACTCTTTCGCGGTGCAGTGGTTTCCGCTGCTCTACGTCGGCACGAACGTGGTGTTCCTGATCCTCGCCATTCCGCTGGGGCGCCTCGCGGACCGCTGGGGCAAGGCACGGGTCTTCATCTTGGGGCACGTCGCGCTCCTGGCCTGTTACCTTCTGGCCGCGGCGCCGCTCGGGGGCTTCGGGCCGACCGTGGCCTGCCTGGTTCTGCTCGGTGCCTTCTACGCCGCGACGGACGGGGTGCTGTCGGCGCTGGCGAGCCAACTGTCTCCGCCGGACAAACTTGCCACGGGCCTGGGCGCCGCCCAGACAGTGGTGGCACTCAGCCGGATGACCGCCTCCGTGGGCTTCGGTGTCCTGTGGTTCGCGCTGGGTCCAGCCGTTGCGATGGTGGTGGTGGGTACATGCCTGGCCGCCGGCGTCATCGCGTCCTGGTTCCTCCTGCGCGGCGGCATGCTGCAGAGGCCGGCAGCTTGACGCCCGCCGGGAGCAGGGCGCGCTGGGGGATTCTGCTGGTGATCACGGCCCTGGTCATCGCCGCCGCCGGAGCCTACGCAGCGACTGCGTTCGGGCGCTTCCAGGAGAGCCGGGCTGCGGCGTCGACGGCGCGGCTGGCATCCGGCGCCGCCGTGCTGACCAAGGCGACAGTCCTTTTCCGCAACACTGCGCCCGGCCAGGGCTACGGAACAATCGGCACCGTCCCGCTGTCTGATCCTGCCGGCGAGCGGGCCTTGGCCGGGGTGGCCTGCGACAGGGTGTACGGCACCCTGCAAAACATTGTCTGCCTGAAGACCAGCCGCGGTCTCGTGACAAGCTTCGAAGCCGTCCTGCTGAACGCGGAATGGCAGCCGACCAGGAGCTGGGCCCTGCCGGGCATCCCCAGCCGCACCCGGATGAATCCGGACGGGTCCCTGCTGGCCACCACGGTGTTTGTCTCCGGGCACTCATACGGGAGCGGGAGCTTCTCTACCGAGACGTCCATCACTGCACCTCAGGGTGACGGCGGAACCGGGAACCTGGAGGACTTCGCGCTGATCGTCAACGGCACCCGGATCACGGCCGCAGACCGCAACATCTGGGGCGTGACCTTCGCACCGGGCGACAGGGACACGTTCTACGCAACGGCGGCATCATCGGGCCGCATCTGGCTGGTCAAGGGGAGCATTTCGGCGCGCACGCTCACGGCAATCCACGACGGCGCGGAGTGCCCGTCGCTTTCTCCGGACGCCACCCGGATCGCATACAAAAAGAACACCGGGGGAACGCTGGCCCCGCATTGGCGTGTCGCGTTCCTGGACCTGGCCACCGGCAAGGAGACCGTGCTGTCCGAACCACGCAGCGTGGACGATCAGATCGAATGGCTGGACGACCAGACCCTCCTCTATGGGCTCG
>DATIUQ010000201.1:0-26687 GCA_035466775.1 Arthrobacter sp.
GGTTGCGATGCCGCGGGCCATGTTGCCATTGCCGATGATGGTGAGGTTCGTCATTGGAGTCTTCTTTCCGAATATGCGGGCCAGGAGGGTTTTCATCAGATTCTGTTCTACTGGGGAAACGTTTGTTGAAGCTACAACTAAAGTACTCGGAAGAAGTTGAAGCGTCAAGTATTGCGCTGAGTTCTTCGCGGATACTGGAGTTCGGAATCAGGGCCCAAGAGGGTGCGTGCTCGAAGGGTCGCTTGCTCGAAGTCGGTGTCGAGCTCTGCGGCTCGACGGAGTAGGCAAACTATAGACAGTGGCACTCTCCGATAGTCATACTATCCATATGCGAATGGCTGAACTGAGCAAGACCAGCGGCGTTCCGGTCGCCACCATCAAGTTCTATCTGCGCGAGCGGCTGCTCCCGGCGGGTGAACGGACGGGCCCCAACCAGTCGCGCTACGGTGAGCCGCACCTGCGCCGGTTGCGGCTCATTCGCGGACTCCTCGACGTCGGTGGACTCAGCGTCGCGACGGCACGTGGCGTGATCGATGCCGTGGACTCGGAGCTTCCTCTGGCCCACTCGTTCGGGGTGGCCCAGCGGGCGGTCTCCGCCGACATCGAACCGGGTGACATAGACCCCGACGCCCTGGCGGGCATCGACCGGCTCGTCGAGGGCTGGCGCGTCTCAGCCGACAACCCGGGGCGGCTCGCCGCGGCCCGCGTTCTGGAGACCTTCAATGCGCTGGGGCAGCGGGATGACCGGGACTGGTTCTCGCGCTATGCCGCCGCGGCCCTGCTGGTGGCCGAGGCCGACTTGGATCAGGTCGAGGTCAGCGGCAGCCGAGAGGCCATGGCCGAGACTGTGGTCATCGGCACCGTATTGGGCGACGCCCTCTTTTCCGGGCTCCGCCGTGCCGCGCAGGAGCATGTCTCCGCCCTGCGCCATCCTGTCCCGTTCGAGCCAGACCGCGCACCCACCAAGGAGCAAGAATGTCCGTAACAGCAGCCTCCCCGTTTCTTGCCGTGCAGACCCGCTGGCACCGCCCGCTGCTCTGGCTCAGCCTCGCTATGGCCGCCTCGACCCTCGCGGCCTTGGCCGGGCTGGCCCTCGACCCCCGGCTGCTGGACGGGGCACCGCTCTGGGCCAAGCCACTTAAATTCTCCGTCTCCATTCTGATCTATGCCGTGACGCTGTCCTGGCTGCTCGGCCAGCTGCAGCGCTGGCGGCGGCTGGCGTGGTGGGCGGGTACCTTGGCGGCGGTCTTCCTCGCGGTGGAAATCGTCATCATTGGGGGAGCCGCAGCGGCAGGTAACAAAAGCCACTTCAACGTTTCCACGCCCGTTGCCGCCAGCCTCTGGTCTGTCATGGCCGCGTCAATCGTTATCGTTTGGATCGCGGGCCTTGTCACGGCGCTGCTGCTCTTTAGGGCTCCGCTCGGTGACCCGGCGCGTTCGCTGGCGATCCGCGCCGGGTTCGTCATCGCGCTCATCGGCATGGCGCTGGCGTTCCTCATGACAGGCCCCACCGCGGAACAACTCAACAGTTTTCGGGGCATCGTCGGGGCACACACGGTTGGCGTTCCCGACGGCGGCCCCGGCCTCCCGCTGCTGGGTTGGAGCACCTCAGCTGGCGACCTGCGCGTTCCCCATTTCGTGGGCATGCACGCCCTCCAGCTCATCCCGCTCTCGGCCCTGCTGCTCGAGTTCGGTGCCCGCCGGGTTCCGCTTCTCCGGGCGGCCGCGACGCGCCTGGGGCTGATCTGGATCCTCGTCCTGTCCTACCTGGGCGCCGTGGCGCTGCTCACGGTGCAGGCCCTGGCCGGGCAGCCCGTCGTGCGCCCCGACGCTACCGTGACGGCCTGGGGCGTGGCACTCCTCGCGGCTGCCGGGCTGGCCGCCGTCGTCGTCCTCCGCAGGGGGCGGCGCGCACTTGTCGCACAGCAAGGTGTCGTTCCGCCGGCCGCCAGCTGGCAGCCGTAACGCCGGCCTAAACGGCGTCGGCTGCCGGCAGCCTGCCGGATTGCACTGCGTCGGCGAAGGCCTGGTAGTCCCTTTCGTTCTGGTCGGCGTAACGCTCGGAAAAATCGGTGATGGACAGGTCGAACTTGTCGCTCTTGCCCAAATAGGCGGAGATCGCGACAGGGTCGCCGGACCTGGCGTGGGCCCGCGCCAGCGTCCAGCCGCATGCGTTGGCGTAGAAGTTCATGCCGAGCGGCTTCATCCCCTCCACAACGGCTGAGCCCTTCATGTCACGCAGTTGGCGCCAGTACAGATACCGGTTGTCCTGCACGCCTTTGGTCCACCCCAGGAAGATGTCGCTCGCGGCCTGCATCATCCGCTGTCCCTGCACGACACGTTCGCCCGGCTGCTTGTAACGGCTCTTGGGCAAGTGGTCCTCGAGCACGGATTTCGTGGCTTCCTTGACCTGGAGGAACAAGGGATCCTCTTGGTCGCGTCCCTGGAGCAAGGCGATGAAGGCCCGCGTGCCGACGCTGCCGACGCCGACGACCTTGCGGGCGACGTCGATGACTTCGAATTGTTCGAGCAGGTGGCGCCGGTCATCCGGCAGCGTGGCCCGGTAGGAACGGAGCTGGTCACGAACCGCGTTCTCAACATCCTCGCCAGACATGCCGTACGTGGCTGCCAGTTCCCGGACGGGAACGACGATGGGCGGTTGACTGACAATCCGGTACTTCCCGTCAACGCGCTCGGCGAGCTTGGACAGTGCCTGCAGGCTGTCCCTGGTGTGCGCCTTTGCGACGTTCTGCCGTGCCGCTTTCACCATGCCTTGGGCAGCCTTCTTGAGGGCCTTCCCCTTCTGGCTTGCCACGGCCAGGTCGATGGCTTCCATCAGCTGCTCCTCGGACAGGCGTGAGTACCAGATGTCCAGGGTGCGCATTTGCGCGAACTCGGCCATCGCCTCCCGGTACGCCCGGACCGCCCTGAGAGTCGCGTCGCGTGTTTCTTCCTTGGTGAACGCGTTGTTACGCGCCGCAATCGTGAAACTCGCGGCCATCCGCTTGACGTCATACTCGAACGGGCCCGGGAGTGTCTCGTCGAAGTCGTTCAGGTCGAACAGCAAAGTCCGTTCCGGCGAAGCGAAGACCCCGAAGTTGGAAAGGTGGGCGTCTCCGCACAGCTGGACGCGCAAGCCTGCCCGGGGCGTGTCTTTCAGGTCGGCCGCCATGATCTTCGCCGCACCACGGTAAAACGTGAACGGGGAGACCAGCATCCGGCCGTGTCGTACCGGTACCAGGTCCTGCTCCCGGGTGCGGTTCTGTTCCTCGAGCAACGCGACCGGATCCGGGCGGTCGGTGGCGGGAGTCCAGCCTGCGTGGCTGGAAACGGGTGTCTTCTCGCGGCACCCCTTACCCTCTGCAAGGCGCTTTTCGACGCTCGGGTGCTTGACTTTGGTCCCGGCCATGATCGGTGACCTCCCCTTTACATCAGGAACCGCCACCGGCACTAAGTGCCCGACGCCGGTCCAGGCTAAGCGCGCAAAGGCGCCTTGGCTCCGTGCTCATCAAAATGGCTGCGTAGTCACGTATCTCGACCGCCGTCACACTGCGATTGTGGCCCCGAAGCGCTGAATCGTCAACGCACTGCTGGCGCACCGATCTTTGCTGCCACGCCGCCCGCGCGACCGACACCATTGCTTCCCCTAACCTGGTTCCTTGCGTGGATTTGCTTCCGTGTGGCCGCTGCCTGTTTCCACCGGGCCCAGGGACCGGTCATGGAACTTCTCGACCTGCGCCGTGAGCCGGGCGAGCTCCTCGCTCCTTGCGGATTCAACCGCCGTCGTCCGCGCATTGGTAGCGGCGGTCACACTTTCCACCAGCCACGAAGACACAGTCGCGGTAACCATACTCAAGACGACAAACCCGCCGATCATCAGAGCGGCGGCCGCCCAACGGCCCGGGACAGTGACCGGATAGAAGTCGCCGTAACCGATCGTTGTGATCGTGACCATGGCCCACCAGAGGGAGTCGCCCATAGTGGTGATGTTCGCGTTCGGGGCGCTCTTTTCGAAACTGAGGACGCTCAGGGCAACGGTGTAGATGAGAAGGACGGCGGATGCAATGACGTAGGCCATGAGGCGCGTTCTGATGGCCGTTCCCGGGGCCCGGTCCATGACCTGACGCAAGGTGAAAGGCCGCAGGAGCCGCAATGGCCGCATCACGGGGAGTACCACCACAAGCAGCTCCATAGGGTGGCGAATGAACCATCGAACCGGCTGCGGCGCCAGGAGCAATTTCACGAGGTAGTCGACGCCGAAAGCAGCCCATGTGGACCAGATGACAATCACCAGCGCGTCCGCGTAAGGGGCCGGAGGTTCCGCGATGATCAGAATGGAATACGCCGCCAGGAACAGGAAGGCCGCACCGACGAGGGGCCACTCGGAATACTTCTTCCACGTCTCTTGCTTCATGGCTGAATCGTAGGACTTTGTTCCCCGGAAGTCCTTAGGAAGCAGGCGTGGTGGGAGGCCGGAGGAGACGGAAACGTGTCAGGATCAGTCATGGCCCACCGTCTGATGCTGCTGGACACCGCTTCCCTGTACTTCCGCGCCTTCTATGGCGTTCCCGACACGATCCGCCGCGCCGACGGCACGCCCGTGAACGCTGTCCGCGGGCTGCTCGACATGATCGCCCGGCTCACCACCGACTACGGGGCGACGCATCTGGTGGCCTGCTGGGACGACGACTGGCGTCCGCAGTGGCGGGTTGACCTCATTCCGAGCTACAAGTCCCACCGGGTCGCAGAGGTGGTGGCGGATGCCCCCGACGTGGAAGTCGTGCCGGACTTACTTCAGGCGCAGATTCCGCTGATCCGCCGCGTGCTCGACCTCGCCGGCATCGCCGTCGTGGGGGCTGCCGGACATGAGGCCGACGACGTCGTCGGCACCTACGCGAGCCATGCCGGGCTGCCCGTCGACGTCGTGACGGGGGACCGCGACCTCTTCCAGGTCGTCGACGACGCCCGCCAGGTGCGCGTGATCTACACCGCGCGCGGCATGAGGAACCTGGAGGTCCTCACCGAGGCGGTGGTTGTTGGCAAGTACCGCGTGCTGCCCGTGCAGTATGCCGATTACGCGACCCTCCGCGGCGATACCTCCGACGGGCTGCCGGGGGTCGCCGGCGTCGGCGAGAAGACCGCTGCGTCGCTGCTTGGCGAGTACGGCACGCTGGACGGGCTGCTAGCCGCGGCGGCCGATCCGGGCAGCGGGCTGTCCGCGTCGGTGCGCTCGAGGCTCGCAACGGCCGCGGACTACCTTGCGGTCGCGCCCGCCGTCGTCAATGTCGTGCGTGACCTCGACCTGCCCACGCTGGAACAGGCGGGCGCGCAACTGAACCCTGTCTCCGGCGATGCCCGCGCCGAACTGGAGCGTCTCGCCACCGAGTGGAACCTTGGCGGCTCGGTTGGACGGCTCCTCGAAGCCTTCGACCGGCGGCAGTGAGGGGCGCAGGCACCGTTGTCGAAGTCAGCAACGGAAGGACGCCGACAACAAATCCTCATCGAGCTCGCCCGCGGTTTCAGCCGGGTCCCGGCAACGCCGCGCCCCGATTAGCCGCGGGGGCCTGGACGCGATCCTCGGTTCAGATGGCGTAGCGAAGAAGTCCGGCCGCCTGGGCGTTGTCCGGCATGTCGGCTCGCCGCAGGGCGAGGACCCGGGCGCCCGTGCCAAGCGCCCGCCGGGCGATTTCCTCGAGGGCGTCGTGGCCCGCCTCGGCATCGAGGGTGAGCAAGCCATCGTCGCCGACAGATCCGTCCACGTTAGCGTCCATGTCCACGGCGAGTGTCTCAACCGCGCCGAAGGCGGCAGCCCTAGCCAGATCGCTGAGATCCGCCGATCCACGTCCGTTGGCCCGGCGCTCCTCAAACTTCTCCTGAAGGGCCACGAGATCTGCTGCGTAGATCCGGTCGAGAACTCCCCGCGCGGCGGCCGCCAGTTGCGCCGAGGTCAGTTCGTCGGGGTTTCCCTCGATGACCTCGTCAGCGAGGTGTGCATATCCAGTGAGGTTGCGGTAAATGCTCCGGAGTGGCTCCGTTGCCGCAATGACCAGCGGCAGCGACTGTCCGTTCAAGATCGGACGGAGAACGTGATCGACGGACCGCGCGTACTGGGTGAGCCGGACCTTTCGTCCCTCGTCCCCGTGCAGCCGCCCGAAATGGGAGCGGCCGTCGATGGATTGGAGCCCGACGGCACTCGCGGCATCAGCCGGCATGCCCGGGACAGTGATTTCCTCGGCCGGGCGGTCTGCCGTGACCTCTATGAGCCGCGCACCGTCCTGCGAGATCGCGAGCACGAGGGCAGCATTGGGGAATGTTGTGGCGCGCAGGAGCGGCGTGATGGCGAACCGGTCAGTCACGCTCACATGGTCTTCGAGATCGTTCGGCAGGCGGAACTCCACAACCGACGTCGGGGTCGCGAAGATGGCGAGACTCCGCCCCATGTCGAACCAGAATTCCGGGGCTTCCAGGAGTTCGTGGAGGAACGACTCGACGGCGGCGGCGGCTTCCTTGTTTCCCCTTGTGCGGAGCAATTCGATGGCGGAACCAAACAAGGAACGCGCCCTGGTCTGGTTTTCCTCGGAGTCGGCCGGGACGCTGCTCGTCGGAAGATACACCGTGACGCTGTGGGGATCGCGTGCAGCCGCCAGCCGCTCCAGGTCGTATCGGGTCGGCATGTCAATGTGCATGGGGTTCTCCTTTGCCAGCTGTCCGTTCGGTCAGGGTTTTGGTTTGCCGGGAGCGGCACATTCCTGCCTCTGCTTGATACCGGATCAGCCCAGCATCAGACGCCCGAGTACCCGTGTCAACAGACGACGGAAATCGCACACGTGTGGCCAGCACGGACACACCACCGGAACCGGAAATGCGTGATCTTGACGTGGAGATCCGAAGCGGAGGAGTCTCGTTACAGGCCCTCAGGCAGCCCCGGCCCGGCACAACCCTGGCGCCCCAGGTCCGCACCCTTGAACACCGACTCGAGGAGGCCACCATGAGCCCGCAATTCAACGAACTGCTGACCCGCCAGGTCGGCAATGAGTTCGCAGCGTCGCAGCAGTACATCGCCATCGCCGCCTGGTTCGACGGGCAGGACCTTCCGCAGCTCGCCAAGCACTTCTACCGCCAGTCGTTGGAGGAACGCAACCACGCCATGATGATGGTCCGGTACATCCTGGACCGCGGCATCAAGATCACCATTCCCGGCATCGATCCGGTCCGGAACGACTTCAGCTCGGCGGAGGAACCCCTCGTCCTCGCCCTCGCCCAGGAGGTTGAGGTCACGGACCACATCAAGGAACTGTTCGCCGCGGCCCGGGCGGAGAACGACCCCCTCGGTGAGCAGTTCATGCTCTGGTTCCTCAAGGAGCAGGTCGAGGAGGTGGCATCGATGTCGACGCTGCTCAACGTCGCCCGCCGGGCGGACAACCTCTTCGACGTCGAGACCTTCCTGGCCCGCGAACGGGTGGGCGACGCCGGCCAGCACGGGGGAGCGGGGCGCGGGGGACACCACGGTCACGGAGGCGCCCACGGCGGACCGCCCGAGGACACCGGCACGCCGGAGGTCGCCGGCGGTTCGCTCTAGTGGCGGCATGCCGGCGGGGACCGGTGCTGGCCGGCGGGCGGACCGGTCCAGGCTCCAACAGCCGCCCTGCAGCGGACTGGCCATGGCGCTGAGCTACACGTTCACGGCCCGGCTGTGGCTCTATCCGGGAGAAGCCGGGTGGCACTTCCTCACCGTTCCGGACGGCGTGTCTGGCGAGATCCGGGAGGAAGCGGCCGCGCTCCGCCAGGGCTTCGGCTCCATCAAAGTCACGGCCGCCATCGCCGGGCACCGCTGGTCCACGTCGCTCTTCCCGGACAGCCGCAGCGGTTCCTATCTGCTGCCGGTCAAGAAGGCCATCCGGACGGCCGCCGGCATCGAGGCGGGGGACGAGGTCAGGGTCCAGCTCCAGGTGCCCGACGCCGGCTGAAGCACCCCGGTGTTCCCGCACGGGGCCATACTGCTCTGGCGCGGGCAGACGATGGCGGCGAGAATGGGCTGGTGCTTCCCCCTCGCCCCGGCGCGGACGGCGAGGTCATGAACGCCGCCGCCCGAAAGATCCAGCGCGTCTTTCTTACGTTGACGCTGGGCAATACCCTTGCCGCGTCGTTCATCTGGGGGATCAACACCCTGTTCCTGCTCGACGCCGGACTCAGCAACCTTGAGGCTTTTGCCGCGAACGCCTTCTTCACCGCCGGTATGGTGCTGTTCGAGGTGCCCACCGGAGTGGTTGCCGACGGGTGGGGCCGCCGCGTTTCGTTCCTGCTCGGCACCGCGACCCTGGCCGCCTCGACGTACCTCTACTACCTGATGTGGCAGCTCTCCGCGCCCTTCTGGGCCTGGGCGGTGGTGTCGGTTTTGCTGGGCTTGGGGTTCACCTTCTTCTCGGGGGCCGTGGAGGCGTGGCTCGTCGACGCGTTGCGCTTTTCGGGCTACGAGGGCGGGCTGGAGACAGTCCTCGGCCGCGGCCTGATGGTGTCGGGCGTGGCGATGCTCGCCGGCTCGGTGGCCGGCGGTGTGATCGCGCAGGCCACCAACCTCGGTGTGCCGTTCCTGCTGCGGGTGGGGGTGCTGCTGGTGATGTTCGCCGTCGCCTTCTGGCTGATGCGCGACGTCGGTTTCACCCCCGAGCGCTCCACCCGTCCGCTTCAGGCGACCCGCGCCGTGCTCTCCGCCTCGATCGAGAACGGCTTGAAGCACCCGCCGGTCCGGTACGTGATGCTGGCGGCACCGTTCAGCGCCGGCGTCGGCATTTATGTCTTCTACGCCCTCCAGCCCTACCTGCTGGAGCTCTATGGCGACCCCAGCGCGTATTCCGTGGCCGGCCTGGCGGCGGCCATGGTGGCCGGCGCGCAGGTGCTGGGCGGCTGGCTGGCGCCCCGCCTGCGGCGCCTCGTCCGCAAGCGCACCACCGTGCTGATCCTGAGCAGCGCGGTGAGCGCAGTGCTGCTCGTGCTGCTCGGGTTCACAAGGGTTTTCTGGGTGGCCCTGGCGCTGCTGGCGCTCTGGGCCCTGGTCGCGTCGGCGGGCACCCCGGTGCGGCAGGCTTACCTGAACGACATGATCCCTTCGAAGCAACGGGCCACAGTCCTCAGCTTCGACTCGCTGATGGGGTCAAGCGGCGGCGTCGTGGTGCAGCCGGTACTCGGCCGCGCGGCTGACGTGTACGGCTATCCCGCCTCGGTGGCGATAGGCGGCCTCATCGAACTAATCGCGGTGCCGTTCCTGCTGGCGAGCCGGCGGCAGCACCCCCGGGCGGACCTGGGCAACACCTCGCCGGCGGCCGATTCGGCGCAGTCTTGACTCTCCGGGCCTCAAGCCTACGATTTGCAGTGTGGATGGCAGCTGGGGTGGCTTCCAGGAACCTGACAAACACTGATCAAGAGGGAGAAAACAGTCATGTTGAAGGATCTCGAAATCACCGCAGTCCTCCCCGCCAAGGACATCGCCCGGGCGAGGGCTTTCTATCGTGACGTGCTGGGGCTGGAGCCAGCCGACGACTCCATGGATGAAGAGAATCTCATCTACCGCTGCGGGAAGGAAACGGCCTTCTTGCTGTACAAGTCGGACTATGCGGGCACCGCGAAAAACACCCAGATGGGCTGGGGAACCGACGACATCGACGCCGAGGTCGCGGACCTGCGCGGCCGCGGCGTGGTGTTCGAGGAGTACGACTTCCCGGGCCTGAAGACGGAGAACGGGATCGCGACGACCCCGGTGGGCAAAGCCGCCTGGTTCCTTGACAGCGAGGGCAACATTCTCAACCTGTACCAGCGCTAGCAGCCCTGGAACCCTCCCGGCCCCGGCTCAGCTGACCTCGGGCTGCGCTCCGTCCCGGGTCAGCGCTTCTTGCGGAGCCACGGTCCCAACAGCCGGGTGGTGACCGGAAGGAAAATATAGGTCATCAGCGGTGTGAGGATGCAGGTGGCCAGCAGCACCTGCAGCGGCAGCGGCCATTCCCCGGTCAGCGGGTGCAGCAGGAAGTTGGCCAGCAGACTGAGCGGAAAGAAGGGGAGGAAAATACTGACCATCTGCTTCCAGCGGGGAGGCACCACGGTCTCGGGGACGGTGAGGAGGGCATCGCCGGGCTGCGCGAACCAGCCCTCGATGCCCGTGCGCCGCTCGATCTGTGTCACCTCCACGAGGTCCGCCGCACTGTCAATCCACCAGCGCCGTTCGTCCGACTGCTCCCAGTCGTGCAGCTGCCCGGCATCGGCAAAGCGGTACAGCATGTGCCATTCGTTGGAATCTGCGGCGGACCGGACCCAGCCGGATCCCAGATAGCCGGGCCACTCGCGGGCCAGTTCCTGGCCGGCATGGGCCCAGGCGCTGGCCTGGCGGGTCCGGCCCGGCTGGACGGTTCGTACGACTGAGACGGTGACGGGCTGGGGGCGCAGATCTGGGAGGGTCACAGCACCGATCTTACAGACGGTGCGGATTTTGAAGACGGCACGGATCTGGCAGGCGGCGCTGACTGCCGCCTGCCGGAGTCCGTCGTCGCCGGGACGGGGTCAGCCCTTCGTCCCGGACTCCGCCCCAAGTTCGGCTTCGAGCTCGGCCTCGATCACTGCCACGGCGAAGCCCAGTGCCTGGGTGAGGTTGCCGGCCGCCGCCACGACCCTGGGGGTCCCGACAACAGGAGCCACGGCGATGAGGATGCCCTGGACGTCCTCCAGGGTGATGCCGACGTCGCTAGCGGTGCCGGCGTTGAGCAGGTAGGAGGCCGGCGGGGCGTCGACAGCCACGAGGGCCGCGATCCGGGCCAGCATGATCTCGCGGTCAGCGAGGGTGCTCCGGTCGAGCGATACGGCGGTGATCTCGGCGAGGGCGTCGAGAACGGGGGTTTCTTCTTCGGCCATGGTCATGTCTCCATCTGTTCGCGGCGGGTGTGGGCGGGGCGGCGCGACGCATGCTGGCCGCCGCCACCGGTTGCAACGTAGCGCGCCACAGCGGCCGGGGGCATCACCCGGGGCGGATGAGCCGGCCATCCGTTGAGTGCCCCGCCGCGGCGGAGTAGTGTTGCCCCACCGCCAACTCGCACCACCCTGACTCGGGAGCGACCATGCCATCCATAAAACGTCGACTGGCTGCCGTTATGGCAGTTCTTGCCATGGGCATGACGGGCGGCGCCGCCGCCAGCCCCGCCGCCGCCGGCCCCGCCGTCGCCGATCCGCAGGAGACGGAAAAGACCCCGACCGCCACCGGCTATGGCGGCGCGGTGAGCACTGTGGACCCGGAAGCATCGGCCGCAGCGATCAGGATCCTCCGCGACGGGGGCAACGCGGCGGATGCCGCCGTCGCCGCGGCTGCGACGCTGGGGGTGACAGAGCCGTACAGTGCCGGGATCGGCGGCGGCGGCTACTTTGTTTTCTACAATGCAAGCAACGGCAAAGTCGGGACCATCGACGGCCGGGAAACCGCACCCGAGGCCATGCCCAATGACGCCTTCATTGACCCCGGGACCGGCCGGCCCTACCCGTTTACGCCCGATCTCGTCACGAGCGGCGTCTCGGTGGGCGTCCCGGGCACGCCGGCCACGTGGGCGCGTGCCCTCGACCGCTGGGGCACCCGGGACCTTGAGGACGCCCTCGAACCCGCGATCGACGTCGCGACCCGCGGCTTCGTGGTCGACGGGACGTTCCGTCAGCAGACCCTGGACAACAAGGTTCGCTTCGAGGCCTTCACGTCGACCAGCAACCTGTTCCTCCCGGGCGGCGACGCACCCGCCGTCGGGAGTGTCTTCCGGAACCCCGATCTTGCCGGCACATACCGGCTCCTCGCGGAGAAGGGCACACGGGGTTTCTACCGCGGCCCCCTCGCGGAGGAGATCGTGGCCACTGTCCAGGCCCCGCCCAAGTCAGCGACCACAACGCTGCCTGTGCCGGCCGGCCATATGACAACGAAGGACCTCGCCGCCTACGCCGCCCTGGACCAGGCGCCCACGCACGTGGAGTACCGCGGCCTGGACGTGTACGGCATGGCGCCGTCGAGCAGCGGCGGCACCACCATCGGCGAGTCGCTGAACATACTGGACACGGTCAACCTGTCCGAAATGTCCACGCCGGGTGCCCTGCACCACTATCTGGAGGCGAGCGCCCTCTCCTTCGCGGACCGCGCCAGGTACGTGGGCGACCCGGCGTTCGTCGATGTCCCCACCGGCGAGCTCACGGACCCGCTGTTCGGCAAGGAACGCGCATGCATGATCGACCCCGGGAAGGCGGCTGCCAAGCCCGTCGCTCCGGGCGACGTGTCCTCGTACGACGGCGCGTGCCCGGCAACACCGGGCGCCCTCGCCCACGAGAAGGACACCGAAAACATTTCGACGACCAACCTCACGGTGGCGGACCGCTGGGGGAACGTGGTGGAATACACGCTCACCATCGAGCAGACTGGCGGGTCCGGCATCGTGGTGCCCGGCCGCGGCTTCCTGCTCAACAACGAGCTGACCGACTTCTCCACAGTGTACGACCCGGCCGATCCGAACCGGATCGAGCCGGGGAAGCGCCCCCGGTCTTCGATGTCGCCCACCATCGTCCTGAAGGACGGTGATCCGTACCTCGCGCTCGGTTCACCCGGCGGTTCGACGATCATCACCACCGTCCTGCAGGTGATCGTGAACAGGGTGGACCTGGGGATGAGCATCCCTGACGCCATCGCCGCTCCGCGTGCTTCGCAGCGGAACACGGCCAAGGTCACGGCAGAGCCGGACTTCATCGCGGCCTACGAAAAGAAACTCACCCGGTACGGTCATGAGTTCACTCCATCGGGTGACGCGTTCACCTCAGCGGCAGAGATCGGCGCGGCGACGGCAATCGAGTTCCTGCCCGACGGGCGCATGAGAGCCGCGGCTGAGCCCGCGCGGCGCGGAGGCGGCTCGGCAATGGTGGTTCAACCGTCCCGGTGAGCCCGGTGAGCCCGGTGAGGCGCTTCCGCGGACAGTCCCGGACGCGCCGAAGCTAGTGGGCTCCAGCGTCGGGAGCACCCGCGTCGGCGGGCTTTGAACTGGCTGCTGTGGCGGGTGTTCCGATCGACTTGTCGGGTAGGCGTTCCGTGATGAACAGTGCGGCGATCGCCAGCAGGGCGGTCAGGGCCAGCGCTGACCGCAGTGCGTCCAGGCGGGAGTCGGAGTTGACGGACATGATGGCATCGGCCGTCGCCGGGTCAACGCCGGCGTTGTCCAGGGCGCCCTTGAGCTGCGTATCGGAGATAAAGGGGACGCCGCTGGCCAGCTGGACCGAGGCCTGGTCCTTTACGGAGCTCGGAACGGCGGGATTTTCCTGGATGCCGGCAAGGAACGAAGTGCTCAAGGTGGCGATGAGAACCGACCCGATCAGGGCAGTCCCGAGGGACGCGCCGAGATTCGTGGCCGTATTTTGCAGCCCGCCGACCTCCGCGCTCTGATCGTCCGGCACCGCAGAGACGGTGATGGCGCCGAGCTGGGAGGACAGCGCCCCCAGTCCGAGGCCCATAAACAGCATCGGAATGGCGACTATGCCGGCATTCGCACCGGGGTCCATCCCGGCCACGAGAATGAGGATGCCAATGATCATCAGCCCCAGCCCCAGCCGGACCACACGGCGCGGGTTGGCCCGTGGCCAAGCCTTGGGGATTCCGACCGCGGCCGAAATCAGCGCCACGGACAGCGGAAAGATCCGGATCCCGGTCTCCAGTGCGCTCAACTCCAACACCACCGACAGGAACAGCGGGATAGTAAAGAACACTCCTGCCTGAACGAGGAACTGGGCGAAGAACACGCTGAGCCCGCCGGTGAGGCGCTGGTTCCGGAACAGTCCGGGATCAATCAGCGGATCGCCGCCCACCGCGGCCAAATGCGCGGTCCGCCGCAGGAATAAGTGGAGGATCAGCAGGCCGCTGATCAGCAGCCAGACAACGGGGGAGAGGCCCAGCACCGCTGGCGCATCGGGCTTGGACTGCACCCAGCCCCACTCACCGGAACGCAGCACACCGTACACGATCATGCCGAGACCAACTATCGACAGTGCGGACCCCACAAGGTCCAGCCGGACCTTGTGGGGTGGTACGTCTTCGACCTTGCGCAGCACCACCAGGATCGCCAGCACGATGACGACCTCGCCGACGAAAACATACCGCCAGGATGCAAATGTGGTCACTGCACCGCCAATGAGCGGGCCAGCGGCGACCGCCATGGCGCCCGCTGCTGCCACCAGCCCATAAGCTCCGGCGCGCCGCGCGGGCGGGAAGTTGGCCGCAACGAGCGAGACGATGGCGGGCATGATCAGTGCTGCGCCGATTCCCTCCAGAAGGGACCAGCCCAATAGCAAGACCCCAAGGTTGGGTGCAAGCGCCGTCGTCAGCGAACCGGCGGCATAGATGATCAAGCCGAGGGCGAAGGCGCGGCGTCTGCCGATGATTGTGCCCACCTTGCCGCCGGTGATCATCAGCGACGCCATGACGAGGGTGTAAAGCGTGATGGCCGTTTGGATGCCGGTGATTGTCGTCCCCAGATCCGCGGCCACCGTGGCCATCGAAACGTTCATCACCGAGCTGTCCAGCGTCATCAGGAACTGGCTGGACCCCAGCACGGCAAGGACAACGCCGGAGCCAAGCCGTGCTGTCGTAGGCGGTCCGGCCCTCATGGTGCCGGCCTTTGGAGCGTGCCGCCTCTAGATGCGCGCATAAGCGTCATGGTCCGCGCGCCCGGGATGGGCTGTCAAGAAGGCATTAATCCGCGCGGCAACGCAGGTGGCGGCGAGCGGAAATGGGTATTCGGAGTCGCCGGTCCCGCAGGCCTCCTTACTAAGGGGGCCATTTCAGGCCTACAGTTGGGCTTCCAGTACTGTCGACAGGAGTGCCCAATGATTACCCTGCAGATCGAACACCGGGTCCGGGATTTCGGCATGTGGAGGAGGGCCTTCGACAGCGACCCACTGGACCGGGCCGCCTCGGGGGTTCAGTCGTACCGGATCTCGCGTCCGCTGGACCAGGAGGATTACGTGATGCTGGAAATGGATTTTGAGACGCAGGCAGCTGCCGTGGATTTTCTGGGCCGGCTGCAGAACGACACCTGGAAAACCGGTGTGACGGCGCCGGCCCTGGTTGGCGAACCATCGACCCGGATCATCGAGACGGTCGCCATCGAGACGGTGCACGCGCGCTGACGGCAAGGCCGGCGCACAGGATGACGGCCAGGCCGCCGGCGATGGTGGTCCAGGCCAGGGTTTCACCCAGCAGGAGGCCGGCCCAGCAGATGCTCAAGACGGGCTGGATGAGTTGGACCTGGCCGACCTGGGCCATCGGGCCGATGGCTAGCCCGTGGTACCAGGCGAAGAAGCCGAGGAACATGCTGACGACGCCGAGGTAGGCAAAGGCGGCCCATTGGACGGGCGTGCCCGAGGGTGGCTGCTGGGACGCTGAGAGGACCATCAGGAACGCCATCACGGGAGCAGCGAGGACGAGCGCCCAGGAGACGGTCTGCCACGCGCCGAGGTCACGTGCCAGCAGGCCGCCTTCGGCGTATCCGATGGCCGCGGCCACGACGGCACCGAAGAGCAGGAGGTCCGGCCACTGCAGTTGTCCGAAGCCGCCGGACTGCGCGGAGGCGAAGGCGATGGCTGCCGCTGCGCCGACTCCGGAGGTGAGCCAGAAGGCGGGCCGCGGACGTTCCCGGCCGCGGAGGACCGCCATCGTTGCGGTCGCAGCCGGGAGCAATGCGATGACGACGGCACCGTGACTGGCGGGGACGGCGGTGAGCGCGAACGAGGTCAGCAGCGGGAAGCCGACGACGATCCCGCCGGCGACGACGGCCAGGCTTTTCCACTGGGCGCCGCGCGGCAGGCGCTGCCTGGTGAGGGCGAGGGCGCACGCGGCGAGGACCGCGGCCACCACGGCACGGCCGGAGCCGATGAACAAGGGATCGAGTCCGCCGACTGCCAGCCGGGTGAGCGGAACAGTAAAGGAGAAGGCTGCTACTCCGAGCAGGCCCCACCACAGGCCGTTCGCCGGGCGAATGGATACCGGTGGCGGCGAAACTACAGTAGCGCTACTATTGTCTCTCATGTCCAACGATAGCAGTTCCGTTATTGCCGAACGACTCCGGGGCTGGATCGCGGCGGCCCCGCCCGGGGCGCAGCTGCCGTCCACCCGCTCGCTGGTCGCCGAATACCGGGCGAGTCCTGTGACGGTGCAAAAGGTCCTCCGCGCGCTCGCGGCCCAAGGACTGATTGAGAGCCGGCCCGGCGTCGGGACCTTCGTCCGGGCGGCCCGTACGGCGCGGCCCGCCGACTACGGCTGGCAGACGGCGGCGCTGCGTTCGCCCCAGGCGCCGCTTCGACCGGTCTCCACTGCAATGCGCACGGCATCGAACGATGTCATTGCCTTCCACTCGGGTTACCCGGACCGGGAACTCCTGCCGGAGCGGCTGGTGCGCGCCGCGCTTGCGCGGGCAGCCCGGGGCGACGCGGCCTTGTCGCGTCCGCCGGCTGCGGGGCTGCCGGAGCTGCAGTCCTGGTTCGCCCAGGAGCTCCGGGCGGCCACACCGGCCGGGGTCACCCCGCCGACGCCGAGTGATGTCATCGTGCTGCCGGGAAGCCAGAGCGGCCTCAGCTCCGTGTTCCGCGCCCTGGCCGGCAGCGGGCAGTCCCTGCTGATGGAGTCACCGAGCTATTGGGGGGCCATCCTGGCCGCGGCGCAGGCCGGGGTCCACGTCGTCCCGGTGCCAAGCGGGCCGGAGGGCCCCGACGCCGCAGAGCTGGACCGGGCCTTCGAGGAAACCGGCGCACG
The DNA here is from genome assembly GCA_035466775.1 of Arthrobacter sp. GTDB lineage: Bacteria > Actinomycetota > Actinomycetes > Actinomycetales > Micrococcaceae > Arthrobacter. The sequence continues at coordinate 16,799 of DATIUQ010000201.1, forward strand.
GCTGTTCTACGCACAGCCGAACTATGCGAATCCCACCGGTGCGCAGTGGCCGGCGCGGGTGGCCGAACAGGTGCTGGACGTCGTCCGGTCGCACGGTGCGTTCCTCGTCGAAGACGACTGGGCGCACGATTTCGGCATCACCACGTCCGCCGTACCCGTGGCGGCCCGCGACGACGCCGGGCATGTCGTCTACCTCCGCTCACTGACCAAGAGTGTGTCCCCGGGCATCCGTGTTGCCGCCGTGATCGCCCGCGGCCCGGCCCGCGACCGCATTCTGGCTGACCGGGGTGCCGAGTCGATGTACGTCAGCGGCGTGCTGCAGTCGGCGGCCCTCGACGTCGTGACCCAGCCCGGGTGGCAGACCCACCTCCGCGGGCTCCGCCACCAGCTCCACGCCCGCCGTGACCTGCTGGCCAGCAGCCTGCGGGAGCATGCGCCGCAGGCCCATATCGAACACCTTCCGACAGGAGGGCTGAACCTGTGGGCGCGCCTGCCCGACGGGACCGACGTCGAACGGCTCACCCGCGACTGCGAGGCAGCCGGGGTCATCATCGCCCCGGGCACCGAGTGGTTTCCGGCCGAACCGGCGGGTCAGTTTATCCGGCTCAACTACGCCGGACCCAACCCCGCGGCCTTTCCCGAAGGTGCCCGCATCCTCGGCCGGCTGATGGAACGCCCGTAACGCCGGTCGGGGTGCGGAGGATAATCTGGTGGTATGACTGCCGCAGCCCACTCCACCGTCACCTTTGACGGACGCTTCGCCCGGGAGCTTGCCGAAATGGGCATTCCCTGGCAGGCGGAGCAGGTTCCGGACCCGCGCCTCCTGGTGCTCAACGAGCCTCTGGCCGCCGAACTGGGCCTCGACGCCGCCTACCTGCGGAGTCCGGACGGGTTGCTGCTGCTGACAGGCAATCTCGTCCCCGGCGGGGCCACCCCCGTGGCCCAGGCCTATGCCGGGCACCAGTTCGGCTGGCTGGCCCCCCGGCTCGGGGACGGGCGCGCGCTTCTGCTCGGCGAGATCGCCGATGCGGACGGCCGCCTGCGCGATGTCCACCTGAAAGGCTCGGGGCGCACGCCCTTCGCCCGCGGTGGTGACGGCCTCGCCGTCGTCGGCCCGATGCTGCGCGAATACGTCGTGAGCGAAGCGATGCACGCCTTGGGCATTCCCACCACGCGGTCCCTCGCCGTCGTGGCGACCGGGCGCCCCGTGCTCCGCGAGACGATGCTGCCCGGCGCGGTGCTCACACGCGTCGCAAGCAGCCACCTGCGGGTCGGCAGCTTCCAGTACGCCCGCGCCACGGGCGACATCAACCTGCTGCGGCGCCTCGCCGATCATGCGATCGCCCGGCACTGCCCCGGGGCGGCGGACGCCGGGAACCCGTACATCGCGCTGCTCCAGTGGGTGATAGCGGCCCAGGCCTCGCTGGTGGCCCGGTGGATGCTGGTGGGCTTCGTCCACGGAGTCATGAACACCGACAACATGACGATCTCCGGCGAGACCATCGACTACGGTCCCTGCGCCTTCATGGACGCTTTCGACCCGGCCGCGGTCTACAGCTCGATCGACGAGACCGGGCGCTACGCGTACCGCAACCAGCCGGTGGTGGCGGAATGGAACCTCACCCGGCTCGCGGAGTCCCTCCTGCCCCTCTTCCACGACGAACAGGAACAGGCGGTCACCCTCGCGCAGGAGTCCCTCGCCGCGTTCCGCCTGAAGTACAGCGCGGCCTGGTCGGCCGGCCTGCAGGCCAAACTCGGACTGCCCGGCGACCTCGACGACGCCGTCGCCTCGCCCCTCGTGGACGAACTGCTCAGCCTGCTGCAGGCGGCCCGCGCTGACCACACTGCGTTCTTCCGCAGCCTGGCCGAGGCGGCCCGCGGCCGCACCGCCCGCGTGCGGAGCCTGTTTCCCGACCCTGCCGCGTTCGATGCGTGGGCCGTGCGCTGGAGCGCCCAGGATCCCGACGCCGACGCGATGGACCGGGTCAACCCCGCCTACATCCCGCGGAACCACCTGGTCGAGGAGGCCCTCGACGCCGCCACCGCCGGCGACCTGGACCCGCTCGCCCGCCTCCTCGAGGCCGTGACCAGCCCCTATCAGGAGCGAGCCGGCCTGGAGCGCTACGCCGCTGCCGCACCGGAGGACTTCGGCCCCTACCGGACGTTCTGCGGCACCTAAAGCCGGCAAAAGACGGCACAGCCGCGCGGCTGGACCGCCTGTAACCGAGAGCTTAGGCGAGGGAGAGGAAGAGCTTCTCCAAGTCCTTCGTGGTCATGCTGGAATCCTTCCGGACCGCGCACTGCTCCAGTCCGCTGGCAATGATGGCGAATCCTGCCCGGTCCAGCGCCTTCGAAACGGCGGCCAGTTGCGTGACTGTGTCCTTGCAGTCGCGGCCTTCCTCCAGCATCCGGATGACTGCACCCAGCTGCCCCTGGGCGCGCTTGAGCCGGTTGATGGCGGGGGCGAGTTCTGCTGAATCAAGGTCCATGGATGGCTCCAAAGCTAGGGGTGAATAGTTCCAAGAATATACCCCGGTGGGTATTTTTGACTACCCCCTGGGGTATCTGTAATACTCGGTGGGGTATTCATCTTTTGTTTCGAAAGGACACCATGACGCCCCCTTCCACTTCCTCCGCCCAGTCCTCAACCGCGCCGGCGGTCACCGCCCTGGCTCCGGAAACGCTGCGCAGCTGGTTCCAGGAACACCAGGACCTCATCGTGATCGATGTCCGCTCGGCCGCGGAGTTTGAAACCATGCACATCCGCGGCTCCTACAACGTTCCGTTGCCGCTGCTCTCCGAACACACCGACGAACTGGCCGCCCGCCTGGGCAGCCGCGTCGTTCTCGTGTGCCAGTCGGGGGCGCGGGCCGAGCAGGCGCGGCAGCGCCTGGGCGGAGCGGGTATCGGCACCGCGTATGTGCTGACCGGCGGAGCCCCGGGATTCGCTGAGATCGGTGGAGATGTAGTCCGCGGCAAGTCACGCTGGGACCTGGAGCGCCAGGTCCGGCTCGCTGCCGGTTCCCTCGTGGTTCTGGGCCTCGTTGGAGGCAGGTTCGTCTCTCCGAAGGTCCGGCTCCTCGCCGGCGCCATCGGCACGGGCCTGACGTTCTCTGCCGCCACCAACACCTGCGCCATGGGACAGGCCATCTCGGCCATGCCCTGGAACAAGGCGGCCCAGGAGCCGACCCGCGAGTCCGCCATCCTGCAGCTTCCCGTCGCCAGCGCCGTGACCCCGGAGTCCAAAGCCTCATGACCACCACGCTGATCCTCGTGCTCGCCCTGTCGGTGCTCATCGGGCTGTCGCTCGGTGTGCTCGGCGGCGGCGGCTCCATCCTGACCGTGCCGATCCTGGTCTACGTTGCCGGATTCGAAGCCAAGGAAGCCATCGCGGCGTCCCTGTTCGTCGTCGGCGTGACTTCGGCCGTCAGTGTCTTCAGCCACGCCCGCGCCGGACGCGTCATGTGGCGCACGGGGCTGCTGTTCGGCGCCGCCGGCATGGCCGGCGCCTTCGTGGGTGGACTCCTGGGCGGGCACATCCCCGGCCAGATCCTGCTGATCGCGTTTGCCCTGATGATGGTCGCCACCTCTGTCGCCATGATCCGCGGACGCAAGAAGAAGGCTGATGCGGGCACCGAAACGCCCAAGCACACCGAACTTCCGCTGTTCCGCGTTCTTCTCGATGGCCTCGTCGTCGGCCTGGTCACGGGACTCGTCGGCGCAGGCGGGGGATTCCTGGTGGTTCCGGCCCTGGCGCTGCTCGGCGGCCTGCCGATGGCAATCGCCGTCGGAACCTCGCTCGTCGTGATCGCCATGAAGTCCTTCGCCGGACTCGCCGGCTACCTCACCACCGTGGAGCTGGACTGGGGGATCACGCTCGCCGTTACCGCGGCCGCCATCGTGGGCACCCTGATCGGCTCCAAGCTGGCCGGGCGCATTCCGGAAGCGGCCCTGCGCAAGGGCTTCGGCTGGTTCGTGTTGGTGATGGGCGCCTTCGTCCTCATCCAGCAGGCCCCCGTTGACCTGCGCGGACCAATCGCCCTGGCGGTGGCGGGGAGCGCCGTCGTCGCGGCCGCCGTCTGCTGGTTCTTCGTCAGGTCCTGCCCGCTGCGCAAGTCCAACCGCGCCGGCCGCCGCCAGGACACCCTGCCCGCACCGGTCTGATGCGGGCCGCCCCACCCATCAACATCCTGCAACGAAAGGTTCCACCATGGCAGAAATCAGCATCACCGAAGCGGACCAGCGCCGGAACCAGGCGCAGATTCTGGACGTCCGCGAGGACTTCGAAGTTGCCGAGGGCATGATCCCCGGCGCGCTCCACATCCCCATGGGGGACTTGCAGGCGCGGCTGGCCGAGCTGGACCCGAAGGTTCCGGTCATCGCCATCTGCCGCAGCGGCAACCGCAGCGCGCGCGTAGCCGATGCCCTCAACGGTGCAGGCTTCACCGCCGACACCATGGAGGGCGGAATGATCGCGTGGACCCGCGCGGGCCTGCCGACCACCTGAGCTGGCGGCCGCGGCGGGAATCACCTCGATCCCCACACTGATGGCCTTCCGCGACAAAACCCTTGTTTTCTCGCAGCCCGGGGCACTCACTGCCGCCGGCCTGGAGCAGGTCATCGAGGGCGTGAAGAACCTGGATATGGCCAGCGTCCGGGCCCGGGCATCACAGCCGCAGGCCTGACCGAACGCCGCCGGGTTCCTCCTGAGGGCAGGAACCGCCGGCGCCAAACGCCCTTGCAGGATACCCCCCGGGGTATTATTATAGTTAGTAGTCGACGGAGATACCCCCACCTCTTTACGAAGGAGAAAACATGCTTCTGGAACGCATTTACGACGAAGACCTCGCCCAGGCCAGCTACCTGATCGGCTGCCAGGCCAAGGGTGAAGCGGTTGTGGTGGACGGTCGACGCGACATCGCCGTCTACCGGGCCCTGGCCGCGAAGAACGGCATGAAGATCGTCGCCGTCACCGAGACCCACATCCACGCCGACTACCTCTCCGGCACCCGCGAGCTCGCCGCGGCCACCGGCGCGAAGATTTACGTTTCCGGCGAAGGCGGACCCGACTGGCAGTACGGGTTCGAGGGGGAGCGGCTGTTCGACGGCGACACGATCACCCTGGGCAACATCAGCATCAAGGCCCTGCACACCCCGGGACACACCCCGGAGCACCTGTCATTCCTGGTGACGGACGGCGCGTTCAGCGACCAGGCCGGCTACCTGCTTTCCGGTGACTTTGTGTTCTCCGGCGATCTGGGCCGCCCGGACCTGCTGGATGAGGCCGCCGGCGGCGTGGACACCCGTTTCGTGGGGGCCAGGCAGCTCTTCGCCAGCCTTCGGGACAAATTCCTCACCCTGCCCGACTACGTCCAGGTCCACCCGGCCCACGGTGCCGGCAGCGCCTGCGGCAAGGCCCTGGGTGCCATTCCGTCCTCCACGGTCGGCTACGAGCGGCTCTACGCCTGGTGGGGACCCTACCTCGCGGCCAACGACGAGCAGGGCTTCATCGATGAACTGCTTGACGGCCAGCCCGACGCCCACGCCTACTTCGGCCGGATGAAGCGGGAAAACCGGGAAGGTCCGGCAGTCATGGGCGAGCGTGCACCCCTGCAGGAACTGGATCTCGCCTCCGTTGCCAAGGACCTGGCGGATGACAAGGTGACCTTCATCGACACCCGCCCCAACGACCAGGTCCACCAGGGCACCGTCACCGGTTCCCTGAATGTCCCGGCTGGCAAATCGGTGGCCAGCTTCGGCGCCTGGGTCGTGAATCCGGAAACCGACAAGAACCCCCTGGTGCTGCTGGCTCCGGACCAGGACGCCGCGCAGGACATGTGGGACCACCTGGTCCGCGTCGGCATCGACAAGGTCGCCGGCTACGTCACCGGCTTAAAAGGCCTGTCCACCAGCACCCCGCAGCTCATCCGGCCCGAAGAGCTCGAGGGCTTCGACGCCGCCATGATCCTGGATGTGCGCAACCGCACCGAGCACACCGCCGGGAACATCCCCGGCTCGTACCAGCTCAGCGGCGGGCGTGTGATGTGGCACCTCGACGAGCTCCCCGCGGAGGGCACCATCGTGAGCTACTGCCAGAGCGGCGTCCGGAACTCCGTCGCGGCCAGCGCACTGCGCCGCGCCGGCTACGACGTCGTCGAACTCGACGGCAGCTACGCCGCCTGGACCGCACGGCAGCAGGCACTGGAATCCGTTTCTGCCAGCTAGTCCGCGCCAGCGGCAACTGACTGACACCGCAGGCGGCGGCCCTGGCAACAGGGCCGCCGCCGACGCTCGTCCCCGACCACCTGGAGCACCATGACTTCCGGCAACACCGACTCACTGCAGCAAGGATCCCGTACCGGCATGAGATTGGGACTGCGGCAAAACCTGGCGCAGTTTATGCTCCTCGTCGCCGTCAACGCCCTGGTCGGCGGCACCCTGGGCCAGGAGCGCACTGTGCTCCCGCTGCTGGCCGGGCAGGTCTTCCATCTGGACCTCTACACGTCCGCGCTGACCTACATCCTCGCTTTCGGCCTCGCCAAGGCTGCCACCAACTACTTCGCCGGCGCCCTCTCGGACCGCTACGGCCGCAAACCCGTCCTCGTCGCCGGCTGGGTCATCGCCCTGCCCGTCCCGCTGATGCTGATCTTCGGACCCTCCTGGGGCTGGATCGTCGCCGCCAACGTGATCCTGGGCATCAGCCAGGGCCTCACCTGGTCCACCACCGTCATGATGAAAATGGACCTCGTCGGCCCGGAGCGCCGAGGCTTCGCCATGGGCCTGAACGAAGCCGCCGGCTACCTCGGCGTCGCCGGCACCGCCCTGGCCACCGGCTACATCGCGGCCACCTACGGCCTGCGGCCCGGACCGTTCCTGCTCGGCGCCGCGTACATCGCCCTCGGACTCGGCCTCTCGGTCTTCGCCGTAAAGGAAACCCAGGGCCACGCCCGGCTCGAAGCCGCGAACCACACGAACGCCCACGCCGACGCCCACGGGCAACTGAGCAACCGGGAAATCTTCACCCTCACCAGCTTCCGGGACAAGTCCCTCTCGTCGGTCAGCCAGGCCGGCATGGTCAACAACCTCAACGACGGCCTCGCCTGGGGACTTTTCCCCGTCCTGTTCGCCGCCGCCGGACTGACGATCGAAAAGATCGGCATCCTCGCAGCCGTCTACCCCGCGGTCTGGGGCGCCGCCCAGCTCGTCACCGGAGCACTGTCGGACAAATACGGCCGGAAATGGCTGATCGTCGCCGGGATGCTGCTCCAGGCCGGGGCCCTGGCGATGATCGCCGTCGGCCAGGACTTCGGGATCTGGCTGGCCGCCGCCGTCCTCCTGGGACTTGGCACGGCAATGGTGTACCCCACCCTGCTCGCGGCAATCGGCGACGTCGCGCACCCGCAATGGCGGGCCCGCTCGGTCGGCATCTACCGGCTCTGGCGCGATGGCGGCTTCGCCGTCGGCGCGCTGCTCTCCGGGATCATCGCCGATGCCTACGGCATCCCGGCCGCCGTCGGGGTCGTTGGAGCCCTCACCGCGCTGTCGGGAATTCTCGTGGCCGTCCGCATGCGCGGCACCGACCACCACCGCAAGGCGTGACGTGGACGGTGGCGCAGCGCCCGGGCGGCGCACAGGCAGGCCGCACTCACCCCGGGGGGCCTCCGGTGTTCCGCGGCGCCAACGTGACCGAAGCGACGCGTTTCAGCCCGGGGTGCATCTGGTCTCCGCCGTTGACGACGCCGGTCTGCCACCACAGTTTCAGCCCCTCCGGGGTCACCTCCAGGCAGGCCAGGTTGTTGTCGAACCACGGCCCTCTGATCCCGGACCAGCGGAACGGCGGGTCCGGGACCTTTGCAGAGCGCGCCACCAGGGCGCCGACGGGCGTGGCCAGGCCGTACGACATGACGGCCGCGAAGGACCTCATCAGCCGGGGCAGCGGGTTGCGGATGGGGGAGCAGACGGCCTGCACGATCCGGCTGCCCGACGTACGCTCCACCTCCGAAACGTAGGAGTAATGGACGTCTCCGGAAAGAAAGGCAATGGTATCCGGGGCCGGGCCGCGTTTGCCGTCGGCGACCTCGGTCACCATGGCCGCCACTTCCCGGAAGCTGTTCTGGAACGCACCCCAGTGCTCAAGGTCCACCGCCTGGCGCAGCCTTTCGCCGGCACGGGCGGCACGGTTTCCCCACGCCCCCTGGGAGATGGCCTCATTCCAGGACTCGACGTAGTGCAGGCCCATCGGCAGCAGGAAGGGCAGCGACGTGGCCACCAGCAGGTGGCGGAATCCGCCGCGCATCCTGTCGTCGAGCCAGGCCATCTCCGCAGTGTCAACGAGGGCGCGGTGGTCCGGGGCGAGGTCCCGGGCCGCCCGGGAATCCACCACAATCAGCCGCGTGTCCCCGAAATCCCGGCAGTAGCTCCACCGGTATGACCCGGGGTCCTGATCGGCCCGGTCCGCGAACCTGTCCAGCTCCGAGCTGACATCAATCTCGTCCTCACCCTCATGCGCGGCGATGTGCTGCCAGATGGCATCGTCAGCCCGCTCCTGCGGCGAAAGATTCCCCAGATGCTGGTAGACCCAGTACGAGGCGAGCCCCGCCACGATCCGCCCGTGCCACCAGGAGGTGGCCTCCATTTCCTTCTTCCAGCTGAGCGAGGTGTTCCAGTCATCGCGGATGTCGTGGTCATCGAAGATCATGGCGCTCGGCAGCGTGGACAGTAGCCACCGGTTCGCGGGGTCCGACCATGCCAGGTAATAGAGGTGGGCGTATTCCTCGTAGTCCTTGAGCTCCTCGCCGGGCGGCGCCTCGATGTCACGCCGGGCACGGATGAACTCCTGCATCTGGTCGCTGGTCAGGTCGGCATACACCTGGTCTCCGAGGAAGGCCACCAGGTCCGGCCACAGCTCGTCGCCGTCGGAGGCCATATTCAGGGCGTAGGCCCGCAGTGAGTCGACGCCGTGGGTCCGGTTCCCGTGCTCATTGTGCGGGACGCTGGTCCGGCAGGAGCCGTAGGCCATCCGCAGCGGCTTGCCGGGTTTCAGGGTGGCGATCATGGAGGGCGGGAACTCCGGCTCGGGTTCGGGCCAGGCGCGTGTTCCGTTGATGTCGAGGGAGTAGGGCGTAACCGTTCCCGGCTCCAGTCCGTCCAGCTCCACCAGCGCGTAGTGGTGGCCGTGAACTGCGAAAGTGCCCGCCTCCCAGTGCCTGCCGCCGGCATGAATGGAGACCCGGGCAGTCGCCCGGGTCTCCACCCAGACACTCGCCGAGGTCTCATCCACGTAACGCAACATCGGGCCGAGCACCAAGGGAGAGGTCGTCATGACTTAGTTCTACCTGCTCGGCACCGGCCGCGGCCATGGCTCGGCGGAAATGATCCAGCGGCGCGGCCGCCACTCGCCATGGTGAAAGTCCTGCTGCTCAGGAAGGTCAGCCCCGGGCAGCCAGGGCGTAGGACGCAGTAGCGTAGGCCATGGCGCCGGACATGTCCTTGAGCAGGTCGGTGTTGATGTTGCTGGTGGTGTCGCAGGCCTTGTGGTAGCAGGAATCGAGGACCTTGCCGGCCACTCCGCCGTAGGCCTGCACCTGGGCTTTGGTCTTTTTCTTCACCTCGCCGGTGAACAGGCCGCCGCCGGGAATGCCTGCCCTGAGGAACGGATCGTAATCGGAGTCGCCGTCGACAAAGGGCGTTGTTTCCGCCGGCAGCGAGTTCTCCTTGAAGTAGCGCTCGAAGACGGCTTCAATCCCGTCGGAGCCCTTCGGCCCGGCATCCCCGGAATCGGACCCGTCGCCGTCGTGGAAGGACCGGACACCGTTCGGCGAGGCCGCCATGTCCACGTTCAGGTAGGCCGCCGTCTGGTCCTTCTCGGCCTTGCTCAACTCGTTAACGT
>DATIUQ010000202.1:0-3032 GCA_035466775.1 Arthrobacter sp.
ACAACACCTCCTGGAAGGGCGCCGACGGCGCGCGGTTCAAGTCTGACTGGAACGGCAACCACCGGGCCCTGATCCAGAAGACGGCGCTGGCCCTCAAGGAGGAATCCAAGCGGCTGATGACCCACGCCGAGCAGCAGGAGAGGGCCAGTAACAATGGATCCGGTTCAGGCGCGCCCGGGGCCCCGGGCGCCCCGGGAGGACCCGGCAGCCGCGACAACCCCTGGGGGCCGGACTGGCTGGCCGGCCCGGACTCCCCGTTCCGCGGCGGCTGGGACATCTACAACCTCGTCAAGGCGCTTCCCAACCTCCGCTCCGGTTTGTTCGACATTGGCGCGATGCTGCACAAGTCCAGGATTGGTGACTTCCTGGACGCCAGCGCCTGGCGAGCCTTCCAAAACTCAAACGAGTTCAGCAAATTCTTCAACGTCTCGAACCAGTTGTTCGAGGGACGCTGGCACGAAGCCTTCAATCTCACCGAAGGCACCAAGGCATTCCAGGCCTTCGACGGTCTCGGCAAGGGTCTTGGCGTCCTCGGAGTGGGGTTGGACGGTCTGGACGCCGTCAATGCGGCAAGCGACGGGGACTACAGTTCCGCAGCCTACTCCGGGACCAAGGCCCTGATCGGCGCCGGGTCATTCCTGCCGCCGCCGGCGGGGACCGTCTGCATGGTCGCCAGCGCAGGACTGGCACTTTACGACAATGTCCCCATCGTCCACGATTCGGTGAACTATGTGGGCGGGCAAATCGCTGACGGCGCCGGTGCCGTGGCGGATTCCGTGAGCGATGGCGCCAGCGCCGTGGCAGACACTGTCAGTGACGGCGCCGAAGCCGTCGGCGATTTCTTTGGCTTCTAACAACGAGGAGACTCACATCGTGACTGAAACAACCACCGCCCCCGCTCCCGGGCAGCAGCTCTACCCGGACGCCATCGGCTTTGGCTTTGCCGAACTGATCGCGCTGCTGAACCTCCAGCATGGCCCGGCGGCAACCGCCAGCGCCGAAGCCCTCCGCGTTGCCAACGAGCTCGAAGATCCGATGATCCTTTCAGCCGGAGCTTCCTCGCTTGTGGCCCGGGGAGCGGCCACGGTGGAGCCGGACGGAACGCTTTCGGTCAGCGGCCCGGTGGCGGCGGTGACCCGAGCCCTGACGTCGGCTGAGCGCCGCATGCAGATCACTTTGTTGACGGCTGACTCCGCAGACAGCGTCCTCACGGTCGAGTCGCCGGATTTCCGGATCCTGCTGCAGCCCCGCGCCTTCTTGAGCTGGTTCGCCATGGCGCAGGATCCGGAGGTTTCCGCCGCTGAGGCGAACTTCTTCATCATGCGCAAGCACCTGGAAGACCACCCCCATGGCGGGGCCACCCTCAAGCGCCTCGAGGATCCGGACGGCCGCCAACTGCTGCTCAAGCGGGCCGGCGGTTCTTGGAGCGTCGGCTACAGCGGCCCAGGCACCGGCACCGTCGAGGAGATCGCCGGACTCGTTGACGACGAGGTCCTCGAACGCATCCGCTCAATCCGGAAAGACTGAAGACAATGGACTACGACGCAGCCCGCCGCCGCGAGGACGAACTGACCAGGGCATGGCACGAACAAGCCGTGGCGGCCGGCGAAAAGCGCCTCCTGACCCGGACCCTGGACGGCGGCAGGCTGCACAGCTACGCCGCGGATGAAATCGGGTTCGCCCGCGCCGGTTCCGGCCCCATCGTCACCACCGCCCCGGGCATGCTGGTCCTCGGCGCCGTGTTCGCGGCGGTGACGGCATTTTCAATCTTCCTAATCGCCGCTCCCGCCGCCAACGGCCAGGACCCGCTGTGGGGAGCACTCGTGCTGACGATCGGCGGCATCGCCGGCCTGGTCTACGCCGTGCGGCTGGCGCTGTCCGAATTCCGGGCACGAAAAATCCGCCGGGATCGGGGCATCCCGGATCCCAGTCCGCGCCAGTTGAACTGAGTAGCGAAGTAACCGGCTGCGCCCCGGAGCCGTGAAAGTCTAAACTGGGCGAATGACTACAGCAGCTACTCCGTCCGTTGGACTTGTCGGTTGGCGTGGCATGGTCGGCTCCGTCCTGATGCAGCGTATGCAGGACGAGGGCGACTTCGCCAGCATCAACCCGGTCTTTTTCTCCACCTCGAACGCGGGAGGTGCCGCCCCCGCCATTGCCGGAGCGGCAGCAGGTGCTGCCGGCAAGCTCGAGGACGCGTTTGACGTCGAGACGCTCGCCAAACTGCCGATTATCGTGACCGCGCAGGGCGGGGACTACACCAAACAGGTCCACGGCGAGCTGCGGAGCCGCGGCTGGGACGGCCTCTGGATCGACGCCGCGTCCACCCTGCGGATGAACGATGATTCGATCATTGTGCTGGACCCGATCAACCGCGACGTGATCGACAAGGGGCTCGCCAACGGCACCAAGGATTTCATCGGCGGCAACTGCACCGTCTCCTGCATGCTCATGGGCCTCGGCGGACTGTTCAAAAACGGCCTCGTCGAGTGGGGCACGTCCATGACTTACCAGGCTGCCTCCGGCGGCGGCGCACGGCATATGCGCGAACTGCTGAACCAGTTCGGCACGCTCAACGCCCAGGTCAGCTCGGAACTGGACGATCCGGCGTCGGCCATCCTGGAAATTGACCGCAAGGTCCTGGCCCACCAGCGGACCGACATCGATGCCTCGCAGTTCGGCGTGCCGCTGGCCGGATCGTTGATCCCCTGGATCGACGCAGACCTCGGCAACGGCCAGTCCAAGGAAGAGTGGAAGGCCGGGGTGGAGACCAACAAAATCCTCGGGACCTCCGGCGACGAGCACATCATCATGGACGGCCTGTGCATCCGGATCGGCGCCATGCGCTCGCACTCCCAGGCACTGACACTCAAGCTCCGCGAAGACCTTTCCGTCGCCGAGATCGAGAAGCTCCTGGACGCGGACAACGAGTGGGCCAAGGTGGTGCCCAACACCAAGGAAGCGTCCATGGCGGACCTCACCCCCGTAGCCGCCTCGGGCACCCTCGACATCCCGGTGGGCCGCATCCGCAA
>DATIUQ010000203.1:0-34431 GCA_035466775.1 Arthrobacter sp.
ACAATGCACAAAATTCGAAACCAGCTGTAAAAACCAGACCACACCACGGGGTGGCGCAACCTGGCCAATTCAACCAATTCAATACAATAAATTGGTATCAACAAACTTGGCACACTATTGAGTTCTCAAACAACAGACACATTCGAATTACTGGCCGAAACAATTCAATGTAATTGAATTCTTTTGTTTCGCTTTTCCTTCGCTGCGATATTTCAAGCTTATTTCATTCATATCCACTTTGCAAATCCGGATTTTCATCTGAATTTCACTTGGTAGAGCGAATCCGCCCGCCAAAAGTGGAAGCAATCTTTCATTTCTGCACCGCTTGCTCCAGGGGAGCCGAAAGCGCTAGAAGAATTGCTTCTCTATTTTTGTTGGGGTTGGCCGCCACTCTTCGGTGGCGACTCAGAAAACAATACACTCTCCTCCCCGACCTTGCAACCGGATCGGGACGGAGCGCGCAGATGACGCCCAGGGTCTGGCCTACGCGGCCGTAACCTCCACCGTGGCCAAGTTCTTCTTGCCCCGGCGCAGCAGAAGATAGCGTCCGTGCAGCAGCTGGCCCGGCTCTATGACCGCGTCCGGATCCGCCACCTTGGCGTTGTTGACGTAGGCTCCACCCTCCCCCACTGTGCGCCGGGCGGCGGACTTGCTCTCCGACAGACCGGTCGCCACGAGGAGTTCGATGATTCCCAAACCGCCGGCGTCGACGGTGGCCGACGGCAGCTCGGAGGTCGCAGCCTTGAGCGTGGCCTCATCCAGGACACTCAAGTCCCCGTTGCCGAACAGCGCAGCCGAGGCGGCGATGACCTTCTCGGTGGCTTCCACGCCGTGGACCAGGGAGGTCACTTCGTAAGCGAGCTTCCGCTGTCCTTCCCGGGCGAAAGGCCGCTCGGCAACCGCGGTCTCCAGGGCCTCGATCTCCGCACGGCTCAGGAACGTGAACACCTTCAACCGTGCCGCAACGTCGCTGTCCGCGGTGTTCAGCCAGAACTGGTAGAAGGCGTACGGGCTGCACATCTCCGGATCCAGCCAGATGGCATTGCCCTCGCTCTTGCCGAATTTTGTGCCGTCGGAGTTGGTGATGAGGGGCGTACCCAATGCGTGGACGTGCTTGCCCTCGACCTTGCGGATAAGGTCCGTGCCGCTGGTGAGGTTGCCCCACTGGTCCGATCCGCCGGTCTGCAGGACACAGCCGTAGTCGCGGAACAGCTGGAGGTAGTCCATACCCTGCAGGATCTGGTAGCTGAACTCCGTGTAGCTGATGCCCTCATCGGAGTTCAGGCGGTTGGCAACAATGTCCTTCTTGATCATGGTGCCGACCCGGAAGTGCTTGCCGATCCCGCGCAGGAAGTCGATGGCGCTCAGCGGCGCGGTCCAGTCCAGGTTGTTGACCATCCGGGCCGCGTTGTCGCCTTCGAAGCTGAGGAACCGCTGGACCTGCACCTGCAGTTTCCCGACCCATTCGGCGACGGTCTCGGGGGTGTTCAGCACGCGTTCGGCGGTCTGCCGGGGATCGCCGATCAGGCCCGTCGAGCCGCCCACCAGCCCGAGGGGTTTGTGGCCGGCCAGTTGGATCCGACGCATCAGGAGCAACTGGACCAGGTTTCCCAGGTGCAGGCTCGGCGCCGTGGGATCGAAACCGCAGTAGTAGGTCACCGGATCGCCGGCGAGCAGCTTTTCAAGCTCCGCCTCATCCGTGGAGACGTGGACAAGGCCGCGCCATTTCAGCTCCTGCCATACGTTGGCGAAGCTGGAATCATTCTGCTGGGAACGGAGATCATTTAGCTGGGACACGGAATCTAAGTTAGCAGGATCGGGCCGCCCTCAGCGCTTGTGACCGTCCGGCGGTCCGGCGCCGGGAGAGGCACGACGGCGGGACTCCCGCCGCCGTCGTCCGCTCCCCGCCGTCGTCCGCGCGCCCGTGCCGGGACACCGCGGCGTCCCGGCACGTGGAACGCGGGACTCAGTCTTCGATGCCGGCCGGCACGCCGGCGGCGGCGATGAGCCGCAGCCGCTGGGTGGGCCGCGTCATGGCCACATACAGGTCGCCGACGCGGCCGTGCTCGTGGTTCAGCATCGCGGACGGCTCCAGCACCACGACGCCGTCGAACTCCAGTCCCTTGGCCTCGCGGGGGCTGATCACCACGATGTCCTGCACATAGCTGCCGGCATCCGTGCCGACGCGGCGCCCGTAGACAGCGCGCAGCGCGGCGGTGGCCTCCGGGAGGAGATCGCCGTCGGCAATGACGGCGAGCAGGCCGCCCTCCAGCGATTCGAGCTCCTGAGGCAGGACCTCCACGAGCTTGTTGATGATCTGGCCGGGCTCGACGCGGTCGATCACCGGAGCCCATCGGCCCTCGCGGACAGCCTTCGGGGCGGAGACGACCAGGCCTGCCGCGTTGGCCATCCGGGCGGCCGCCTCCGCGATCTGCGAGGGTGTGCGGTAGTTGACGGTGAGTTCCTCAAGCTGCCAACGGTCACCAAACATGGGGGCCAGGGCGCCTTGCCAGGAATTGGCGCCGGCCACCGAGCTCGTCTGGGCGATGTCGCCCACGATGGTGAAGGACTTCAGCGGGCAGCGGCGCACCAGCAGCCGCCACTGCATCGGCGAGAGCTCTTGGGCTTCGTCCACCACAATGTGCCCGAACGCCCAGCTCCGGTCCGTCGTGGCGCGTTCCGCGGCGGTAAGCCGGGCTTCGCGTTCCTGGTTCTGGTCCACGAGTTCTTCAGCGGAGATCAGGACGTCCACGCCGGCTGTCTCCATGTTGACCAGCGTCTGCTTGGCGTTGGCCAGATCGCGGGCGCGGTCGTGTTCCTGCTGGGCCAGTCCCCTGCCGGCCGCCGCGTCGAGTTCGCCGAGCAGTTCGGCGGCCTCGTCCAGCAGCGGCACGTCCGCCTCCGTCCACGGAGCATCGGCGGGCCGGAGCAGCAGTGCGCGCTCGGCCGGGCTGAGGTCCGGGGTGCAGGCCTCGAGGATCGCCGGCCTGCTGAGGAGTTCGCCGATGAGCTTTTCCGGCGTCATCGGCATCCAGCACAGGTTCAGGGCGATGCGGACGTCCCGGGCGGAGCGGACGTCCTCGGCCAGGTAGGAGCGGTCGGCGTTGTTGCCGATGCTGCCGGCTTCGACCAGCTCGGTCATCTGCTCGGTCAGTTCGCGCAGCAAGATCTTCACGAACGAGATGCGGGCCTCATTGTGCGGCTTGTTGGTGGAGCGGGCCCGGTCCCGGGCGCGGCGGACCTGCCGGGGCGTCAGGACCAGTTTGCGCCCGTCCACTTCGAGGATGCGGTTTGCCGCCGGAATGCGCTGGCGGTTGGCCACGGCGTTCGCCACGACCTCGGCCATGTCCAGCCGGCCCTTGATCGCCGCGACCTCGGCTTCAGGCTCGGCGACGGCGTGGATGCCCGGCATCAACCGGCCGACGCTCGCCATCACGACGCCGGTTTCGCCCAGCGACGGCAGCACCCGCTCGATGTACTTCATGAACGATGACGACGGTCCCACCAGCAGGACGCCGGCGGTCTTGAGCCGGTCGCGGTGGGTGTAGAGCAGGTAGGCGGCGCGGTGCAGCGCCACGGCGGTCTTTCCGGTGCCGGGCCCGCCCTGGACCACGAGGGCGCCCGAAATCGAGGAGCGGATGATCCGGTCCTGCTCGGACTGGATGGTGCCGACAATGTCGGACATCCGGCCGGTCCGCTTGGAGTTCAGGGCTGCCAGCAGGGCTCCCTCGCCCTGGAGGGAGTCGTTGTCGGCGAGCAGGTCGGCGTCGAGGACGTCATCTTCGATGGCCTTGACCTCGCGGCCCTGAAGGATGAGGTGGCGGCGGCGGCGGACGCCCTGCCGGTCGAACGCGGTGGCCTGGTAGAAGTGGCCGGCTTCGGGGGCGCGCCAGTCCAGCATGAGGCGCTGGAGGTCGTCGGTGGTCAGACCGATGCGGCCGATGTACTGGGCCTCGCCGGAATCCAGGTCAAGGCGGCCGAACACGAGCCGGTCGTCGACGGCGTCGAGCTGCGCCAGGCGGTCCTCGTACAGTGCCGCGAAGGCGTCCCGCTCGGAGACGTTCTGCATGGTGCCCACGGCACCGGCACGCCGGACCTGGGCCAGCTGGGCGCGCTTTTCCGCCCGCAGCTCATCCAGCCGGGCGTAAAGTCCGGCCACATAGTCGCGTTCATGGGCCAAATCAGCGTCGTGCATCGAACGTTCCCCTATCGAAAAAGACGGACCAACCATTCTACAACCATTTCGGCCTGCGAATCGGAACATGTCAGTTTTTTGCAGGCATTCTACCGAGGTGTGCGGAATCGTCCATTGTTTTGTGCGGAGACATGCCCGCTGCCGGCGGGCAGGAGCGTGCCGGCAGGAGCGTGCTGGCGGCACGTCAGGGCGGCGCGGCAGGGCTGGATCAGAGGCGCAGCAGGGAGCTGACCCGGTGGCCGCCCAGGGCCGAGCGGCCGCCGAGTTCGTCGAGTTCCATGACCACGCCCACCCCGGCGACCTCCACGCCGCAGCGTTCGAACAGCCGTGCGGCGGCGCCGAGCGTGCCGCCCGTCGCGAGCACGTCGTCGAGGATCAGGACCCGGCTGCCCGGTGCCAGGTCCGTGGTGTGCAGCTCCAGGGTGGCGTTGCCGTATTCGAGGGCGTAGTCCTCGGACACCACTTCGCGCGGCAGCTTTCCGGCTTTGCGGACGGTGATGACGCCGGTGCCGGTGGCGTAGGCCGCGGCGGCGGCCAGGAGGAAGCCTCGGGCTTCCACCCCGGCGACGGCGTCGAACTGGCCTTTGAACGGCTCGACGAGCGCGTCCACGACTGTCTTCAGCGCCGCGCCGTCGGCGAAGACGGGAGTCAGGTCCTTGAAGATGATGCCCGGCTTGGGATAGTCCGGGATCGTGGCGCACAGGCCGCTGATCAGCTCGTCCACCGGTGCGGTGGTCTCGTTCGGGGTCATCGTGGTCTGGTGGCGCTCGCTTGGATTCACCCATCAACCCTACTGGCTGGCACCAAACCCTACCGACCGGGCTCTTCGGGTTCCGGAGCGTCGACCGCCGCGGCGGGAGCGCGGAGGAGGCCTCTGGCGAGGCCGTAGCGGACGACGTCGAGCGCCTTCCTGAGCGCGTGCTCCGCGGCGAACCGTTGGGCCGCCGCCGCACTGAGCCGCTGGTAGTCCTTCGCCCATTCGGAGCGGTGGAACCGGTCGGCGTCGCCGTGCAGGAGCCGTCCGTAGAGAACGTCCTCAAAAGTGTCGCGCCCGTCATCCGGGACTGGTCCGGGAACGTCATGCTGGCGGCCCTGCACCATTTCGGCCGTGAAAAGGGCGGCCACGGCGTCCGTCCCCTCCGCGAGCCCGCGGTCTGCCGTGTAGTTGCAGAGGCGGAGGGCCCGCACCACGAGTTTGAGTGACACGTGCTCATCCCGGACGATGAACTTCCTCAGCAGGGCCGCGCGGAAGAGCTCCACCCACTGCCTGCGTTCCCCCTCGATGGAGTCCGCCGAAACCGGCCCGCCCTCCGGCCGGAACAGCTCGACCATCCGGAAGTATTCGGCGGCCAGCTGCTCGAAGATCTCGAGCCGTTCGAGCTCGTTCCGCGGTTTCCCGCGCTTGCCCTCACCCATAGGACCCCATCTTCCCCCCGCCGCCAATCCTTAGGTATTACGGGCCAACGCCACGGCCGGACCGCTAGGCCGGGCGCAGTTTCGCCGCCTTGTACCGGGAGACGGTCGGGTCGCCGCCCAGCCAGAAACGCCAGGGGTAGTCGTGGGTGCCGCCGGCACCCGAGACGCCGACGCGCGGCCCCGAGCTGACGTCCGCCGCCTGTGCGCCCGGAAGTTCCAGCCGGAACGGTGCCTGGAGAGCGTCGCGGCCGCTGTCCGCCGTCGTGATGCCCAGCGCCGTGGCGAGCCGCGCCGGGCCGCTGGCCAGGTCCTTGGGGGATTTCGACGTCGGCCGGCGGGTGCGGGCCAGCCCCTCCCCGGCCACAATCTCGCCCGCCCGCAGCAGGACCGCGGACGCCACGCCGTCCGGCCCGCACACGATGTTGGCGCAGTGGTGCATGCCGTAGGTGAAGTACACATACAAATGGCCGGCCGGGCCGAACATCACGGCGTTGCGGGCGGTGGCGCCGCGGAAGGTGTGCGAGCCGGGGTCCGGGTGCAGCGAGTCGTGCGGGCCCAGGTAGGCCTCCACCTCGGTGATCCGCACGGACACCGCACCGTCACGCCCCTCATGCGTCAGCACCGCGCCGAGCAACAGCGGCGCCACGTCCCGGGCGTCCCGGGACAGGAGCTCCCGCAGTTCACTGGCGGCCGGCGTCTCACTCATGCTCCGACTTTAACAAACCGCCTGCACGCCCCGCCCGCACGCCGCCACGGCCGTGTCCGATTTCCGCTAGCAGCAGTTCCGGCAAGCTGGCAGGATGAACACATGGACTTCTGGCAGCGCTACCGGGCAATCGACGCCCGGGACACCCGGTTCGACGGGCAGTTCTATACCGCTGTCCGCACCACGGGCATATATTGTCGGCCTTCCTGCCCGGCCCGGACCCCCAAAGCCGGGAACGTCACCTTCTACGAAACGTCCGCCGCCGCGCACGACGCCGGCTTCCGGGCATGCAAGCGCTGCCTCCCCGAGGCGGTCCCGGGCACGCCGGCCTGGAACCTGCGCTCGGACATCGCCGGACGGGCGATGCGGCTCATCAACGACGGTGTCATCAACCGCGACGGCGTGGAAGGGCTCGCCGCCCGGCTGGGGTACTCCTCACGGCAGCTCAACCGCATCCTGAGCCACGAACTCGGCGCGGGACCGCTGTCGCTGGCCCGGGCCAGCCGGGCCCAGACCGCGCGCACCCTGCTGGTGTCCACCACCATGAAGGCCGCCGACGTCGCGTTCGCCGCCGGCTTCAGCAGCGTGCGCCAGTTCAACGAGACCATTGGCGAGGTCTTCGCGATGACGCCCTCGGCACTCCGGGCCACGGCCCGGCACCATAAGGCGCCGTCGCCGGCCGCTGTGACGTCAACGGCCCTGACGCTCAACCTTCCGTACCGTGAGCCGTTCGACCCGGGGGTCTTCGAATTCCTCGCGGTCCGGGCCGTCCCGGGCATCGAGGAGGGGTCCTCCACGTCCTACGCCCGGACGCTCCGCCTGGCCCACGGCGATGCGCGCTTCCGGGTGGACTACGACGCCGGCGCCCCCGGCCGACCGCTGGTGCTGACCATCGGCGCCGTCGACCTGCGGGACCTGCCCTCCCTGCTCAGCCGGGTCCGCCGGCTGCTGGACCTCGACGCCGACCCCGTCGCCATCGACGGCGCACTGGGCTCCGACCCACGGCTGGCCGCCAGCATCGCCGCCACCCCGGGCATCCGGATGCCCGGCGCCGTCGACCCGCAGGAGCTGCTGGTCCGCGCGATGATCGGGCAGCAGATCACCGTCGCCGCGGCCAGGACCGCCCTCATCCAGCTGTCCGCGGCCGGGAGCGAGAGCCTGGTGCCGGCGGACGGGCTGCATCGGCTGTTCCCCACTGCGGCGCAGATCGCAGAGACAGGCTTCGAACTCCTCCGCGGCCCGCAGCGCCGCATCGACTCGGTCCGGGGTGCCGCCGCGGCGATGGCCTCCGGTGAGCTGGATTTCGGCTACGGCGATGACCTGCCGGGCCTGGAGTCGAAGCTGCTGCCCCTCCCCGGCGTCGGCCCGTGGACCGTTGGCTACGTGGCAATGCGCGTGATCGGCGCTCCGGACGTTTTCCTGGCCAACGACGCCGCCGTGCGCAACGGCATCCGCTCCCTCGCGGCCGTTCCAGCCGGCGCCGCACCGGCCGGTGCCGCCGTGGCCCCCGAATCGCTCCTGAGCCCCGACTTCCGTGAACTCAGTCCCTGGCGCTCGTATGCCACCATGCACCTCTGGCGCGCCGCCGCGGCAGCTCAGTCCGCAGCCCGGGCCAGGCCAGTCCGCACCACGACAAAAGCCCCGAAGAAAGCGACACCATGAAAGCCCAACTGTTGACCATGTCCACCCCGGACGGTCCGTTCACCATCATTGCCCGGGACGGGGCAGTGCTTGCCTCCGGCTGGACCGCAGTTCCCGGCGAGCTGACCGGCCAGATCCACGCGGACCTGCTGCCGGGCGAATTCGAGCCCGTGACCGCTCTCGGTGCCATCTCTGAGGCCGTGGACGCGTTCTATGCCGGAAATCCGGGGCCGGCCATGGAAGTGCCGGTGCTGCAGAAGTCCGGCCCGTTCCGCGGACACGCCTGGGACATGCTCCGGACCGTAGCCCCGGGACACCCCGTGACCTACACCGAGTACGCCGCGCTGTCCGGAAATGCGAAAGCCGTCCGTGCGGCAGCGAGTGCCTGTGCCTTCAACGCGGCCGCGCTGTTCGTGCCCTGCCACCGGGTGATCCGCACCGACGGGAGCCTGGGCGGCTTTCGCTGGGGACTCGCCATCAAGGAAAGCCTCCTGGCCCGGGAACGCGAGGAGTCGCTGCTCGAAACCGTGCCGAGATAGCGCGGGCCACAACACCGGCCAGTCGGGTGCGCCGAGGCCAGACTTTGCGGCCACGCCCAGACGGATGCCCAGACGGATCAAGGGCGGGAAAGGCCACCCCGGCGGGAATTCAGCGGGTGACCGGCACGCCGGCGGGCCACGGCAGCAGCTCCGGGAGGTCGACGCCGTCGGCCGCCGCGGTGGCGCGCAGGCTGCCGAGGGTCGGCGTGCGTCCGGCGAGCCAGGCCGCAATATCGGTCAGCATGCCGTTGATCGCCGTCGAGCGGCCGCCGGGGGTTCCGATGGCTGCACCCGGCAGGCCGAGCGGCTGGAGTACGAACCGCTGCCCTTCCGGCACCCGGGCTGCCAGGAAATCGAACAGATGCTCGCAGAACGGCCGGCTCCAGGTTTCCGGCCCGCGGCCCGTCCCGAGGTCGGTGGCATGGATGACGAGCTCGCGCCAGAGCGCCAGGCCGCCGTCCAGGACGACTCCCCCGCGGTAACTGATGGGTGCCTGCCAGCCGGCGTCGTCCAGCGTTTCGAAGGCGTGCAGCGCCCGCGCCAGTGCGGCGTCCACGTCTGCCTGGTGTTCGGCGAGGGTGTGCCCGGCGGCCATTTCGATGGCGCGGGTCCGGCCCTCGTAGCCGCCGTCGTAGAGTTCGATGCTGTCGCCCCGGGCCGCGAATTCCAGTTGGCGGGCCATCGCGTTGGCGATGCCGCAGATGTGGGCCAGCACGTGGCCGCGGGTCCAGCCCGGCAACTCCGAGGGGGCCTTGATGTCCTCTTCGCGCAGTTTGACGGTGATTTCGGTGACGACGCCGGCGGCGCGGCGGAGTTCTTCCGGGAGGTTTTCCGGGGTGATGGCGGTCATGGCGATCATCCTAGCCGAGGGCGCTGGATAAATAAGGATTAACTGAAGGACTCCCGGCCGTACCGGTGGCGGATGTGCCGGCGGTCGTGCCGGGCCTGCCAGAACTCGACTTCTCGGGGCCGGACGGCGTACAGCTGCCAACTGGGATTCCCGCTGCCGTCCGCGCCGGGCCGGGCATGCCAGTCGGACGCGGATGCTTCCGGGGAGAGCTCTACAACGCTGCCGGCGACGCGGACCTGCCGGCCCTGTTGTTGCCAGAAGAAGTTCAGCGCCGCGTGCGGGTTGACCGCGAGTTCTTGGCCCTTGCGGGATTCCCGGGACGTTGCGAACTGCCAGCCGTCGGCGTCGATGTCCTTCAGGATCAGCATCCGCGACGACGGCCGGCCCTGCCCGTCGGCGGTGGCCAGGCTGCAGGCGTTGGGCTGCGGCACCCCGGCCGCCAGCGCCTCGTCGAGCCACAGCCGGAAGAGTTCGGCCGGATCCGCGGGGGCCGTGGCCGGGTCGAAGTCCGGCAGCTCGTCCGGGAAATCGGGCAGGGCCCGCAGGTACTGCCGGAAGGATTCGCTCATGCACCCACCCTAAACGCCGCGAGTTGGCAGGTCGCGGCAATGTTTGCGAAAAACACTGCCGCGACGTGCCAACTCGGGGGCTGTGCCGTGCGGGCGGAACCTAGCCGGCGTACTCCCGGGCGACGGCGAGCTCGCCCTCGAGGGCCAGCAGCTGGCGCTCGACGGCGGCCGGTGCCGTGCCGCCCTGGGAGTTCCGGCTGTTGAGGGAACCCTCGGTGGACAGAACCGTGCGGACCTCCGGCGTCAGGTGCTCCGAGATGGCGGCGTATTCCTCATCCGTCAGGTCCCAGAGCTCGACGCCGCGGCTTTCGGCCTGCTTGACGGCGGCGCCGGAGAGCTCATGCGCCTCGCGGAACGGCACGCCCTGGCGGACCAGCCATTCGGCGATGTCCGTGGCCAGCGCGAAGCCCTGCGGGGCCAGCGATTCCATCCGCTCGGTGTTGAACGTCAGGGTCGCGATCATGCCCGAAACGGCCGGCAGCAGGACTTCGAGCGTGTCGGCGGCGTCGAAGACCGGTTCCTTGTCCTCCTGCAGGTCGCGGTTGTACGCGAGCGGCAGGCCCTTCAGGGTGGCCAGCAGCCCGGTCAGGTTGCCGATCAGCCGGCCGGCCTTGCCGCGTGCCAGTTCCGCCACGTCGGGGTTCTTCTTCTGCGGCATGATCGAAGAGCCGGTGGAGTAGGAATCGTGCAGGGTGACGAAGGAGAACTCCTTCGTGGCCCACAGGATGACTTCCTCCGACACCCGGGAGAGGTCCACACCGATCATGGCCGTGATCCACGCGAACTCGGCGAAGACATCGCGGGAGGCGGTGCCGTCAATCGAGTTGTGCGTCGCCGAGTAGAAGCCCAGGTCCGCGGCCACGGCCTCCGGGTCCAGGCCCAGCGAGGACCCGGCGAGGGCGCCCGAGCCGTAGGGCGAAACGCCCGCACGCTTGTCCCAGTCCGCCAGACGCTGCACATCGCGCAGCAGCGCCCAGGCGTGGGCCAGCAGGTGGTGGCTGAGCAGCACCGGCTGGGCGTGCTGGAGGTGCGTGCGGCCGGGCATGGCCACGCCCTGGTGCGCCTTGGCCTGGTCCACGAGGGCGTCGATCGTGGCGAGCACGCCGCGGGCGATGATCCGGGCGTGGTCGCGCAGGAACATCCGTCCCAGCGTGGCCACTTGGTCGTTGCGGGACCGGCCGGCGCGGAGCTTGCCGCCGAGCTGGCTGCCGGCGCGCTCGATCAGGCCTCGTTCCAGCGACCCGTGCACGTCCTCGTCGGACTCCGCCGGCAGGTAGGCGCCGGAGGCGACGTCCTCATCCAGCCGGGTCAGGGCGGCAAGCATGCCCTTGAGTTCGGCGTCGTCCAGCAGCCCGGCCTTGTGCAGCACGCGGGCGTGCGCCTTGGACCCGGCGATGTCGTAGCGGGCCAGCCGCCAGTCAAAGTGCGTGGACTTGCTCAGCGCGGCGAGGGCGTCCGCGGGGCCACCGGCGAACCGGCCGCCCCACAGCGCTCCTGTATTCGTGGCTTCCGACTTTTGCTCAGCCACAGGGGCTACTTTCCGGCGACGCGGATGTCGCGGCCGGAGGCAACCTTGGCGGACATGCCCCACAGCTCGATGAAGCCGCGCGCCATCGACTGGTCGAACGTGTCGCCGGTGTCGTACGTGGCGAGGTCGAAGTCGTAGAGCGAGGTCTCGGAGCGGCGTCCGTTGACGATCGCCTGGCCACCGTGCAGCACCATGCGGATGTCGCCGGTGACGTAGCGCTGGGTATCCTCGATGAAGGCGTCGAGGGAGCGCTTGAGCGGCGAGAACCACTGGCCGTCGTAGACCAGCTCGGACCAGCGCTGGCCGACGGTGGCCTTGAAGCGGGCCTGCTCGCGCTCGATCGTGATGTCCTCGAGGTGCTTGTGCGCGGTGATCAGCGCCATCGCTCCCGGGGCCTCGTAGATTTCGCGGGACTTGATGCCGACGAGCCGGTCTTCGACGACGTCGATCCGGCCGACGCCCTGGGCGCCGGCGCGGCGGTTGAGTTCCTTGATGGCCTGCAGCGGGGTGACCCTGATGCCGTCGATCGCCACCGGCACGCCGGCTTCGAAGGAGATGGTGACCTCATCCGGGGCCGGCGGGAATTCCGGGGTCGCGGTGTAGTCGTAGATGTCCTTGGTGGGGGCGTTCCAGATGTCCTCGAGGTAGCCGGTTTCGACGGCGCGGCCCCAGACGTTCTGGTCGATCGAGTACGGGTTCTTTTTGGTGGTCTCGATCGGCAGTCCCTTCTCCTCGGCGAAGGCGATGGCCTTGTCACGGGTCAGGGCGAGGTCGCGGACCGGGGCGATGCACTTCAGGTCCGGGCCGAGCGTCTGGATGCCGACCTCGAAGCGGACCTGGTCGTTGCCCTTGCCGGTGCAGCCGTGGGCGACGGTGGTGGCGCCGAATTCGCGGGCGGCCTTGACGAGGTGCTTGACGATCACCGGGCGGGAGATGGCGGAGACCAGCGGGTAGTGCCCCTGGTAGAGGGCGTTGGCCTTCAGCGTGGGCATGCAGTACTCGTTGGCGAACTCGTCGGACGCGTCGGCCACGTAGGCTTCGACGGCGCCGCAGCCCAGGGCACGCTGGCGGATCGTCTCCAGCGACTCGCCGCCCTGTCCGACGTCGACCGCCACGGCGATAACTTCGGCGCCGGTTGCTTCACCGATCCAGCCGATGGCTACGGAAGTATCCAGGCCACCGGAGTAGGCCAGCACAATACGCTCAGTCACTTCAAATTCTCCTTAGTTGTTTGGTTCTTGGTTGTCTGGTGCAAGTTTATTGGCCGGCTTCCTCGGCGAGCTGCAGGAATCGGGCAGCCAGGGCCGCACCGCCGAGCGGATCGCGGGTGACCAGCAGTACCGTGTCGTCCCCCGCGATGGTGCCCAGGATGGCCGGCATCACCGAGTGGTCGATCGCGAGGGCCAGGAAGTTGGCGGCGCCGGGCGGGGTCCGGAGCACCACGATGTTCGCGGACGCTTCGGCGGTGACCAGCAGTTCCCCGCAGAGCCGCGCCAGCCGCGCGTCGAGGATCTCCTGGGTGACGCCGCTCTTGGCCGCGCGTTCGCCGCCCTCCCCCGGCACCGCGTAGACCAGGACGCCTTCCTTGCCGCGGACCCGGACTGCGCCCAGCTCCACGAGGTCCCGGGACAGCGTCGCCTGCGTGACCTGGACGCCGTCGTCCGCGAGCAGCGCCGCCAGTTCCGCCTGCGAGCGGACCGATTCTCCGGTGAGGATTGCGGTGATCCGCGCCTGCCGGGCGGTCTTGGTGGCCGGGCTTGCCCCCGGGGAGGCGGGCTGGACGGACACTAGCCGAGCCCCTCGACGACAGCGAGGCCGGAGCGGTGCATCAGCCAGGCCATCAGGGCTTTCTGGGCATGCAGCCGGTTCTCGGCCTCGTCCCAGACGATGGACTGCGGGCCGTCAATCACGGCAGCGGAGATTTCGTAGCCGCGGTAGGCGGGCAGGCAATGGAGCACGACGGCGTCCGGAGCGGCGAGCTTCATCGCCGCTTCGTCCACGGCGTAGCCGCGGAACAGCTGCAGCCGGGCTTCCTTCTCGTCCTCCTGGCCCATGGACACCCACGTGTCGGTGGCGACGACATCGGCTCCGAGCAGCGCCTCGGCGGCGTCCACCGTGACGAGCACCGAGCCGCCGGTCTCCGCGGCGCGGTCTTCGGCGGCGGCGATGATTTCCGGCGACGGCAGGTACCCCTCGGGGCCGGCGATGCGGACATTCATGCCGGCGGTGACGCCGGCCAGCAGGTAGGAGTTGGCCATGTTGTTGGCGGAGTCGCCGAGGTAGCTCATGGTGAGGCCCGCCAGCTCGCCCTTGTGTTCCTTGACGGTGAGCAGGTCGGCGAGGAGCTGGCAGGGGTGGTAGTCATCGCACAGGGCGTTGATCACCGGCACGCGGGAGTTCTTGGCCATGGCCACGAGCCCGGAGTGGGCGCCGGTGCGCCAGACGATGGTGGACACCATGCGCTCCAGGACCTTGGCGGTGTCCTCGACGGACTCCTTGTGGCCGATCTGCGCCTCGCCCGGGTTGATGATGAGCGCGTTGCCGCCCATGTCCGCCACACCGGCGGCGAAGGAGACCCGGGTCCGCGTGGAGGTCTTGTCGAAGATCACGGCGACGGTCTGGCGTCCGCTGCCCTCCGCGGCGAACGGCTGCACGCTGTAGGGCGCGGCCTTCATCCGGACGGCGAGGTCCAGGACTTCGGCCTGTTCGGCCGGGGTGAGGTCGGTGTCCTTGAGGAAGTGGCGGGTCTGGCTCTTCGAAGTCATGGTCGAAATCCCTGTCGCAGTCACTGGGCGTCCTTTGCGGTCTGGAGGAGGGCAGGCAGAGCCGCGATGAAGCGGTCGGCCTGTTCGGTGGTGAGGATCAGCGGCGGCGCGAGGCGGATGGTGTGCGGGCCGGGGCTGTTGACGATGAAACCCGCCTCGAGGCCGCCTGCCACGACGGCGGGGGCGACGTCGGCGTCGAGGTCGAAACCGATGAGGAGCCCTTCGCCGCGGACCTCGGTGACGCCGTCGATCCCGGCGAGACCCGCCCGCAGGTGCTCCCCGGTTGCGCGGACGTGGTCCAGGACGTGCTGGTTTTCCAGGACGTGCAGCGTGGCAAGGGCCGCGGCGGTGGCCACGGGGTTGCCGCCAAAGGTGGTCCCGTGCTGGCCGGCCGACAGCAGCGAGGACACCTCGGGGCCGAAGGTGATGAGGGCGCCGATCGGGAAGCCGCCGCCGAGGCCCTTGGCGAGGGTCACGGCGTCGGGGACGATCCCGGCATCCTCACTCGCGAGCCACTTGCCGGTGCGGCCGATGCCGGTCTGGACCTCGTCAAGGATCAGCAGCGCGCCGGCGGCGCTGGTGGCCTCCCGTGCGGCCTGCAGGTAGCCGGCGGGAAGGGGGCGGACGCCGGCCTCGCCCTGGATCGGTTCCAGGAAAACCGCGGCCGTGGTCTCGTCCACCGCGGCCCGGAGTGCGTCGATGTCGCCGAAGGGGATGTGCACGACGCCGCCGGGCAGCGGTGCGAACGGCTCCCGGTAGGCTTCCTTGGCGGTCAGGGCGAGGGCGCCCATGGTGCGGCCGTGGAAGGCGCCTTCGAGCGCGATGATTTTGGTGCGCGGCTTTTCTTCAGAACCCGTGTTCCGCCGCGCCAGTTTGAAGGCGGCCTCGACGGCTTCGGTGCCGGAGTTGGCGAAGAACACCTTGGAGCCGGCCGGGGCCTTGCTGACCTCCAGCAGTTTCTCGGCCAGGGCGATCTGGGTGGGGCTCGTGAAGAAGTTGGAGACGTGGCCCAGGGTGGCGAGCTGGCTGGAGATCACCGACGTCACGAACGGGTGCGCGTGGCCCAGGGCGTTGACCGCGATCCCGCCGAGCAGGTCCAGGTATTCCTTGCCGTCGGCGTCCCAGACGAGGCAGCCGGCCCCCCGGACCAGGACCCGCTGCGGCGTGCCGAAGACACCCAGCAGCGAGGAGGAGTAGCGGGACAGCCACTGTGCGCCGGTGGTTTGACCAACGAGCGCGATTGCGGCGGCCTCCGCAGCGATGGGGGCCCCGCCCGTCCCCGGGCTCACCCCGTCCTCGCGGGCTCGGACGGGGACTCCTGAGCCCGTGGGCCCATCGCGGTGCCCGACCACACCCGGGCCCCCATCGCTGCTGCGGCCTTCAGCGGAATGGCTCAGTTCAGTGCTGCTCACTTTGTATTCACTTCCTCGTCCGGGACGACCTGCGTGCCGATGCCCGCCGTCGTGAAGGTTTCCAGCAGCATCGAGTGCGGTAGCCTGCCGTCCACGATGTGCGCCCGTTCGACGCCGCCCTCGACGGCTTTCAGGCAGGCTTCCATCTTCGGGATCATGCCCGATTCCAGGCGCGGGAGCAGCTCGCGGAGTTCCGACGCCGTCAGCGAGGAGATCAGCGAGGAGCGGTCCGGCCAGTTGGCGAAGAGTCCTTCGACGTCGGTGAGGATCACGAGTTTGGAGGCGCCGAGGGCCTTGGCGAGGGCGGCGGCGGCGGTGTCCGCGTTGACGTTCAGGACCTGCCCGGTGGTCTGCGCCTGCTTGGTCGCGGCGTCGAGGCTGCCGTCGTCGAAGATTTCGGGGGCAACAGTGGAGATCACCGGGATCCGGCCGGCCGCGATGATGTCCAGGATTCCCTCGGGATTCACACCGATGACCTCGCCCACCAGGCCGAGGTCCACCTCTTCGCCGTCGACGACGGTGCCGGTGCGGACGGCGCGGAGCAGCCCGCCGTCTTCACCGGACATGCCGACGGCGTACGGGCCGTGGGAGTTGATCAGGCCAACGAGTTCGCGGCCGACCTGGCCGGTGAGGACCATGCGGACCACGTCCATGGCCTCGGGCGTGGTGACCCGGAGCCCGCCCTTGAATTCCGATTCGATGCCGAGCCGGCTGAGCATGGCGTTGATCTGCGGGCCGCCGCCGTGCACCACGACGGGGTGGATCCCGACGTGGTGCAGGAAGACGACGTCCTCGGCGAAGGCGCGGCGGAGCTCGTCGTTGACCATGGCGTTGCCGCCGTACTTGATCACCATGGTGGTGCCGGCGAAGCGCTGGATCCAGGGCAGCGCCTCGATCAGGGTGCCGGCCTTGTCCTGGGCGTCGGACATGGAGGTGGTTTCGCGGGTCTGGGTGTTCATGGTGTTCGTCCCTCCGGGAACTGCCTAGCTGGAGTAGGCGCTGTTTTCGTGGACGTAGTCATGGGTCAGGTCGTTGGTCCAGATGGTGGCCTCCGCCGCGCCGGCCTGGAGGTCGATCTCGACCAGGACCTCGCGGGGTTCCAGGTCCACGAGGCCGCGGTCCTCGCCGATGCTGCCGTTGCGGCAGATCTGAACGCCGTTCATGGACACGTTGAGCTGGTCTGGCTCGAAGGCGGAGTCGGTGGTGCCGACGGCGGAGAGCACGCGGCCCCAGTTGGGGTCCTTGCCGAAGATCGCGGCTTTGAAGAGGTTGGAGCGGGCTACGGCGCGGCTGACCACTTCGGCGTCCCGCTCACTCGCGGCGTTGAACGTACGGATCGCGATGTCGTGGCTGGCGCCCTCGGCGTCGCCGATCAGCTTGCGGGCCAGTTCCGCGCAGACCTGGGTCAGGCCAGTGCCGAATTCGACGGCGGACGGCACGGCGCCGGAGGCGCCTGAGGCGAGCAGCACGACGGTGTCGTTGGTGGACATGCAACCGTCCGAGTCCGCCCGGTCGAAGGTGACACGGCTGGCGTCCCGGAGCACGACGTCGAGCATGTCCGGCTGGACGTCCGCGTCGGTGGTGATGACCACCAGCATCGTGGCGAGCCCCGGGGCGAGCATTCCCGCGCCCTTGGCCATGCCGCCGATGGTGAACTCGTTGCCATCGGCATCGGTACCGGTGAAGACCGCCTGCTTGGACACCGAGTCCGTGGTCATGATCGCGGTGGCGGCGTCGGATCCGCCGTCGCTGCTGAGCGCCGACGTGGCCGTTCCGATCCCGGCGAGGATCTTGTCCATCGGAAGCTGCTCGCCGATCAGCCCGGTGGAGCAGACAAAGACGTCGGTGGCCGAAACGCCCAGCCGCTCGGCGGTCTTCTCGGCGGTGGTGTGCGTGTTCTGGAAGCCCTGCGGGCCGGTGCAGGCGTTGGCGCCGCCGGAGTTCAGGATGACGGCGTCCACGCGGCCGTCCTTGACCACTTCGCGGGACCAGTGCACGGGGGCCGCGGCCACCCGGTTGGACGTGAATACGGCCGCGGCGGCCTTGGACGGGCCGTCGTTGACCACAAGGGCGAGGTCCGGGTTGCCGGAGGCCTTGAGGCCGGCGGTGATGCCGGCGGCGCGGAACCCCTGGGGGGCGGTGATGCTCACGGGGCGACTCCCTGCAGATCGAGGCCGGCGGTTTCCGCGAGGCCGAGGGCGATGTTCATGGACTGCACGGCTCCGCCGGCGGTCCCCTTGGTCAGGTTGTCGATGGCGCACGTGACGATCACCCGGCCGGTGTGGCTGTCGAGGGCCAGCTGCATGACGGCGTGGTTGGACCCCTGCACGGATTTGGTGGAGGGCCAGCGGCCCTCCGGCAGCAGGTGGACAAACGGCTCGTCGTCGTAGGCTTCGGTCCAGGCGTGGCGGAGTTCCTCGGCGGTGACGCCGGGCCGCACCTTGGCGGTGGCGGTGGTGAGGATGCCCCGGCTCATGGGGGCCAGGGTGGGGGTGAAGGAGACGGTCACCGGAGCGTTGAGGGCCTTGGACAGTCCCTGTTCGATCTCGGGGGTGTGCCGGTGTCCGCCGCCCACGCCGTAGGGGCTCATGGAGCCCATCACCTCGGCGCCGATCAGGTTGACCTTGGCGGCCTTGCCCGCCCCGGACGTGCCGGAGGCGGAAACGATGACGACGTCGTCCGCCTGCAGCAGGTGGTTGCTGAAGCCCGGGGTGAGGGCGAGCAGGGCCGACGTCGGGTAGCAGCCGGGCACGGCGATCCGCTTGGCGCCGCGCAGGGTCTCGCGCTGGCCGGGGAGCTCGGGCAGTCCGTAGGGCCAGGTGCCGGCGTGCGGCGAGCCGTAGAACTTCTCCCACGCCGCCGGGTCCTCCAGCCGGTGGTCCGCGCCAGCGTCGATCACTACCGTGCCGGCCGGCAGCTGCGCGGCGATCTCTGCGGAAGCTCCGTGCGGCAGGGCGAGGAACACGACGTCGTGGCCGGACAGGTTCTCCACCGTGGTGTCTTCCAGGATGCGGTTGGCCAGGCCGTGGAGATGGGGCTGCAATTCCCCTAGTCTGGAACCGGCGTTGCTGTGTGCCGTGATGGCGCCGATGGTGACGTCGGGATGGCCGGCGAGGAGCCGCAGGACCTCGCCGCCGGCATAACCGCTTGCGCCGGAGACGGCAACAGAAATAGTCATAGCTAGGACTATACAGCAAGAGTATGCATAGATGCCGATATTTATGCATCCATTGCCACGTGCCCGGGCCCGTTCACGCACGCCGGCCCGTCCGGTTCGGGAAGGCCGGGTAACGGCGCTGGCGTATGCTGGGTAGAGGGTGATCTAGACCGTGCAGTCCGAGTGTCGGATGCAGCGTTGCCCGTAACAGCATCGAGGCACGCGTTACATGACCCTCACCACCGCCACTCCGGAGCGACCTAAATCGCGGATCCGGCAGCCGAACGCCGTCGTCCTGAGCTATTCGGAACTCCTTAAGACCGTCAAGGCCGCCGGCCTGCTGGAACGCCGCGTCGGCTTCTACGTCACCGTGTTTTCGGTCCTGGTCCTGCTGATGACCGCCACCTGGTTCGGCTTCGCGCTGATCGGCGACAGCTGGTTCCAGCTCCTCATCGCCGCCGCCCTGGGGATCCTCTGCACGCAGCTCAGCTTCCTGGCCCACGAGGCCGGGCACCGGCAGATCTTCGCCTCCCGCCGCGCCAATGACTGGGCCGCACGGCTGCTGGCCACCTCGGTCGCCGGGATCAGCTACTCCTGGTGGGAGCAGAAGCACGGCGCGCACCACAACCACCCGAACGTCATTTCCAAGGACCCCGACATCGCCACGGGCGCCATCGCGTTCTACCCCGAAGCGGCGGCCACCCGGCAGGGACGCTTTTCCTACCTGACCCGCAAACAGGGCTGGCTGTTCTTCCCGCTGCTGTTCCTCGTGGGCCTGGGCCTGCAGATCGATTCGATCAAGTTCATCTTCCAGCGCGCCAAGGTCACGCACCGCTGGGTGGAAATCCCGATCCTCATTGTCCGCCTGAGCCTCCTGCCGGTGCTGGCGTTCACCTTCCTGCCGTGGGGCATGGCGCTCGCGTTCATCGCGGTCCAGCTCGCCGTCTTCGGTTTCTACATGGGCGCTTCCTTCGCACCGAACCACAAGGGCATGCCGGTCCTGCCGGCCGACAGCCGCGTGGACTTCTTCAGCCGGCAGGTCCTGACGTCGCGGAACATCTCCGGCGGCCGTTTTATGGACATCCTGCTCGGCGGCCTCAACCGCCAGGCCGAGCACCACCTCTTCCCGGACATGGCCCGCCCGCAGCTCGACAAGGCCGCGGTGATCGTCCGTGAGTTCTGCGCGAAGCACCAGGTTCCCTACACGGAAACCACGCTGCTGCAGTCGTACGGCATCATCGTCCGCTACCTCAACGACGTCGGACTGTCCGCCGGACGCCACTTCGAGTGCCCGATGGCCACGGTCACCCGCCGCTACTAGGCGGCGAGGCGCCCAGCCGGGAGGCTCCGCAGACACGGAGACGCCCTGGCATCCCCTGGCATCCCCCCACAGGGGGCGGCCCTGATTTTGTTGTTTGACCCGAAGTGACGGCCGGATACCGGCCGTCACTTCGTCGTTGGCGCCAGTGTCCCTAGGATGGGTGCAGGATTCAGCCCAGCCAAGGAGTTCCATGATGCATGCAATCGTCGCCCGCGAGGCCGGGGGCCCCGAGGTCCTCACCCTGGCCCAGGTGGAGCGCCCGGTTCCGGGCCCCGGCCAGCTGCTGGTCAAGGTCGCCGCCGTCGGCGTTAACTTCATCGACACCTACAAGCGCAGCGGAAGCTACAAAGTTCCGTACCCGTTCACCCCCGGGTCAGAGGCCTCGGGCACCGTGGAGGAACTCGGCGCCGGCGTCACAGGCTTCTCCGCCGGTGACCGCGTGGCCACCGCCGAGGGCGTCAACTGCTACGCCGGCTACGCCCTCATCGACGAGGACAAGGCGCTGCCGGTCCCCCACGGCGTGGACGACTTCACGGCCGCCGCCCTGCCGCTGCAGGGGATCACCGCGCATTACCTGATCAATTCCTCCTTCAAGGTCGAGCCGGACCACACCGTCCTGCTGCACGCCGGAGCCGGCGGCGTCGGGCTCCTGCTGATCCAGCTGCTCAAGGCCAGGGGCGCGCGCGTCATCACCACGGTCTCCACCGATGACAAGGACCAGCTGGCCCGCGAAGCCGGTGCCGACCATGTGCTCCGCTACGACGGCTTCGCCGCCAGGGTCCGCGAACTGACGGACGGGACCGGCGCGGACGTGGTGTACGACGGCGTCGGGAAGGACACGTTCGACGGTTCCCTTGCTGCCCTGCGCATCCGCGGCAGCCTGGTGCTCTTCGGAGCCGCTTCCGGCCCGGTGCCGCCCTTCGACCCGCAACGGCTCAACTCCGGCGGCTCCCTGTACCTCACCCGGCCGACGATCGGGCATTTCCTGCGCAACGCCCAGGAACGCCGCTGGCGCTCTGACGAGCTCTTCGCGGCGGTGGCCGATGGAAGCCTCAAGGTGCGGGTGGGCGCACGCTACGACCTGGCGGAGGCCGCCCAGGCCCACGATGACCTCGAGCAGCGGCGCACCACCGGCAAAGTCATCCTGGTTCCCTAAGGCCCCACTCCAAAGGGCCCCGCAACCGGGGCCCTGGAAACAGATAAGGGAAACAGCGTGCGATCGTCCGAACAGTGGCGGAGTATTAACACAAAGCGAACCCGGATACCTTCCGTTCACCAAGGCCGGAGACGATCCCCCTGTGACTGATCAGCAAGCGCAACACAGCGGCCCTCCGCAGGCCCTCGCCACCGTCAGCCCGGCGTTCCGGCCGCAGCTTCCGGGGTCCCTGGCCGCGCCGCCGGAGCGGACCCTGGTCGACATCCTGCGGGACACCGCCGCGCGCTTCCCGGATGCTTCCGCCCTCGACGACGGCCACGAATCGCTCAGTTACGCCCAGCTTCTGGCTGCGGTCCGGGCCAGGGCGAAGGAGCTGCACCTCGCCGGCCTCGGTGCCGGGGACAAAATCGGGGTCCGGATCCCGTCCGGCACCAACCTGCTTTATGTCTCGATCCTGGCCATCCTGATGGTCGGGGCAGCGTACGTCCCGGTGGACGCGGACGACCCTGAGGAACGCGCCCGGCTCGTGTTCGGCGAGGCCCGGGTCGCCGGGATATTACGCGGAGCCGGGGACATTGTGACGGAGGGCCAGCGGCCCCGGCCCTTCCCCGCGCCGCGGCTTCCCGGCCCGGACGACGACGCCTGGGTCATCTTCACCTCGGGTTCCACCGGGACCCCCAAGGGCGTGGCGGTGCAGCACCGTTCCGCGGCGGCCTTCGTCGACGCTGAGGCCCGGCTCTTCCAGCAGGCCGATCCGGTCGGGACGCAGGACCGTGTCCTGGCCGGGCTCTCGGTCGCGTTCGACGCCTCCTGCGAGGAAATGTGGCTCGCGTGGCGGCATGGCGCCTGCCTCGTCCCGGCGCCCCGGGCCCTGGTCAGGACGGGCATGGACCTTGGCCCGTGGCTGATCAGCCACGGCATCACGGTTGTGTCCACGGTGCCGACCCTCGCCGCGCTGTGGCCGGTGGAGTCCCTCGAGAGCGTCCGCCTGCTGATCTTCGGCGGCGAAGCGTGCCCGCCGGACCTCGCCGAGCGGCTCGCCGTCGAAGGCCGCGAGGTCTGGAACACATACGGGCCCACCGAGGCCACCGTTGTGGCCTGCGCGGCACCGCTGGGCGGACCCGGTCCGGTGCGGATCGGGCTGCCGCTGGACGGCTGGGACCTCGCCGTCGTGGATGCCAATTCCCTGCCGGTCGGGGAGGGTGAAGTCGGCGAACTGATCATCGGCGGGGTGGGGCTGGCCCGGTATCTGGACCCGGCGAAGGACGCCGAGAAATACGCCCCGATGCCGTCGCTGGGCTGGGAGCGCGCATACCGCTCGGGCGACTTGGTCCGCTACGAGCCGGCGGGGCTGATCTTCCAGGGCCGCGCCGACGAGCAGGTCAAGCTCGGCGGGCGCCGGATCGAACTCGGCGAGATCGACGCCGCCCTGCAGAAGCTGCCGGATGTCGCGGGCGCGGCCGCCACCGTGCAGACGACGGCGGCCGGCAACCAGATCCTGGTCGGCTACCTGTCCCCGGCAGGCGGCCGGGATCTCGATCTGGCCGCCGCACGGGAGCTGCTCGGCGACAGCCTGCCGGCCCCGCTCATCCCGCTGCTGACCGTGGTTGATTCGCTGCCCACGAAGACCAGCGGCAAGGTGGACCGGCACGCGCTGCCGTGGCCGCTGGCGGGGGCCGGAGCCGCCGATACCGCGGCGGCCCCGCTGAACCTCCCGGACGACGCTGCCTGGATCGTGGAGCAGTGGAGTGCCGTGCTCGGCAGCACCGTGTCGAGCCTTGACGCCGATTTCTTCGCCTACGGGGGCGGGTCCCTGGCCGCCGCCCAGTTGGTCTCCGCCCTTCGGGTCCGCTACCCCACCATCACGGTCGCTGACATCTATGCCACTCCCCGGATCGCGGCTCTCATCGACGTCGCGCGCCAGTCCCTGCCCGACGGCGGGGCGGGCCCGGCCCCGGAACGCGAGGTAAGGCCCACGGCCCGCAAATCGCAGGTCTTCCAGACCCTGATGGGCGTCCCCCTGCACATCCTCGTGGGCATGCGCTGGCTGACGTACCTGATGGCGGCGAACAACCTGCTTGCCTCCTTCGCCGGTTTCACGGCGGCACCCACGGTGTCCTGGTGGTGGGTGGGCGCCTCCTGGCTTGTCTTCGTGAGCCCTGCGGGCCGGATGCTGATCTCCGTCGCTGCTGCCCGACTGCTGCTCCGCAACGTGGTGCCGGGGACGTACCCCAGGTCCGGCCGGGTCCACCTGCGCCTCTGGCTGGCCGAACAGATCCAGGACCTGGCCAGCGCCATCAGCCTGGCCAGCGCGCCCTGGGTTCCGTACTACGCCCGGGCGCTCGGTGCGAAAATCGGCAACAACGTCCAGCTGCACTCATTGCCGCCCGTCACCGGCCTGCTCTCACTCGGCAACGGCTGCAACGTCGAGCCCGAAGTCGATCTGTCCGGCTGGTGGATCGACGGCGACGTCGTCCACATCGGGGCCATCCGCATCGGTCCCGGCGCCACGGTCGGGGCACGCAGCACCCTCATGCCCGGCGCAACGATCGGCGCCGGCGCGAAGGTGGAACCAGGTTCGGCAGTCCTGGGCAAAGTAAAGTCCGGGCAACTCGTCGCCGGGTCCCCCGCCGAGCGCCGCGGCAAAGCCAAGCCCTCCCGGCCGGACACTCCCCCGCACCACCCGCTGATCGGCC
Source organism: Arthrobacter sp. (assembly GCA_035466775.1). Classification (GTDB taxonomy): domain Bacteria; phylum Actinomycetota; class Actinomycetes; order Actinomycetales; family Micrococcaceae; genus Arthrobacter. Next base: position 23,952 of record DATIUQ010000203.1, read on the forward strand.
GGCTCTGGTTCGTCGGCTTCGCGGCCGCCTCCGCCGTCCTGGCCCTGATCCCCTACGTCTCGGCTGCCGCCGCGGCCCTGGTGGTCTTTGGCTTCATCAGGGGCCGGGAATCGCTGGGTGCCGCACTGCCGCAGCTCCTGCTGTCCCTTCCGCCGGCGGCCCTCGTCTGGTTCCTGTCCAACCTCGTGCTGATCCTCCTGACCACCCGGCTCCTTGGTGTGGGCCTGGCCGAAGGGTACTACCGGGTCCGGAGCAGGATCGGCTGGCAGGTCTGGGCCACGGAGCGGGTCCTGGACCTGGCCCGCGACCTGCTCTTCCCGGTTTACGCCAGCCTCTTCACGCCGGCCTGGCTGCGCCTGCTGGGCGCCAGGATCGGCAAGAACGTCGAGGCCTCCACCGTCCTGCTGATCCCGAAGATGACCACGGTCGGCGAAGGTGCCTTCCTGGCCGACGACACGATGGTGGCGTCCTACGAGCTCGACGGCGGGTGGCTGCGGATCGCGCCGGCCAAAATCGGCAAACGCTCCTTCCTTGGCAATTCCGGCATGACGGCAGCCGGCCGCAATGTGCCCAAGAACTCCCTCGTGGCCGTGCTCTCGGCGACTCCGGCGAAGGCGAAATCCGGGACCTCCTGGCTCGGCAGCCCGCCGGTCCGGCTCCGGCGCACCGCCATCGCCTCCGACGACACGAGGACCTACCAGCCGCCCCTGAAGCTCAAGGTTGCCCGGGCGTTGTGGGAGCTGTGCCGCTTCGTCCCGGTCATGACGACGGTTGCGATCGCCGTCGGCGTCTTCCTCGCCTTCGACTGGCTCGCAACGGTCTTCAACTACGGCGTCGCGGCCCTTCTGGGCGGCATCGTGATCCTCCTCGCCGGCCTGGTGGCGGCGGGCAGCGCCGTCGTGGCGAAATGGCTGCTGGTCGGGCGCATCAAGCCGGGCGAGCATCCGCTGTGGAGCTCCTTTATCTGGCGCAACGAGGTGGTGGACACGTTCATCGAAATGGTCAGCGCCCCCTGGTTCGCCCGCTCCGCCAGCGGCACACCGGCCCTGGTCTGGTGGCTCCGGGCCCTGGGTGCCAAAATCGGCGCCGGCACCTGGTGCGAAAGCTACTGGCTGCCCGAAGCTGACCTCGTCACGCTGGGCCGGAACTCCACGGTGAACCGCGGCTGCGTGGTCCAGACCCATCTCTTCCATGATCGGGTCATGAGCATCGACACTGTTACGCTCGATGACGGGGCCACGATGGGACCGCACGGAGTCATCCTCCCGCAGGCCCGGATCGGCACTGGCGGCACAGTCGGCCCCGCGTCCCTCGTGATGCGGGGTGAAACGGTGCCCGCCGGGACGTACTGGATGGGCAATCCGGTGAGCCCCTGGGGCGGGCCAGCCGCGCCCGTCCCCAAACTGAAGTAGCCCCGCCCCGCCCCGTGATCCCGAAAGACGGTTGATGAGTTCCACGCCCCCGAGTTCCGCTGTCGCACCCGGCAGCGGAAGCAGCCTGCCTTCGGACGAAGCCCCCGGCTCCCCTGATCCGTACCTGCCGGGCCATGGCACGGATGCCTATCGTGTCACCCGCTACGAACTCGAGCTGGACTACAAGCTCAGCAGCAACCGCCTGAACGGGCGGGCGGTGGTGCACGCCGTGACGCAGCGCCCGACGTCGGCCATCGTGCTGGACCTGACCGGGCTCCGGGCCACCAAGATCCAGCTCGGCGGGCGGAGGGTCCGGAGGTTCAGCCACCGCGCAGACCAGCTCGTCGTCGTCCCCGAAGCCGCCCTGCTGCCCGGTGAGGAATTCACCCTGGACATCCGCTACGAGGGAAACCCCTCCCCCCGCCGGGGCCTGTGGGGCGAAGTGGGCTGGGAGGAGCTCACCGACGGGGTCCTGGTGGCCGGCCAGCCGAACGGCGCACCGTCCTGGTTTCCCTGCAACGACCATCCTCGGGACAAAGCCAGCTACCGGATCTCGGTGACAACCGACGCAAACTACCGGGCTGTGTGCAACGGAGTCCTGGTCTCGCGCACCACCCGTTCCAGCCGCGAGACCTGGGTCTACGAGCAGTCCGAGCCGATGGCCACGTACCTTGCCACGGTCCAGATCGGCCGCTACGAGCTTCTGGCGCTCAACCCCGTCCGCGCGGCAGTTCAGGTGCCCCAATATGCGGCCGTTCCCGCGGAGCTGGCCGAGACGGCCCGCGAGGGCCTGGCGCGGCAGCCCGAAATGATGCGCACCTTCATCGATTGTTTCGGCCCGTATCCTTTCGCCGAGTACACAGTGGTGGTGGCCGGGGACGAACTGGAGATCCCGCTGGAGGCGCAGAGCCTGTCGATCTTCGGATCCAACCATCTGGAGCAGGACTGGGAGTCCCAGCGGCTCATCGCCCATGAGCTGTCCCACCAGTGGTTCGGGAACTCGCTGACGGCGGCCTCGTGGAAGGACATCTGGCTGCACGAGGGATTCGCCTGCTACGCCGAATGGATCTGGTCCGAAGAGGCGGGTGTCATGTCGGTGGCCCGACGGGCCGCCACCGCCTGGCGGAAGCTCGCCGCCGGCAAGCAGGACCTGCTGGTGGGCGATCCCGGCCCCGAGCTGATGTTCGACGATCGTGTCTACAAGCGCGGAGCCCTGGCGTTGCATGCCCTGCGGCTGCGCTGCGGCGACCTGGCTTTCTTCTCGCTGCTGCATGACTGGGCGGGCCAGAACCGCCATGGCTCCGTCTCAACACAGCAGTTCATCCTCACCGCGGACCACGCGACCGGTCTCGATACCGAGTCCCTGCTGCACCCGTGGCTCTACCAGGAGGCCCTGCCGCCGCTGCCGCTCGGGCGCTGAGATGCAGACGCTCGCCGCAGGCACTCCGAGGGAATCCTTCTAACTGGGCCGATCGGGGCGTCAGCCCTTCTTTAGTTCCTCAGCGAGCATCACAATGATTCCGCTGGGACCGCGGAGGTAGGTGAGTTTGTAGACGTCCTTGTAGGTCGCCACCCCGCGCAGCGGATAGCATCCGTGCTTCGCAGCTATCTCGAGGGCCTTGCCTATGTCGTCGACCGAGAAGGCCACGCGGTGCATGCCGATTTCGTTGGGGCGGGTTGGGTTCGACTCGATCGCTGCGGGGTGGATGTATTCGAAGAGCTCAAGTCGACCATGACCGTCCGGGGTCTGGAGCATCGCAATGTTGGCGTGATTGCCATCAAGTCCGACCGCAGTGTCGGTCCACTCGCCGCTGACGGTGTCACGGCCGACGACGGTGAGCCCGAGGTCGGTGAAAAAGGCGATTGTTGCTTCGAGGTCGCGAACCGCGATACCGACATTCTCAAGTTTGATGGCCATGTGTTGAAGCTACCAAGGCGGACCAGTGAGCTCCAGTGGCGAGTTGGCGCCAGTGGCGGGCCGCAACTCGACCGAAAAAACGACGTAGCCGTCCTGCGGGTCACAACGTTCGCGAGGCGCGACCACGATCTGCAGAGCTCCCTCAGGAAACGGCCAGCCAGACGCGGCGCCGTCACCAACCGCCGCGCGTCGGCGTATGTCCCTTTCGGGCATCGTCGGGCATTGCCATTTCGGCCCTCAGGCCCAGGAGCCGGATGGGACGGCCCGCTTCGATTCCGGCTGCCAGGTCCAAGGCCAGCGCAAGGATTTCGTTCCGGTCGAATGTCTCGGGAATCTTCCTCGCATGGGTCTTGGTGACGAACGGCGCATACCGAACCTTGAGGGTCAGCCCAACCACGGGCCGCCCTTCGGCCACAACATCCTCAAGGACGCGCGCTGCCAGCTCGATTACGGCGTCGTCCACCTGGGCTGGGTCGGTCAGGTCCTTTTGGAAAGTGGTCTCCCGGCTGTGCCCGCGGGCGACCCAGGGGGTGTCGTCCACAACGCTGGCGCCGTCCCCGCGTCCGAGCTCCGCGTACCACGGACCCATCTTGGGGCCGAACTCCGGGACCAGGTCCCGGGGGTCGGACGCGGCGAGTTCGGCCACAGTGTGGATGCCGAGTTTGGCCAGCCGGCCCGACACTTTTGTTCCGACGCCCCACAGGTCCCTGGTGGGCCGGTTGCCCATGACGTCCAGCCAGTTTCCGGCAGTGAGACGGAAGACGCCGGCGGGCTTGCCGAATCCGGTAGCGACCTTGGCCCGGACCAAGGTGTCGCCGATGCCCACGCTGCAGTGCAGCTGCGTTTGCGCCAGGACGGCGGCCTGCACCTGCCGGGCGTAGGCTTCCGGATTCTCTGTCTCAATGCCAACAAAGGCTTCATCCCAACCCAGCACCTGCACGGTGGCGCCGGGCTGCTCGCGCAGGGTAGCCATTACCGTTTCAGACGCCGCCAGGTAAGCCTCGTGATCGACGGGCAGGATGACGGCGTCGGGCACTTTCCGGGCCGCAATGCGCAGGGGCATTCCGGAGCCCACGCCGAACGCCCTGGCTTCGTAGGATGCGGTCGACACGACAGCCCGCTCCGTGGGGTCGCCCCGGCCGCCGACAATGATCGGCTTGCCCGCAAGCTCCGGCCGCCGGAGCACCTCCACCGCCGCGATGAACTGGTCGAGATCGACGTGCAGCACCCACCGGAATCCGCTCACGCCACCAGTGTGCCCTATACATCCCCTGGCAGGCATCGGCTTTCACCAGACTTGGCTGCTACGCCGTTCCCACCACGGCCAGCGCGGCGACAAAACCGGCCGGCAGGCCCAGGGCAACCGTGTCCAAGTCAACGACGACGGTGCCGTCGGCGGGTTCCGCGAAAGCCTCGACCGAGGCCGGTTCGACCCGCAGCCCGGTGCCGCGGGCCTTCAGCAGTGCCTCCTTGCGCGCCCAGGCGGATGCCCGCCAGGGCATCGCTTCCTCCGGCGCCAGCGCCGCGAGCAGCTGCCGTTCCGCCGGGGTGAGGGCGACGTCGTCGAACCCCGGGAATCCGACGCCGGAGCTGTGCTCCAGGTCGACGCCGACCGCAGCGCCGGTTGTATCACCGGCTGCGCCGGCGGGACCTGCGGCCAGCAGCGCCCATCCGTTGCTGCGGGAAAAGCTCAGGAGAAGGCCTGCGGGCGCATCGCCAAGCAAGTAGCCGGGCCGGCCATGGTCCAGCTCCGGCCCCGTCCCGCACTCCGGGCACGAATACGCAGCCGTGAGCTCCCCGGGGCGCACGCCAAGGATTCCGGCGGCGAAATCCCGCAGCGCGATCCGGCCGGCCAGGAAGTCCCGCCGGGTCCCGTGATTCTTGATTCCTGCGGCGCGCGCGCGTTCGGCCGCCCCCAGGAAGGCCTCACCGCCCGGTCCGACGTCGGCAAGACGGACGGACCGGACGGTGATTCCGGCTACTGCGAGGGTTCCACCGGCCCCCCTCTGCTTTAGCGTTGGACTGCCCCGAAGCGCTCGTGCGCCACAGCGACGGCGCCCTCTCGGGCCGCGGATGCCTCGTCCGCGGTGAGCGTGCGGTCCTCGGCCCGGAAGCGCAGGCTGAAGGCCAGTGACTTCTTGCCGTCCTCGATGCCCTTGCCCGCGTACACGTCAAAGAGTGCGACGTCCTCGAGCAGTTCGCCGGCGCCTTCGCGCAGGGCGCTCAGCACCTCGTCCGCCGGGACCTCCTGCGGCACCACGAGCGCGACGTCCTGGGTGGCCACCGGGTACGTGGAGATGTGCCGTGCGACGATCACGTCGGCGGCCGCCTCAAAAAGGGCGTCCGCGTCGAATTCGATCGCCACCGACCGCGCGGGCATGTCGTGCGCGGCCAGCAGCTTCGGGTGCAGCTCGCCGGCGAAGCCCAGGACCTCGCCGGTGCGGAGCGCCAGCTGGGCGGTCCGTCCCGGGTGGAAGGCCTGGTGCCGGCCCTGGCTGACCACGATCTCGACGCCGAGCACGTCGCCGGCGATCCTGGCGATGTCCAGGGCGTCGGCCCAGTCCCACGCCCGCGGCGTGTGGCCTGCGGCGGCCGGCGAGTCGTGGCCGGTGAGCACCGCGGCGACGTACAGCGGCTGGTCCGGGACGCCGTCGTACAGTCCGTCCAGCACCTCATCGGCGGGCTTGACGCCCAGCGGCGGGATGGAAGCGGTGCCGAGCGTGTCGCCCGGCAGGAACACGAGGCCGGCCTCGAACAGGGCCAGGTCGCGGAAACCACGGGAGTGGTTGCGCTTGGCGACCTCGATCAGCCCCGGCAGAATCGACGTGCGCAGGTAGCCCTGCTCCTCGCTGATCGGGTTGGCCAGCTTGAGCGCCTTGCGGGGCGTTCCTTCCGTGGACACGCCGAAGGTGTCATTGGCGGCCTTGGACACGAACGGGTACGCGAGGACCTCGGTGAGCCCGGAGGCGGCAAGTGCCTGGACCAGGCGCCGGCGCTGCTGCTGGACGCGGGTCAGTCCGCGGCCCGGTGGCGCCACGGGAAGGCTCGCGGGGATCTGGTCGTAGCCGACCAGCCTGGCGATCTCCTCGGAGAGGTCCTCCTTGGTTTCCAGGTCATTGCGCCAGCTCGGGGCGGTCACGGTGTAGCCGGCGCTCTCGCCCGTGCCGGTCTTCACCACGACGGCGCCGAGGTCCTCGAGCGAGGTGACGATCTGTTCCTCGGTGAAATCGATGCCGATCCGTTCCGCGGCGAAGGCTGCGGGCAGCTCGACGGTGACGGTGTCCGGCGCGGTCCCGACGTCGGTCCCTGCCTCATCGGCGGTGCCGCCGGCAAGTTCGACCAGGAGGTCGACGACGCGCTGCGCGGCAATACCCGCGACGTGCCAGTCCACGCCGCGTTCGAAGCGCTTGGAGGCCTCGGACGGCAGCTTGTGGCGGCGGCGGGAGCGTCCGATGGACACCTCGTCGAAGTGCGCCGCCTCAACAAGGATGTTCGACGTCGCATCGGACACCTCGGTCGCGGCGCCGCCCATCACCCCGGCGATGCCGATCGCGCCGGAACCATCGGTGATCAGCAGATCCTCGACGTCGAGCGCGCGGACCTTCTCATCCAGGGTGGTGATCTTCTCTCCGGCCACGGCACGGCGGACCACGATGTCGCCCGAGAGCTTGTCGAGGTCGTAGCAGTGGGTGGGCTGCCCGAGTTCGAGCATGACGTAGTTGGAGATGTCCACCGGCAGCGAGATGGAGCGGATGCCGGCGAGCCGGAGCCGGGAGGACATCCACGGGGGCGTCGGCTTGGTGGCGTCGACGCCGCGGACGGTGCGGGCCACAAAACGGTCGCAGCCGGGCTTGCCGTAGATCGGGGCGTCGTCGTTGAGTTTGACCCCGTAGCCGCCGGCCAGGGCCGCGGGCGCCTGGACCTTCGACGCCGGGTCGGTGAAGGAGGTGCCGGTGGCGTGGGCGTACTCGCGGGCCACGCCGCGGAGCGAGAACGCGTAGCCGCGGTCCGGGGTGACGTTGATTTCAGCGGCCTGGTCATAGAGGCCCAGGAGCTCCATGGCGTCGGTGCCGATTTCCGGGTCCAGCCCGATCCGGGAGAGCACCAGGATGCCGTCGTGGTCCTCGCCGATGCCGAGCTCGCGCACGGAGGCGATCATGCCGGCGGACAGGTGCCCGTAGGTCTTCCGCGCGGAGATGTGGAAGTCGCCGGGCAGCACGGCGCCGGGGAGGGTGACCACCACCTTGTCGCCTTCCACGAAGTTGTGGGCGCCGCAGATGATGCCCTGGACGCCCGAGGGATCAATGCCGTCGCCGGTGAGGCTCTGTTGCTGCCCTTCGGGGACCACCCGGACCTGGCACCAGTTGATGGTTTTGCCGTTGGTCTGGGGTTCCTTGACGATGCTCAGGACCTGGCCCACCACGACGGGGCCCTGCAGGGCGTCCGTGGGCCGGTGGACGGCTTCTTCTTCAAAGCCGACCTTGACCAGGTCCGCCATCACGTCTTCGGCCGTTGCTCCGGCCGGTACCTGCGCGAATTCACGCAGCCAGGAAAGTGGGATACGCACTGTTAGATCTCCATCCCGAAGTGCTCGCTGAAACGTACGTCGCCTTCGATCATGTCGCGCATGTCGCCGACCTCGTTGCGGAACATCAGGGTCCGCTCGATGCCCATGCCGAAGGCAAAACCTGAATAAATGTCCGGATCGATGCCGGCGGCGCGGAGCACGTTGGGGTTGACCATGCCGCAGCCGCCCCATTCGATCCAGCTGGGACCGCCCTTGGCGCCCGGGTGCCAGATGTCCAGCTCGGCGGACGGTTCCGTGAACGGGAAGTAGTTGGGGCGCAACCGGATCTGGGCCTCGTCGCCGAACATCTGGCGCGCGAAGTGCTCCAGGGTGCCGCGGAGGTCCGCCATGCTCAGCTTCTTGTCGATGGCCAGGCCCTCGAACTGGTGGAACACCGGGGTGTGCGTGGCGTCGAGCTCATCGGTGCGGAACACCTTGCCGGGGCACAGCACGTAGATCGGAAGCTCGCGTTCCAGCATGGAGCGGACCTGCACCGGCGAGGTGTGGGTGCGCATGAGCAGGTGCGCCTCGGGCGGCTCCACGAAGAACGTGTCCTGCATTTCGCGGGCCGGGTGGTCCGGCTTGAAGTTCAGCGCGTCGAAGTTGAACCACTCGGACTCGACCTCGGGGCCTTCGGCGATCTCCCAGCCCATGCCCACGAAGATATCCGCGACGCGCTCCTGCAGGGTGGACAGCGGGTGGCGTGCACCGGCACGACGGCGGCGCGGAGCCGCCGTGACGTCGACAGTCTCCTCGACCAGGATGCGTGCGTCGTTTTCGGCCTCGAGCTCGGCCGTGCGGTCCGCGAGCGCCTTGTTGACGCGTCCGCGGGAGGACCCCATGAGCTTGCCGGCGGCGGCCTTCTGGTCCTTCGGCAGCCCGCCGATTTCCCGGTTGGCGAGGCTCAGCGCGGACTTCTCACCGGTGTGCGCGAGGCGCACGGCCTTGAGTTCATCGAGCGTGGAGGCGGCGGCAATGGCGGCAACGGCCTGGTCTACGGCGGCGGTGATGGCGGCTTCATCCAGGGGATTCGGGACGCCGGCGCCCGGCAAAGTTTCAGTCATCTACTGTTCTTAGCTACGAGTCGGTTCATGCCAACGGCACAGGACCTTCAGGTGCAGGGACCAGCGCGTCGGCAAAGGACAGGGCTCGCCTCAATCGCTCCGGCGGGCACTCCCCTTCAGTCTAGTTGAACGGGCCCAGGTGCCAGAACGTGTCGGTGACCCCGCCAAGCATCCCGCACGGGTGTCCATCCCGCATGGTTTCCCATCCCGCGCGGCGGGTGCCCGGCTAGCATGGCCTCATGACGCCGGGACAACGGCTGCGGCAGCTGGCCAATGTACTGAATGCAACGACTCCGCTGGGGTTGCTGCTGGCCGGCTGTGCCCGCACGCCCGTCCGCCGCGGGCCGCGGGGACTGCTGATTGCCACCGGCTACCGCTGGCGGCTCCCCGTAGCCGCAGCCTTCACGGTGGGCAATGTGGTGATCTTCCGCGCCGGGCCGGAGGAGGTCCTGGGCAACCCCGTACTACTGGGGCACGAAGAGCGCCACTGCACGCAGTACGCCTGGTGCCTGGGACTCCCTTTCCTGCCGTTGTATTTCCTCGCGGCAGGCTGGTCCCTGCTCCGGACAGGCAACCCCGGCTCGCGTAATTTCTTCGAGCGCCGGGCCGGCCTGCAGGCCGGCGGCTATCCGGAGCCGGGCACCGGATCCCGGCACACGAAACGAACATCCGACTCGGAACGAGGCATGACATGACCGACAGCCCCAGGACAATCTCAGTCACCGGATCCGGCAGCGCAGAAGCCGCCCCGGACCTGCTGACCCTCTCGATCGGCGTCGAGTGCCGCCGGGAGGACGTCGGCGCCGCGTACACCGAGGCGGGCCGGGTCTCGGCTGCGATCACAGCGGCACTCCGCGGGCACGGCGTCGCCGATCCGGACATCACGACGTCAGGCCTCAATGTCCGCGCCGAGGTGAACTGGCAGGAGGGCCGGGGGCAGGTCGTCTCGGGCTACCTGGCATCCACCGTGCTGAGTGTCCGGATCCGGGAACTGGGAACATCGTCGGAGGCCATCGCCGCCGCGGTCGCGGCCGGCGGCAACGACGTCCGGCTCAACGGGCTGGAGCTCGGCTTCGCAGATCCCGCCGCCGTTGCAGCCCGGGCCCGCGAGGCCGCCTGGCAGGACGCCGTCACCACGGCCGGGCACTTCGCGTCGCTCGCCGGGGCTTCCTTGGGCAAGGTCGTCTCGCTCGAGCAGCAGTCCGGACACCCGGCGCCCATCCCCGTCGCGAAGATGCAGCGGGCCGCCGCGGTGGAGTCGCTCACGGTGGAGGCCGGCGAGTCCAGCGTCAGCGCCACAGTCGGCGTCGTGTGGGAACTGCTCGGCTGAGACCTCGCGACAACGTGACGCCCTAGCCCCCGGCCGGACCCGCCGCGCGTGGCCGGTTAGTGCGTGGCGCCGGCGGCGATCTTGAGGTCTGCCGTTGTCGCCAGCGCGCTCCGGACGACGACGGCGAGCGCCTCCGTCAGCTGCTCCAGCGGAAGGGAGGGATCAGTGCTCCCCGGCGGAAGCTGGGCC
>DATIUQ010000204.1:0-3580 GCA_035466775.1 Arthrobacter sp.
CCACTCCAGGTCGTCCACGGCCTCTTCGATGCTCCGGCCCTGCGCGACGGCGATATCGGTCTTGGCCGTCAACAGAACTCCGGAGGGGTCGAGCGGCGCGGCTGCCGCGACGGCCTTCTCCGCGTATTCACGGGCGGACTCAGCCGCATCGGCCGAGCTGCCGCCGTCGAGCGCGAGCAGGGACACCACCCGCAACGGGACCTTCCGGTTCGCCGCCATGCCGATGGCGAAATCGAGCAGCTCCTCGGCCCCCGCCCTGGTTCCAAGACCGCAGCTGATCCGGGTCAGGGCCTCCGTCCGGTGGTAGCCGTGGGGCGCCAGGGCCACCGGCACGGTGGAAGCGTGGAGCAGCGAGCTGGCCACCGAACCGATGGTGAACCGCTTGAAGAGCCCGTTGCTGGTTGCCCCGATGACGAGGACGTCCGCGCCAAGTTCTTCGGCGGCCTCGATGAGCGCGTGCGCATCGGAGTCACCGCTGCGGATGTGCGCCTTCGCAGGGACGTCGGCCGGGACGAGGGCGAGGGCTTCGTCGAGCCATTCGCGTGCCTGCTCGTTCAGGAGGGTCTCGAAACCGGCTTTGGGTGCATGCGCGGCGCCGAACTGCTGGACTTCGGGCACCACCAGCACGAGATCGAGGCTGGCGCCGCGGCCACGTGCCAGCGATACGGCCAGATTGACGGCATCATGGCCTCTGGCATTGGCTGAATACCCCACTACGTAACGCATCTGGCCGGTCCTTTCTGAACTGTTGGGCTTGTTAATGGGAAGCGTCGGGCTAATTGGAGGCCACGGGGGTACGGTCGGCCGCTGCAACGATCCGGGCCGCCGTGTGGCGTCCCATCCGGACCGCGCCGTCGACGTGCTGGTAGCCCTCGGCGGCGAGATCCGAGCAGGACCAGTAGATGGGGCCCACCGGCGCGTGCTGGTCCTTGCCGTAGCGGTGCAGCCCGCCGAGGTCGTAGCTGGCGGCATAGGCGCCGCGGGTCCACTCCTCAGACCCCCAGTCGGATTCGTAGTAGACCTCCGGTTCGAGGGCCTTGTCCCCCAGGAAGCCGGCGATTGATTCGAGGATGGCCCGGCGGCGTTCCTCGGCGTTGAGCTCGAACATGGCATCGGCCTTTTCGTCCGAGACGAAGCCGACCAGCGTCCCGCGGGAGTCCTCGTGGTTGGTGTTGTCATAGACCTCCTGGACCAGGGCGCCGGCACCGAAGCAGGTTCCGGAGAGGCCGTCCTCGCGCCAGAACGGGCTGCTGTAGACGGCGTGGACCTTGATGACCAGGCCGAGTGACTGGTGCTGGTGCATCTGGTGCTGGCGGCGCGGCAGCGGCGGGTTGAAGGAGACCCGGGAATAGAGATTCGGCGGCACGGCCATGATCACGAAGCGTGCTTTCACCGTGGCGCGTTCCGAAACCGCGGTTACGGCGTAGCCCCCGGTGTCCTCTCCTGCGGCGGCCGCACGCCAGTTGATGGTGCGCACGGGGCTGTCCAGCACGACGTCGTCACCGAGTTCCTCGGCGAGCAGCAAGGAGACCTGCTGCATTCCGCCGATGACGCGCTTGTCGAGGATGAAGTCCTCGTCGGTGAGGTGGGTGAAGGATCCGGCGGAGGCTGCCATCAACACTGCCTGCAGGGCGGAGAAGGCATGGGCGGGCTTGGTCAGCATTCCGCCGGCGATGAAGAGGCCGATGTTGTTGCACGCCTCCTCGTCCGAGGAGTTCTCACGCAGCCAGTGGTGGAAGGAAATGGTGTCCAGTTCGCGGGCCTTGGGGTGCGCCCACGGCTCCGTGGGGCCGATGTCGGCTGCGAGTGAATCGAGCAGGGCGGTGAGCTTGTCCATTTCGGCTGCGGTGGTTTCGCTGACCGGGAAGGAGTCTCCCGTGTACAGGGTGCGCTGGCCGTCGGCACCGATATAGACGGATTTGCCGTCGCGGTAACGGGAATAGGTCTTCAGGCCAAGTTCGTCGAGGAGCGCCAGCAGTTCGGTCTGGTCCGGCGAGACCCACTGGCCGCCGATTTCCAGCATGGCGCCGTCGACCGTGTCGGTCCACGTGCGTCCGCCGACGCGGTCGCGGGCCTCCAGGACGGCCACGCTCAGGCCCGCCTTCTTCAGTTCGCGGGCTGCGGTCAGTCCGGCAGGGCCTGCTCCGACGATGACGACGTCTCGGTCAAGTTCCAGCATGATGTCCTCTCTGCGGCCGCGATAGTGATGCGGACCACTAAATGAATGTCGTTCATTTAGAATCGACTATAGACCTTTCGGATGCATCAGGGAAGACCTCCTGCCCAAGAAATTTCGCCCGGAAAGTGGCCGTAAAGTAGGGGCACAATAGGAGCACCCCAGGACAGCGACAGCAGAAAGGCCAGCAATGCCGGCATCAACCAGCGCCCCTGCAGATCCGCACCGGCACGACGCGAAGCCGCGCCGCCGGGTGGGCCGGCCGGCCGCCGCCGTCCTCCACCAGGACGGCATTACCCGGGCGGCGCTGCAGCTCATCGGGAAGAGCGGCTATGACGGATTCACCATGGCGGCCCTGGCGCGAACGCTGAACGTGGCGCCGTCGGCCCTGTACAACCATGTCTCGTCCAAACGGGACGTACTGGTCCTGGTCCAGGACCACCTGACGTCCTTCGTGGATGTGTCCGCGTTCGACGCCGAACCGTGGGACCGGGCGGTGCGCAGCTGGGCCTGGAGCTACCGCGACGTGTTTTCCAAGCACACCCCGCTGATCCCGGTGATTGCCGTGCTGCCGGTGACCGATGCGCCCAAGACGCTGGCGATGTACGAGGCGGTCAGCGCCGGATTCAGCCGGGCGGGCTTCCCGCAGGAGCGCATCATCTCCGCGATCGTGGCCCTGGAGTCCTTTATCTTCGGCTCCGCCTACGACGTCACCGCCCCGGCGGACATCTTTGACTCCGGCAGCATGGCGGCGTCGACGCCGAACTTCACCGCGGCGGTGGCGCGCCTGGCCGATCAGGGGTACGAAAACCAGGCCGATGTGGCCTTTGAACTGGGCCTGGAGGCGCTCATCACCGGATTCGGGGCGCTGCGGGGGTAGGCGGGAGGGCGCCCCGTCGCGGTACGGCCCGGCGGTTAAACGGGCGGACAAAAAAAGAACCCCGGTCCGAAGACCGGGGTTCTAGTTGCGTGCGCGAGGGGGGATTTGAACCCCCACGCCCTTTCGGACACTGGCACCTGAAGCCAGCGCGTCTGCCGTTCCGCCACTCGCGCGCAACTTCTTCCACTCGATTATTGGGCCGGAATCCGGACCGCCAACCTCGTAAAAGCAGCGAGATCAAGCATAACGGACAACTGCGGGAAAACACCAATCGGCCCCCTGAGGGGTAAGGGAGGGAGGCCAGGGGGCCGGCCCGGACCGGCGGAGCGCGGCGCTGTCGGCGCACGTCAGGGCCGGTCCGCCGGAATTTTCCGGCACGGAGCGACGACGCGCATTAAGGCCATTCCCAGACTCGCCCAGTAGTATCTGATGTAGGAGTGCCCGTTACCAGCGGGCTCCCGCAGATGTGGGAAACCGAGTTCCGGAACGAATGCTGCCCTGCAGCCGTCACGAAAGGAGAAGGA
>DATIUQ010000205.1:0-2339 GCA_035466775.1 Arthrobacter sp.
TGCCGCGTCAGGCTGGGCCCTGCTGGCGTCGTTCCCGCTTGCCGTCCTTGCCGCCATGATCAGTTTCGCCCTGGCCAGGCGCCGGGCGGCGGACTTCGAGAGGTACCGTGCCACCGTAGATCTGCTCAAAGAGGAGCTTGAACAGGTCAAGTGGCAGATCTCGTCAGGGAGTTCCGTCGCCCCGGCTCTCCCTGCAGAGGATGGGACCACGGATGCGCGGCCCGGGGTGGCGCACAGAGGCTGACGGTGCCGCGGCACCCGCCGTTCGGCCCGACCGGGTGCATCGGCTACCGTCCGGGGGCACATCGACACGAAACGCCGGGCCGCCGTCGTCCATTGCTGGTCTGGACCCGGCAAAGTGCCCCCCGGACGCAGGGCGCCGGGGTCAGGTCTCGTCGTCCCACATGCCGGCGTCCGCGGCGTCTTCCGGCTTATCCTCCGCTTCGGAGTCGCCGGACCCGACGTAGGCGGCGGGCACCGTGCCCGCGGCCTGGGTCAGTTGTTCCTCGCGGATATTTCCGGCCTGGCCGGGTTCGGCGTGCGGCACGCGCGCTTCGACGGCGTCCGGGTCGCCCGGCCCGCGCAGGCCTGCCGGATCGGTGGTCGGTTCGTTGGGATCACTCATGACACTGCCTTTCGTCCGTGGATCGGCTCCCTTCCCAGACTAACGTGGGCCCTACACCCTGGATCCAGCAGCAGCTCAGGAGGACCCATGCACCTCGAACAGTTCAACTCGGCCAGCCGCACCGAGGCCGCCGACACCCTGCGCCCCTGCCTGGACATCCCGCGCTGGATCGACGACCTTGCCGGCGCACGGCCCTACCCCACCCTCGGCGCCCTCCTGGACGCGGGCCGCCGCGCAGCCGACCCGTTCACTCCGGCGGAGATCGAGACGGCGCTCGCGCACCACCCGCGGATCGGCGAACGTGCGCAGGGGAACAGCACCGAGGCCAGGCTGTCCCAGTCGGAGCAGGCCGGGCTCGGGGAGGCGGACGCCGCCGTCGTGCAGGCCCTGGCGGACGGGAACCGGGCCTACGAGGAGAAGTTCGGGCAGGTGTTCCTGATCCGGGCCGCCGGCCGCAGCCGCGAGGAGATCCTGGCCGCACTCAACACCAGGCTCGCCCACACGCCCGAGGAAGAACAGGCAATAATTGGCCAGCAGCTGCGGGAAATCGCGGTGCTCCGACTCGAAGGACTGATGGGCCAATGAGCATGTCCCACGTCACCACCCACGTACTCGACACCGGCACGGGCCGGCCGGCGGCGGACGTCCCGGTCACCCTGCACCGGCTCGACGGCGGCCGCTGGGCCCAGATCGCCGGGGGCACCACGGACGCCGACGGACGCATCAAGCAACTGGGTGCGGACCGGCTGCCGACGGGAACGTACCGCCTGGCCTTCGACACGGGAACGTACTTCGCCGCCAGCGGCACCGCCACGTTCTTCCCCGAAGTGATCCTGACCTTTGGCGTGGTGGAGTCGGAAGCCCACTACCATGTGCCGCTCCTGCTCAGCCCGTTCGCCTATTCCACCTACCGGGGCAGCTGAGCCCGCCGGATGAACCCATCGAGTGGGCATTTCACGGCAATGTTCCGCCCCGGGACTGCCGTCAACTGCCAACTCGATGCATAGGCTGGAGCCATGGCTGACTCACCGGAACGGCTCACGGCGCCGGGATCAACAACGCCGCGATCAACGACGGCGGTGCTGCTCGCCGCCGGCGCCGGGACGCGGCTGGGGCTCGGGCCCAAGGCGCTGCTCCCGTTCCGCGGCCGCACGCTCGTGGAAGTGCTGGCCGACGTGCTCCTCGAGGGCGGTTGCCGGGAAGTGGTGGCGGTGCTCGGCGCGGACGCAGCAGGAGTCCGCGCAGCCACCGACCTCAGCCGGCACCGGGTCATCGACAACCCGGACTGGGCCACCGGAATGGGCAGCTCCTTCAAACTGGGAGTCGCCGCGGCGGACCCGGAGGACCACGTGCTTATGGCGCTGGTGGACCAGCCCGGCCTGACGGCTGAGACCGTCGCCCGGCTGTTGGCAGCCCACCGCCCGGGACGGGTGACCGCGGCCGCCTACCGCGGCCCGGAGGGGAAGCTGCAGCGGGGCCATCCCCTGCTCCTGGGCGCCGGCCTCCGCGCTGAGGCCGCTGCATCGGCAACGGGCGACGCCGGAGCACGCGTGTTCCTGCAGGCCCACCCGGAACTCATCGACGTCGTGGACTGTAGCGACCTCTCCGGCGGCGAGGACCTCGACACCCCCGACCAGCTGCACCTCCTCGACTGAGATTCAGCCCCAGCTCCCCGCAACGTAAGGAGTACCAGCCATCATGAGAATCCTTGTCA
>DATIUQ010000206.1:0-2959 GCA_035466775.1 Arthrobacter sp.
TGACGTACCGGCCGTCCAGGTCAACCACCCGGGATCCGGGGTTGCAGGGCGTCCCCGCGGGAGCGAGCCCCGTAACCACCCCGCCGGAAACGTGCACGTCGTACAGCGCAGTCCCGCCGGGGATCCGCGCCGAGGCGAGCACAAGGTCATTCACGGGGCCGGCAAGTGTGTCAGACATAAGAAACAGGCTAGGGGCCCCGGCGCGCAGCGCCAATCCGGACCCGCCGCGTCACCGGTTCGAGCCGGAATGCCGGCGGTTTCAGGGGCGGCCGCCGGTGCAAGGGACTTTCGCCCCTTGCACCGGAAACACGCACCCCCCAGAGTGGATCTTGGGGCGGTTCCTGCACGGCCATTGGGGGATGAACCGCCTGTTACAACAGTTGTACGGTCTCGCTCGAACCTTGGGGAAGGAAAAGGCATTCTGAGCTGGCCCGCGTCCGCGGAAACAGGACAGAAGACCGCAGCCAACATGACTGTTTATAGCGATACTCACACTATTCAATCCGCCCGCGGACAGCACGGGAGCTCTGATGCCTCGTGACTCACCGGCACCACGGAACCCGGAGCAGCGCCTACTACGCCCACCCCTCGCACGGTGATCCGAAGATCAAAGTGCTCATCCGAATCGACGCCGTGGAGGAGTCTGCGCGGGTCGACGTGCGGGGCGTCGTCACGCCCGCGAACATCCGCGCCCTCTATGTCGTCTGTCGACGCGTGGCTGCCAAGCTTCCCGGATACGAAATCGTGGTGAACCTCACCCACGCCCGCGTGACGGCCGATGCCATTGAGGAACTCCACGAGCACGCCCGCCACTCAGTCATGTCATCCGGCATCGACGCCTCCGTGACGCCGTGCCGGCTGCGCATCGTGGATCCGCCGTCCGTCCTCAGAGTCAAGGAGAACGCGTGAAAGCCCTCGTCTACGGCGGTCCCGGAGAGAAATCCTGGATGGACGTCCCCGACCCGAAGATCCAGAATCCCAGCGACGTGATCGTGAAAGTGGACACCACCACGATCTGCGGCACGGATCTCCATATTCTCAAGGGTGACGTTCCCGCCGTGACCAAAGGCAGAATCCTGGGCCACGAAGGCGTCGGGACGATCACCGAAGTCGGCTCCTCGGTCACCAGCCTGAAAGTGGGGGACCGCGTCATCATCTCCTGCATCAAGTCCTGCGGCCACTGCGCCAACTGCAAGACCGGGCTCTACTCGCACTGCATGGGCGAGGAAGGGGCAGCGGGCATCGGCTGGGTCTTCGGCCACCTGATCGACGGCACCCAGGCCGAGTACGTCCGCGTCCCCTACGCCGAGAACTCCCTCCACCTGCTCCCTGCAGGCGTCACCGACGAGCGGGCCGTGATGCTCTCGGACATCCTCCCCACCGGTTTCGAGATCGGGGTCCAGTACGGCCGCGTCAAGCCCGGTGACACGGTCGCCGTCGTCGGCGCCGGCCCGGTGGGTCTCGCCGCGATCGCCACCGCCGGGCTTTACGGGGCCGCCACCATTATCGCCGTCGACCTTGACGCGAACCGGCTGGAGAAGTCCCGCGAGTTCGGCGCCACCGACGTCGTCCTCTCCAGCGATGCCGACTGGAAGGAACAAGTGCTTGCGCTGACCGACGGGCAGGGCGTGGACGTGGCCATCGAGGCGGTCGGCATACCGGCGACCTTCAGCATGTGCACGGACGTCGTGCGGCCCGGCGGCAACGTGGCCAACGTCGGGGTGCACGGCAAGTCCGTGGAACTGCATGTGGAAGACCTCTGGATCCAGAACATCAACATCAGCATGGGCCTGGTCAATGCCAACACCACCCCGATGCTGCTCAAGCTCGTGGCCCAGAACAAGGTGCCAGCGGAGAAATTCGCCACCCACCACTTCAGCTTCGACCAGATCCTCGAGGCCTACGACACCTTCGCCCGGGCCGCTGAAACGAAGGCACTCAAGGTAGTGATCACGGCATGAAAGCCCTGGTGGTCTACGACTCGGCCTACGGCAACACCAGATCGGTCGCCGAGGCGATCACCGGCTCACTCGACGGGCTGCAGGCGAGTTCCGTCCCGGTGGGCGATTTCCAGCCCGAGACTCTCGCCGCGGGGGACCTCCTCGTGGTGGGCAGCCCCATCAACGGATGGCGCCCGACGCCGAAGATCACCTCGCTGCTCTCGGCCCTGGGCGGCGGGTCCCTCAAGGGCGTGAACGCCGCCGCGTTCGACACCCGCGTCCGGATGTTCATCCACGGCGATGCCGCCAAGAAGATCACCCATGCCCTGAAAGCAGGCGGAGCCGACATCATTGCCGAACCCATGCCGTTCTACGTGAAAGGAAGCGAAGGGCCGCTGCGCGACGGTGAAATCGAGAAGGCCCGGAGCTGGGCGCGCAGCCTGCTGACAGCGCTGGGGCGCTAAACCGGCGTCCACGCTGAACCGGAGGTCCTGACAGGGACCATGTGAAAGGACGGCGCTAATGCGACCAGGCCGGATTGTCATGCTCGTGCTGGGCACGCTCAGCGCACTCCTTGGCCTGGGGCTGCTGGCCGGCTCCGGTGCAGTCGGGTGGGCCAACTATCAACAGCGCGACAACGGGTTCTTCACCACGCCCGTGGAGCGTTTCGCCACCAACTCCTACGCCCTCACGTCACCACGCCTCGACATCATGACGGAAAGCAGCTTCCCTGAAACGGCTCCCGTTGTGGTGCCGGGCAGTATCCTGCTTCGCGTCGCGGCGGCCGATCCGACCAAGGCGGTCTTCATCGGGATCGCCCCACAGGCCGACGTGGCGGCCTATCTGGCAGGTGTCAACCACTCCGAGATCGTCGACGTGAGATTCTCGCCGTTCCGGGCCCTGTACCGCGATGTGGCCGGGCCCGGGGTTCCGGCGCCGCCGGCGGACCAGGGTTTCTGGACGGCGCTGGCCACCGGGCAGGGTACCCAGGAGCTCCGGTGGGACCTGCGGCCGGGGTC
>DATIUQ010000207.1:0-20506 GCA_035466775.1 Arthrobacter sp.
ACGTGGACGGCGCGATGTTCACGGATACCTTGACGGAGGGGCCCAGTCCGCCCCAGGCTGCCAGGTGGCCCAGCACCTGGTCCAGCCCCACCCGGAACAGCCTGTCGGTCTCCGCCGCGCTGAGCTGCGGGAGAAAGGCTGCAGGCTGCCGTCTTCCAGGCGCAACCGGGCCAGCGACTCGAACAGGTAGACCACGCCGGCATCAATGTCCACGGCCGGCTGCATGAACATTTCCAGCCCGCCGGCGAACAACCGCTCCTTGTAGGAGGCAACGAGACCGGCGGCGTCCGGCGCTGCCGGCCTGCCGGGGGCTGCGCCGGCGTCCGCCGGGGATCCTGGCGCCGCGCCGGCGTCCTCCGCGGCCAGTTCCCACCAGGCCTGGGTTCCGCCGTCGCGGGCTTTGGCCCGGTTGAGGGCAGCGTCGGCGCCGCGCAGCAGGGTGCGCATGTCGATGCCGTCGCGCGGCGAACACGCTATCCCCGCGCTCATTGTCAGGGAGATCATTTCCCCGGATACGTCGAACGGCTCGTCCACGCTGCGACCCAGCCGCTGGAGCACGCCGTCGAGCGCCGCCGCGGCGTTGTCCGCTTCTGCGCATTCCACCACGAGGGCAAACTCGTCGCTGCCCATTCGTGCGAGGAATTCCGCCGGCCGGAGCCGGCCCTGCATCCGCGCGGCCCAGCTTTTCAGGATGGCGTCGCCGGCCTCATGGCCGAGGTAGTTGTTCACGTCTTTGAACCGGTCCAGATCGATCAGTCCGACGGCGACGGCGGGCCGGGGGCCGCCGTCGGGATCCAGCACTTTGGCGAGGTGGCCGTCCAGGGCAGCACGGTTGGGCAAGGCGGTCAGCTGATCGTGGGTGGCCTGGAAGCGGAGTTGTTCGTGCAGGGCCATCCGTGCGTTGATGTCCCGCTGCACGCTGACGAAGTGGGTGACCTGGCCGTGGTCGTCCAGTAGCGGCGTGATCGTGAGGGCATTCCAGAAAGGCGACCCGTCCTTGCGGTAGTTGAGGATGTCTCCGCGGAATCTCTCGCCGCGCGCCAGCGTGTCCCGGATGGAGCCGGCGGCCTCCGGCGCAGTGCCCGGCCCCTGCAGGATCCTGCAGTTGCTGCCGAGCACCTCGGCTTCGGAATATCCCGTGATGGCGCTGAAGGAGCGGCTGGCATGCAGGATGTTCTGTTCCGCATCGGTGATCAGGGATATTTCGGAAGTAGCCTCGAGCGCCCGGACCAGGAGTTCGGACGGAATACCGTCGGCAACGTGGGGCGAAGCCCCGAGCGCGGGGGATGGCCGGCGAAGAGACATGCTGAAGCCTTGAAGGTCAGTCCGGGAGGAAATTGATAAGTTCACTGACAGAATAGCCGCCGCGAGGCATGGTTGGGCGGCTATCGCGCTAAGGCGCGGCGGCCGCGGCCAGGATGGTGCGGATCGTGTCCTCGTGGGCCAGGATCCGGAAGTGGCCGGCGGAGTCCAGCTGGATATTCCGTGCACCCGGCAGGACGCTGCCTTCAGGAATATGCGGGTCGAAGCGTCCGTAGACCGAGGTGATGCGTTCGTTGACGCGTTCCTCGCGGGAGAGCTGCATGGTCACGGCGCTCCGCGGCGAGAAGGCGCGCAGGCTCGGCAGCAGCATGAACGAGGCGTACCGCGAGCCGGAGAACGGCGAGCAGACCGTCACCATGCCGGCGATCCGGCGTTCCGGGTCCAGCTGCATCATCACGAACTTGCCGATCAGCCCTCCTTTGCTGTGGGCAACGATCATCGCATTGGTCAGGTCCCGGTCCCGGATGTAGCCGGCGATCAGATCCGCGGCCTTGGGCACTGCGAGCCGGTTCCGATGCAGCAATGCCAGCACATGCACCGGGTGGCCGGCCTCGTGCAGCCGCTGGACCAGCGGCAGCATAAAGCGCCAATCCTCGTAGACTCCGGGAATCACGACGACGGGCCGGGCCGTGCCGCTGAGGAAATCCTCCGGCCTGGTTCGCGAAACGGCGCTGAGGACCTGCCGTCCCGCGGCATACAGGTAATCCTGGACCCACCAGCGGGCGGCCTGCAGCACCCCGCTCATGCCGGATTCTCCTGGGCAGTTTCCCTGGCCGGTGTGTGGGTCCCGGCGAAGTCCAGGATCGCGTCGGCCACTTCGACAGCGCGGTTGTGCTGGACCACGTGGCCGGCGCCCTCGACTTCGAGCAGCCTGGCCAGGGCAGCCCGTCCGGCCAGCCGGCGGCACCAGTCCGCGGACGCGACCGGGTCGTTGGCGCCCCGGAGCACGAGGACCGGCGCCTCAACTCCGGAGATCCGCTCCTCGGTGGGGTAGTCCATCATGACGCGCAGGTTTTTCAGGTACCACGTGGGCCCGCAGCGGAGATAGTCCGTGAAGACGAGGGCGTTCGAGGAAGGGCTTTCGAAGAAGAGGCTGTCACGGCCCAGCGCCAGTGCCTGCTGCAGGACGGAGCGGCGTTTCGAATCGACCACCGGACCCATCAGGACCAACTGGGAAATCCGGCCCGGCTGCTGCAGTGCGGCCTCGAGCGCGAACTGGCTTCCCATCGAATGGCCAACCAGCACGAACTCCAGGACCCCGAGCTGTTCCAAGGCGCCAAGGAGGTAGGTGGCGTGGTCAGCGACCGGGAGGGCGTGCCCGGGCCTTGGGGTCGTGCCGAAACCGGGCAGGTCGATCGAGTAGGTGTCGCCGGTTTCAGCCAGCAGCCCGTGCAGCCGGCGGAGGTAGCGGTGCGAGACGCCGATTCCGTGGACCAGTACGACGGCGGGCCGCGCGGGCAAGGGGCCGGCCGGGCCCTTGGAGACAAAAACGTGGCCGAGCTGGCCTGCGGCCTCAATCTCGAAGCGGTCGGGCCTGCTCATGGTGGGCTCATTTCTGTTCAGCGCCTTCCGGGCGCCGCCGGTCAGCGTCCAGTAAGCATACTGACAGTTTCCACCGGTCAGTCTCCGCGTTTGTCGCGCTCGCTGAACTCCTCGTCCAGGTCGTAGTGCCTGAACTCGGTCTCAGGGTTCGGTTCGCCCTCCGCCACGTACTCGTAGTCCAGCTGGCGCTGGACCTGGCTGTCGAGGACCTGCAGCTCCGTGTCTTCCACCTTGCTAAGGTCCTCGGGGAACTCGTCCTCGGGCGTGAGGTGGAGCTTCTCGTTCATGGCATGCCTCTCCGGGCCGGAAGGTGGACTCGAAGAAAATGCGGGGTACCGGCCGCCTTCAGGATAACGGCGCGCCCCCGCAGGAGGGGAGTAGCGAGTGGAATACGGCTGACGAAGTTGTCCGTGCCGGCCGCCGCACGTCACGCCGGACGTGTCCTCGGCACCGTCCCGGCCCGCTGATGCCCCCGCCTCCGCCGGTGCCGGTGCCGGTGCCGGTGGCGCCGTGAAGCGACAGGCCCGGCGGAGGAACTGGACGAACAGGAAGGCGTCGGCCGCCGCCCCACCACGGATTCAGGTCCGGACGGAGCACCGGCCAGTGCCTGAAGGGGCAGGGCCACGCGTTGCCGGCCGGGCCCTGCCCGGGGGCCTGCGGGACGGCCTTACGCCGTGCCTGGTTCGGAGCCGACGTTGACCAGCCAGTCGGTGCCGAATTTGTCCGTGCACATGCCGAAGACGTCTCCCCATGGCGCCTTCTCCATGGGCACCGTCACCTTTCCGCCGTCGGCGAGCTTGTCGAAGTAGCCGCGGAGTTCGGCCTCGTCGGAGCCGCTGACGGACACGGAGATGCTGCTGCCGGGTGTGTAATCCATGCCGTTGGGAGTGTCCGCCCCCATCAGCACCATGCCCTTGTCCGTGGTCAACATGGCGTGCATGATCTTGTCCTGCTCGGTGGCATCTTCGCTCGCCTGGTATTCAGCGAAAGTGCTCATGTTCAATTCACCGCCGAATACGGACTGGTAAAAGGTCATGGCTTCTTTCGCGTTGTCGCGGAAGCTCAAGTACGGGTTAAGCGTGGTCATATCCGGGACTCCTTGCAGCTGGGGCGCCGGACGGGCTGCCATGTTGCGGCCGCGGCCGGTGCACTTTTACATGGCACATCCTGCCCCAAATCTGCCGCCCGGGGTAGGTGCGGGCAGCAGATAGGCAACGGCAAAAGAGCGGGCCGCCGGCGGGCCGCGCGCTCCTGCCCGGTTACTGCCCTGCCGAGGCCCCTGGCGGTCCGGAGAACCGCGGAATGACAGGCCGGACCCGGCGGGCTGGACGAGGTAACCGGGCAGGAGCGCGCCGTTCTCGAGCGGCGCCGGCGGCTAGGCCGTCTGGCCGGCGTGCTCGCCCTCTGCGATCTCTTCCAGCAGCTTGTCGTTGAACGCGGGAAGATCGCGGGGATTCCGGCTGGTCACCAGGCCCTGGTCCACCACCACCTCCTGGTCACTCCAGTTGGCTCCGGCGTTCCTCAGGTCGGTCTGGAGCGTGTGGTAGGACGTGACGTTCCGTCCGTTGATGACGCCGGCGTCGATGAGGAGCCAGGGGCCGTGGCAGATCGAGGCAACCGGCTTGTGCTGCTCGAAGAAGGCCCGGGTGAGGGCCTGGGCATCCTTGTCGGCGCGGAGATGGTCCGCGTTGACGACGCCCCCGGGGATCACCAGGGCATGGAAGTCGGCTGCGCTGGCCTCGGCGGCGGTGAGGTCGACGTCGAACTTCTGCCCCTTTTCGGTGCCGTCGAAGCCCTGGACCTTCCCGCTCCGGGGCGCCACCAGGGTGGGCTCGCCGCCAGCTTCCTTCACGGCATTCCACGGGCTGGTCAGTTCCACCTGCTCCACGCCGTCCGTGAGCAGGAAAGCGACTTTCTTACCGGCAATATTGTGCTGTGACATAGGTCCTCCTCTGGTGCCCGGCGGGGTCCACGCAGCCATTGAACGGCCCGGGGTCCTCCACTCGGCGAGTTAATGCCTTACAAAACCAACTCTAGAAAGCCACAAAATAATAAGCAAGCTGATTATATGCCGGGCGCCCGGACCGCGGGCAGCGCCGCCGGCGGGCGTAACCGGGCCTTTCCGTCCGGTCGCCGCCTTGCGGGGGCTTGAGCAAATCCTTGGCTTAACGTGCGCTCAGGTGGCGCCGGCGGCACGCCAGCCGATGCGAAGATTCATAGGCGATGGGCCCGAAATCCTGCCCCGCTGATTGGATGGCATGTCAACGCTCCAGGTGCACTCTTCCGGCCAGACGGAACACGCAGGAAGCCGTGACCTTCAGCGCGAGGCCAGGGTGCTCTCCCGAGCGGGGATCGCATCGTGGGCTGCGCAGCTGGGCACCCCGGGCCCCGAGGCCCCGCGCTCCCGCCGGATGGCCCACATCGGCGGCATTGCCGCGGTCGGGTCACTGGCCATCTACCTGACCTGGCGCGTGGCGTTCACCCTGCCCGCCGGCGGGTGGAACCTGGCCGTCGCCCTGGTCCTGGTGGCCTTCGAGGCGCTCCCCCTGGGCGGACTGGTCCTCAAGGCCATCACCCTGTGGAACATCGACAGCCACGCGCCGCCACCCGTTGCCGAGGCTCCCCTGGGCCAGAACGTCGCCGTGCTCATCCCGACCTACAACGAGCCCGTCGAAGTCCTCGCCCCGACCATCGCCGCGGCGTGCGCGCTCGAGCCCGCCCACGAAACATGGGTGCTGGACGACGGCGACCGGCCGTGGGTGGCGGAAATGTGCGCGGCCTTCGGGGCCCGGTATGTCAGCCGTCCGCTGCACGACCATGCCAAAGCCGGCAACATGAACCACGCCCTGGACCTCATGGCGGCCGAGGAGGAAGCGGGCCACGCGCGGATCGACATCATCGCCGTCCTGGACTGCGACCATGTCCCCCTTCCGACGTTCCTCACTTCCACACTGGGCTGGTTCGCCGATGAGGAGATCGCCCTGGTCCAGGGGCCGCAGGCGTTCTACAATTCCGGGGCCTTCGACGACGACGGCATTTCCGGGGAACAGGGAATGTTCTTCAACGTGCTGATGACCGCCCGCAACTCCGCCGGCGCCGGTCCGTTCTGGTGCGGGTCCACCTCCCTGCTGCGGGTGAAGGCCCTGCGCGAAGTGGGCGGTGTGGCCACGGAGACCATCACGGAGGACATGCACACCACGCTCAAGCTCATCCGGGTCGGCTGGAAGACCGTCTACCACCACCAAACCCTCGCGGTGGGCCTGGCGCCCGCGACGGCGGACCAGTACCTGCTTCAGCGCCGTCGCTGGGGCATGGGCGCCATGCAGATCCTGACCCACGAGCGGCTCTGGGCCGCGAAAAGCTGGATGTCGTGGCGGAACTTCCATGAATACCTCAACGGGACCTTGTGGTGGCTCGAGGGCATCGCCACGCTGGTCGCGTTCCTGATCCCGATGCTGGTCATGGTCTCCGGTGCGCAGACCTCCACGGCCGGGCCGGCGGAGTTCCTGGTTGCCTTCGTCGCCATGTTCTGCACCCGCCTTTGGGGCTCAAAACGGCTGATGCGGCACCAGATCCACTGGCCGACGGCGTTCGCCCTGCGGATCTTCCGCGTGCCGGTGGGCCTCGCGTGCCGCTGGTGGCTGGTAGCCCGCCGGTCCCTGGCGTTCCAGGTCACGCCCAAGGGTGCCACCGATGCACGGCTGCGCGGCCGCGCACCACAGGTGCTGAACGTCCTGGTTGTCGTTGTGGCCGCGGTCATCCTGTACGCCGCAGCCGGCGTTGCCGGGTGGGTGCCGTGGGCGACCAGCCCGGGGTCCACGGTGGCGGCCGGCGCCTGGCTGCTGCTGGCCGGCGTCGTACTGGTGCTGGGAACGCGCCGGATCCGCGCCTCCGAATACGCGACCTCGCGCAGGAACGGCCACAGGATTGCCCTCAAAGCTCCCGTGACCATTGACGGATTCGAGGGGCAGCTGCTGGACATCTCGCTGGGAGGGGCTGCCGTGAGCTTCGCCCAGGGAGTGTTGAAGGAAGGACAGCGCGTCCGGCTGGCACTTCCCGGCGCGAACCCCGTCGCCCTGGACGTCGTTCGGGTTTGGGTCGGCGCCGACAGCACGGAGACATCGTCTCTTCGGGCCGCCGATGGGGACTGGAACGCCTACCGCGCCCTGACACTGTGGATTTTCCACACCCCGGACCACGCCGTCCCGGGATTCCCGCCCGGCGTTCCGGCCGCCGCTTCGCTGCGCGTCGCCTGAACCCGCGGCGCCGGTAAATCGTCCTCTGGCCAGCGCACCGCCGCCTCGATACTCTGGCGGAAGGACTGCTACCCGAAAAGAAGGCCGTCATGGACGAACAACACATCCTGGAACGAATCTCAGCGCTGGTAGAAGAAGAGCAGGCGCTCCGCGAAAAGGCGCCGTCCTCCTCGCCGGACTATGAACACAGTCCGGAGCACGCCCGGTTGAAGCGGATCGAAGAGGACCTGGACCAGTCCTGGGACCTTCTGCGGCAGCGCCGGGCCAAGCTGCAATACGGCGAAAACCCTGATGACGCGGCGCCCCGCCCCGTCGAACAGGTGGAAAACTACGAGTCCTGAACTTCCGGCAGGTTCCCCTTGTTGATTGCATTGTTGGGCGACGTCATGCTGGGCCGGCTGGTCAACGAGCGGTTGCGACGGGCCGGCGCCGATTACCCGTGGGGCGATACGCACGCCGTGCTGCGCACGGCGGACCTCACGATTGCCAATCTCGAATGCGTCCTTGCAGCCGGCGGGGAACCGGAAGCCGGGAAGGTGTTCCATTTCCGTTCCGACCCGAAGAATGTGGCCAGCCTCCGGACCGCGGGGATCGGCATGGTGTCACTGGCCAACAACCATGTGCTGGACTACGGGGCCGGGGCCTTCCGGGAAATGCTGCCCGCGCTCGACGCGGCCGGCATCCTGCATGCCGGAGCCGGGCTGGACCGTGACGCCGCCCGCAGGCCCGCGGTGCGCCGCGTGTCAGGGACCGCCGTCGGCCTCATTGCCTTCACGGACAACCAGCCGGACTGGGAAGCGGACCGCGGGCCCGGCGTCTTCTACGTGCCGGCGGCAGGCACCGACCGCAGGGTGACGGAGCTGCTGGAACTGGTCCGGCGGACGAAAGCCCGCGTCGAACTCCTCATCGTTTCCGCGCACTGGGGGCCGAACTGGGGCTCCGGGGCTCCGCCGGAACACCGTGAGCTGGCACGGTCGCTGATCGAGGCGGGGGCCGACGTCGTCTACGGGCACTCGCCGCACATCTTCCGCGGCGTCGAGGTGTTCCGGAACCGGCCCATCATCTACAGCGCCGGCGACTTCGTGGACGACTACGCGGTGGACCCGCTGGAGCGCAACGACCAGTCGTTTATCTTCATGCTCTCCACGGACGGGGGCACACCCCGGTCGTTGGCGCTGCATCCGACGCTGATCACGGACTTCCAGGTCCGGTTGGCGGGCAGGAGTTCCCGGCAGATCGCGGAAAGGATGCAGAGGCTGAGCCGGCACCTCGGGACCGCGGGCAGCTGGGACGCCGCCGGCGGGTGCCTGCAGATCCCGCTCGCCGCCGGAGATGAGGCGGGCTATGCTTGAGATGGACGGCCGCTTGAGGCCGTCCCGGCTCAGCAGGGGGCATTCACAGGGTAACTCCACCCTCACGCCCTTTAAGGCCCCAAGTGCTGAGCCAGCCATTCAACCCCCTCCCCCTCGATGAACTGACCGCCGTCTTTGCACGCATCAAAGACCTGCTCCTGACCGAGGACAAGGTGGACCGCGCCCTGCAGTTGCTCGTCCAGGCTGTCAGGGATGCCACGCCGGGATCTGCCGGGGCAGGAATCTCACTTTTTGACGCACGAGGCCGCGGGAGCAGTTTCGCGGCGACTGCACCGGTCGTGGAGCAGGCCGACGCCGCCCAGCACGAACTGGGCCAGGGGCCCTGCATCGCTGCCTGGACAGGCGGAACAACAGTGTTCGTCCAGGACGCCGCCGCGGAGACCCGTTGGCCGCTCTGGAGCGCGGCTGTGGCTCCGCTTCCCTTCCGGTCCCTCGTCAGCACACCGCTGACCGCAGCCGGCGGGCCCATTGGAACACTGAAGGTCTACGCGCCCCTGCCGGCGGCCTATACGTCCGCGACCGGGCAACTGCTGGAGAAACTCGCCGTTCCGGCGTCGACCCTGCTGGTCCACTGCCAGGGCCCGGGAACGCCGCGGCATCTGAGCAGTCCGCTCAAGGGCGCGCTGGCCGGCCGGGACAACACCAACCGGGCGTGCGGGATGCTGATGGAACGCCACGGCCTGACGGCAGAGCAGGCCTTCCACGAGCTGTTGCGCCGGGCCCGGACCCGCGGGGCTCCGCTGTCGCAGGTGTGTTCCGATCTTGTCGACGGCCTCGGGTGACGGCCGTCGGCTGAGTTCGCGGGGCCCGGGGCCCGGCGTCAGCGCTTCTTGGTCATCTCCCCGCTGACGGTCAGCTGCTCCGCGACGTCGTGAAGCTTGATGTTCAACTCCGAGCTGGCCCGCGAGAGCAGCATGAACGCCTGCTGGGCAGTGATCTTGTACCGTTCCATCAGAATTCCCTTCGCCTGCCCGATCAGGTCTCGGGTGTCCAGGGCCTGCGTGAGCTGGCTGACCTGCTGGTTCCCGGCGACGGCGACGGCGGCGTGGGCAGCCACCAGCGCCCCGATCCGCTCCGATTCGGCGTCGAAAACGCCCACATCCCGGCCGAAGAGGTTCAAGGCTCCCAGGTGGTCTCCGTTCACGAAGAGCTGGAAGGAGAGCATACTCCGCGCTCCGAGCTCGAAAGCGGGCCGGGCGAATTCCGGCCACCGCTGGTCTTTGCTGAGGTCCGGAACGCTGACAACGCGTTCTTCATAGGAGGCGTCCAGGCAGGGCCCCTGCCCGGTTTCGCTTTGGAGGGCGTCCACGCGGCGCGGAAGATCACTGGATGCTGCCCGTGAGTCGATCGTCCGGCGGCCCGTGATCAGGCTGACTGAGGCATCTGCCGCGTGCGGGACCAGCTCCAAGGCGGCGTGCACGATCCCTGCCAGCATGGAGTCGGTGTCCTCCTCGTGCTGGAACTCACGCGCCAGGTCGCCCAGACGCTGGGCCAGGGCGGCCGGAGTGATCGGGGGCGCGTCCTGCGGGCCCTGCTCCGTGTCACCTGCGTCTGCTGGGTTCAACTCCATGGTGGTGCCCCTTGCCGGTCGGTTCGAAGAAGCTGTTCTTCTTCGAAATATACGCTTGTGAATCCATCCCGGCATCGGGGGCTGAGACCAGGATCTAACACGGCGGTAACCCGCAGTTAACGCGGTGGAGTTAAACTCGAATACGGACCAGATCGAGACTGACACCTACCTGCACGGCAACCCTCCAAGGAGCAGCAGACATGACCAGTCCAGAGCCGAATCCCCACAACGGCCCCAAAATCCACGAGCAAAGCCGATTCCGGCCCGATCTGAGCAGCGTGCACGTCCGCGAGGACGTGGCGGTCACCGGGCTCTGCGGCAACGTCCATCTGCCGACGGGGCGGACGTGCGACCTGCCGGAACGGCATGAGGGGTCCTGCCACTTCGTGGGTCCCGAGGACGCGGAAAACCTGGCAGCGCGCTAGGCGCCCGGGTCCGCTCCGGCGGCCGGATCTGGTTCGCCGGGCAGGACCGCGCGTACGCTCGCGGTGTGGACATCGTGGAATTCCTGTCCGAGCGGATCAGCGAGGACGAGGCCGTGGCGCGGACCCTCCTCAGCGACCGGACTGTCTCGAAATCGGGCGCCTGGTACGAACAGCGGCTGCTGCTCGAATGCGAGGCCAAGCGGCGCCTGATCCGGATCGTGGAATCCGCCCGCCAGGCGGCCCTCGCTGCGATGGTCAGCGACACGGGCCAGGACGTGGGATGGGTCCCGCAATCGCTTGAATGGATGGAGCAGTCGCTCAAGGCCCTGGCCCTGCCCTATTACGACCATCCGGACTTTGATCAGGACTGGATCCGCTCCTAGGAGCGCCGCACCTGCCCCTCCCAAGAAATTCCCAAGGTCCGTGTGCAATAGCCAGTCGCTGCCCTAAGCTAAGAGCGGGGGGCGCTCATTAGCGAAGACGCCTAGTGGAGGCCATTATGTTCAGCTACGTCCGCCGTCCCGGATTATCACGACAGCCAGCGCCTGCAGCCCCCGAGCCACACCAGGATCCCGGGACCACCACTCCCCCGCCTAAAGCCAGGCGACGCTTCCGGAGGATCGTCGGCGGCCTGGCAGCAATGGGCCTGGCCGTGGCCGCAGGCCCGGTTGCGGCACTCCCCGCCACCGGCGCCGAGCAGGAACAGAAGTACATTGTGGTGCTGAAGGACGGACCGGTTGATGCCGGCACCGCTGCCACGGCACAGCAGGGCAGCTATGGCCTCACCGTTTCCACGGTGTACCGCGACGCCGTGAGCGGTTACGCCGCCACGATGACGGCATCCGTTGCCGCCCGCCTCGCTGCAGATCCCAGTGTTGACTTCATCACCGTGGCCAGGGAATTCGAGACGCCCAAGGAGGCCAAGCCGAGCACCCAGGTGGCCCCCCTCTGGTGGCTGAGGATTGGCGGGACTCTCCCTGACGACCCGCATCAGCAGTGGGGCCAGAGCCCCGTCGACGTCAATGTGGCCGTGATCGACAGCGGCATCGACGCCAGCCATCCGGACCTCAATGTCCGCGGCGGCGTCGACTGTTCCACCGGCTCGCCGGTAAAAGTGACTCCCACGGATGACGTTGGGCACGGCACGATGGTGGCCGGCGTGATCGGGGCAAAGGACAACGACCTGGGCGTGATCGGCTCGGCGCCGGGCACCCCGCTGTGGTCCGTGCGCGTCGTGGATGACGCCGGGTTGATCACGGAGGAAATGCTGATTTGCGCCATCGACTGGGTGACAGCGACACGCAAGGACAAGAACCCAGACAACGACATCGAGGTCGCCAACATCAGCATCGGCGGCTCCGGCACCGAAACCGCCAAATGCGGCAAGGGCACGGATCCGATGCACTACGCCCTGTGCCGCTCCATCAACGCAGGGGTCGCCTACGCCGTCGCGGCCGGAAACGAAGGCATCGACATTGCCCGCACAGTCCCTGCCACCTACGACGAGGTGCTGACGGCCACGGCCATCGCGGATTTCGACGGCAAGGCTGGTGGCCTCGCGGACCCGGTCTGCGGGCCTGACGACTGGTCTACGATCGGGCAGCTCGATGACCAGTCGGCGTACTTCTCGAACTACGCCAGCGGATCCGAGGACAGGGAGCACACCGTCGCCGCCCCCGGAGTCTGCATGACCTCGACGGTGCCGGGCGGATACGGGGTGGCCCACGGGACCAGCTTCGCGAGCCCCGCCGTCGCCGGTTCGCTGGCTCTGTGCATCAGCGAGGGAGCCTGCGAGGGCTCAGGCAAGGAAGTGATGTCCCAGTACCTGGAGCTCACTGCCGACTACAACAAGGACCACCGGGGCTTTGGCTTCGAGGGCGATCCCATCCGTCCGATCAAGGGGCAGTACTACGGCTATCTGGCCCAGATCGCCAAATACTGACGCGCGGTACTGACGCGGGCCTCGGGGCCGGCGGGCCGCAGACGGGCGGCCCGCCAGTGGGCGCAGGGCCGGGCTAGGAACGGGGCCGGATACGGCGCCACCAGCGGCGGCGGATTTCCGGTTCCTGCAACGCGTCCTGTTCGACGGCGGCGGCTGCGAGCGCCGCGCGGCGTTCCCTCCAGAGCCGGAGCTCGGCCTCGACGTCGCGGGTCTTCGTGACAACCGGCGGCCCGCCCTGCAGCTGCCGCCGGGCATCAACAACCCGTGCGTTGAAGTCTTCCAGGAGCTCGAGGACCTGTTTCTCGGACTGCAGCTCGTCAATGCGGGCATCGAGCCCGGCGTCCTCGGTGCGGAGCAGGATGGCCTGGGGACCCATTCCGCTGAGGTTTTCGCGCTGGATCAGGCCCTTGACCCACCAGTCGGGGTCGTACGTCTCCCCCAGGCCCGGGATGGGTTTGCCGGCGTACTTCAAGTGATCGAATTTTCCCTGCGCCATGGCCTCGCGGATCAGGTATTCGGCCCTGGCGGCGTCGTCGAACTTTGCGCGCAGGTCCCGTTCCTTCTCTTCGGCGGCGGCCAGTTCTTGCTCCTCCTGGACCGTCATTCCGCTGATCCGGAGCGCGCGGAGTTCCGCCGCGCGCTCCACCCGACGCCGGAACGCCCCGCTCGATTCGCCGCTCATAGTGCCCCTCCCGTCTTCGGCCGCACCCTTCCAGTATGCGAACCAAACTCCATGCGGCCAAGGGAGGGGTCAGAGCGTCGGCAGGACCTGCTCGCGGACTTGTTTGCGGAGGATCTTGCCGAGCATCGAGCGTGGCATGTCGGGGATGGCGACGATCCGCTTGGGGACTTTATAGCCGGCCAGGTGCTCGCGGCAGTGCTCGCGGAGGACGTCCTCGTCCAACGTGCTGCCAGGTTCGGGTTCGACGGCGGCGATCACCATCTCGCCGCCCCGCTCGAGTGGTCTTCCGACGACGGCAGCGTCCTTGACGTCCTTGTGCAGCCGCAGCACCGTCTCCACCTCGGTGGGCGAGACGTTGAAGCCGCCGGTGATGATGAGTTCCTTGGCCCGGTCCACGATCGTGGTGAAGCCGTCACCGTCCACGGTCACCACATCGCCGGTCCGCAGCCAGCCGTCGGCGGTGAGGGCCTTCGCAGTTTCCTCCGGGTTGTTCCAGTAGCCCTGGAACACCTGCGGGCCCTTCAGCAGCAGTTCCCCGGGCTGGCCGGGCGCGACCTCCACTGCGGGATCGTCCACGTCAACGACCTTCATCAGGGTGGAGGGGAACGGCACGCCGATGGTGCCGTTGCGGCGGGTGGGGTGGAACGGGTTTCCCAAGGCGACCGGGGAGGATTCGGTCATGCCGTAGCCCTCCACGAGCAGCCCGCCGGAGACCGACTCCCACAGTTCCACCACGTGGTCCGGCAGGTTCATGGCGCCGGAGATGCAGTACTTGCAGGACCGGAGCGAGATGCCTTTCTCCTTCGCGGCCATGGCGGTGCGCTCGTAGATCGGCGGGACCGCGCAGTAGACCGTGGCGGGAGACTTCTTCATGGCCTCCAGCACCAGGTCCGGGTCGAACTTGGGGAAGAGAACCAGCAGGCCCTGCTTGCGGATCCCGTAGGTGAGGTAAAGCGTCATGCCGAAGGCATGGAACATCGGCAGGATCGCGTAGAAGATTTCCTTGCGGTACTCCGCGCCCTGCATCCAGGCCTCGCCCTGGAGGGCGTTCGAGTACAGGTTGAAGTGCGTGAGCATGGCGCCCTTGGGACGGCCGGTGGTTCCCGAGGTGTACTGGATCGCGGCAAGGTCATCGACCGCGGGGCGGGGGTGTTCCGGATCGATCAGGCCGTGGCCCAGGAGGGCCTTCCACGGGATCGTTCCCGGGGCGGGGCTTGTCAACGATTCGCGTGACGCCCGCAGTTTCTTGACCGGCAGGCGCAGGGCAAGGCGCTTGACGGCGGGGAACGCCTCAAGGAGGTTGACCGAGACAACATGGTCGATCTCGACGTCGGACGGGAAGTCCCGGACGGCTGCCGCGGCCTTGTCCCAGGCGATGACAACGCGGGCCTGATGGTCCTCGAATTGGTGGCGGAGTTCCCGGGCCGTGTACAGCGGGTTGTGTTCCACGACGACGGCGCCGAGGCGCAGTACCGCGTAGAAGGCGACGACGTGCTGCGGGCAGTTCGGCAGGATCAGCGCTACCCGGTCGCCGGCGCGGACGCCCAGGCTGCGCAGGCCCTCAGCCGCGCGGGCCACCTGTTCGCCGAGTTCGGCGTAGCTGGTGCGGCGGCCAAAGAACTCCAGCGCGGGAGCCTTGCCGGCCTCGGCCACGGAGCGGTCCAGCATGTCCACCAGCGACTCTGTGGGCAGTTCAATCCGCGCCGGCACGCCCGGCTGGTAGTTCTTCACCCAGGGCTGCTGGTCCGTGTTCTCCATGGTCACATCTTGCCGTGAACCTTAGTCCCGGGGCCAATTTCCG
The DNA here is from genome assembly GCA_035466775.1 of Arthrobacter sp. Taxonomy (GTDB): domain Bacteria; phylum Actinomycetota; class Actinomycetes; order Actinomycetales; family Micrococcaceae; genus Arthrobacter. Next base: position 14,915 of record DATIUQ010000207.1, read on the forward strand.
GCTCCTCCGTCGGTGCTGGCTCATTTCACGCCACCACAGACTCGTTGCCGGCTCCCATCATGTGGCTTCCCGCCAGGGAGGGCCGCTCAGGGGTGTAGGAGTTGAGCCGGACAGCAGTGATCCGGAGCCGTGGGCGACCCGGCGTCCGCGGAGATATCCTGCGGCCGTGGCTGCCAGAACGGCCACGCAGGCGCCTGCCCGGCGCAAACCATCGGGGTCGGCACCGCGGCCCCAGGCTGCCAGTGCGGAAAAGACCGCTCGCGGCAGGACTCTGCGCACGTAGCGCCGCTCCGGACCCAGGGCCCGTTTGTGGCCCACGATGTGGCTGACCTGGGCTTTGGACAAACCCTCCGACCACGAGCGCTCCAGCATGTACCGGAATGTTCCCCGCTGGACCGGGACATGGTGGTACACCAGCGCTGCCGGTTCGTACACAATGCGGGAGCCCGGGGAACCAACAGCCGCCCGGATGCAGATTTCTGTCTCTTCGCATCCCAGCGGTTTTGTGCCCTGGCGTCCAAGGGAAACGTTGAAGCCGCCGACCTGCTGGAGCACCTGAAGCCGGAAGGACATGTTGGCGCCGATGACATTGCGCACTTCGGAGGCCACCCTGGGCATGCCGCGGTGGCTGCAGCCGACGATCCAGTCCAGTTCAGGGCCGAAGTAGCCGGGCCGGCCTGCTTCCCACTCCGGCTCGACCTTTCCGCCGACTGCCAGGACGTCGGAATCGTCGTAGAGCGCCGTCAGCTTTTCGAGCCAGTCCGGGGCTGCCACTGCGTCGTCGTCCAAGAACGCGACGATCTCCGAGGTGGCCAGGCCTACGCCCGTGTTCCGTGCCCCGGAAAGCCCCTGGAGCCCGGTGCTCTCCACCAGGGTGACGTCCTGAACGGCCGCCACGAGCCGCTTGTACAGGTCCTCGTTGTGGTCCACCACCACGATCACCTGCTTCGGCTGAAGCGTCTGCGCGTGGACGGAGTCAATAACGTCCATCAGTAGTTCCCAGCGCTGCTCCGTGTAAGAGCAGATGACAACGGAAGCCGTCGGCCGGAAATTGAAGTCGAGCACCTTAAGCTCCTTCCGCCACGGTGAGCACGCTGTGCGGATCCGTGGGTGTGCGGGCAAACCGGACATTCGGATAGGTGTATTTCACCCTTCGGAGGGCTTCGGGCCTGGCCCCTGCGGTCGGCGCTTCCCACGAAGTGCATTCCCGTGCCAGGGTGCGGAGGACCCGCCATCCGTCGCGGAAAGTCTGCAGGTTCGAAACGCCGGAGATGCGGTCAAGCTCGAAGCTCGGCACTTCCGCGATGCGGAGGCCGGCGCGGGCCGCCCGGACAATCAGCTCCGTCTCAATTTCAAAGCCGTCGGACTCCAGCTCGAGGACCTCAAGGCACTCCCGGCGGAGCGCAATGTACCCGTAGCAGAGGTCCGAATAATTGCTTCGCAGAACCGTGTTCGCCAACCCCGTCAGGACCCGGTTTCCGGTGTTCCGCAGCCAGGTCAGGTCCTCCGACCCGCCCCCGGTGACGTAGCGCGAGCCTTTGACGAAGTCGTAGTCATGCTGGAGTGGAGAAACGAACCAGCCGATTTCCTGCGGATCCATACTCCCGTCCGCGTCGAGCATCACAATGATGTCTCCCGACGCCGCTGCGAAGCCGGCACGGACAGCGATGCCCTTCCCCTTGCGGGGTTCCGCCACCACGACGACGTCGACCCGCAGTGCCCGGGCGACGTCGATCGTGTGGTCATGGGAGCGGCCGTCGACGATAACTACTTCATCCACATATGAAGGCATGCGCCGGAGAACCCAGGGCAAATTCATTTCTTCGTTCAGAGTCGGAATGACCACACTCACCGAAGCCCTCGGCGAGGCGGCAATTCGCTCGGACGGCGAATTAGGGACCAAATTTGGAATAGACAAAGGCCTCACCACTTCGTAAAATTTTCGGACGCCGATGGCCTGGCCATCCGCGAATGAAACCTAGAGGACGAATTCAAGGACATCCGTTGAATTATTAGCAATCCCGAACCCCAGCTACCACTGACGGTGGCCTTGCCTAGAGCCTAAAGTTCACCCAAAGTTGTGTCACGAGTGGCAAATACTTGGTTGTTTGTTCCCCTCGGTGCGCTACCCTCACACCTCTACTTGGGTCTGCGGGGCGGCCTACTCGGGAACCGCGAGTCGTTCTTCAACGGTGTACTCGGTCGGCCAAAAAGGTGCCGATATTCGTTGAGTTTCAGCGCTTTTGTCCCGATGCTGGAAGCCTACGCCGCTCCGTTGGCAACGTCCAGAGCCGGCGCACGACAGCCACAGCAGAGCTGCCGGGTGGCTGCGCGTCCAGCGGGCAGCGGGATTCTGGGTGCAGTGCCGCTGACACCCGGGGGCAAATCGCGGATTCCTTGCCAGTTCCCTCTTCGCCACGAAATACAGCAAAAATACTCAAATAAAGAAAAGTCCGTCATTCGCTTGCGGAAAGAGCGGGCGGCAATACCCGGTCCGGCAGGCATTTGCAGAAACACTACGGAAACGGCGATCAAACGCGCAAAAAAGCGATCATTGGGTACCAATGCAAAGCCCGCCGGCGCCGCCGGAAACCGGTATTGGCGTCAGAGGCCCCGCGTCCCGGCGTCCCTGCGCATGGTTCTTCCGGTGCGGCGGCGGGGAGTTCCCGCCGTCGTCCGCTCCCGTGGTGCCGGGCCGCCGTCAGACCGCCGACCAGCCGCCGTCGGAGGCGAGGATTGCTCCGTTGACGTTGGTGCCGTCGTCGCTGAGCAGGAACGTGATCGAGGCGGCCAGTTGCGCCGCGGTGGCGGGGGCAGGGATGTTCGCGCCCATCAGCGGGCCGAGCCGTTCGGCGGCCAGCTGGGATCCCCACGTGGCCTCGATGTTGGTGATGGTGGCACCCGGTGCCACGGCGTTGAAGCGCAGGCCCCTCGGCCCGTACATCACCGAGGAGTTCCGGGTGAGGCCGACGACGGCGTGCTTGGACGCGGTGTACGCGGCGCCGGCGGCGGAACCGCGCAGGCCGGCCTCGGAGGCGACGTTGACCACCGAGCCGGAACCGGCCTCAAGCATCAGCGGCACCACGGAGCGGGTCAGGCGCATGAGGGCGGTGACGTTGATCCTGAAGACCCGCTCCCAGGTGTCGTCGTCCACCTCATGGATCGGGGCGAAGTGGTCCATGATGCCGGCGACGTTCGCGAGGGCGTCCACCCGGCCGCCCGCGGCAGCGACGACGGCGGCGACGGTTTCCTCGGCGGAAATATCACCGGCCACGGGCACCAGGTCCAGGCTCCCGTTCCCCGCAACCAGGGCGTCCAGCCGCTCGGAGCTGATGTCGGCCGCGATGACCCTGCCGCCCTCCCTGGCAACGCGCAGGGCCGTGGCCAGGCCAATGCCCGAACCGGCGCCGGTGACGATGACCGTTTTGCCGGCGAAGCGGCCCGCGGTGATGGTTTCCTGCCATGAAGCGTCGTTGCCCATGATGTCCTTCCGAACGTTTCGGGATGCTGCCACGCCCCAGCTTATGACACGCTGTGTCATTATGAAAGGGTGAATACTGGTGGAATGCCCGCGCAAGACTCCAGACCCGCCAACATGCGCTCCTTGGGGCGTCCCGCGACCATCGATCCCGACGCCATCGCCGGCATCGCGTTGCGGCTTTTCGCCGAGAACGGCTACGAACAGACCTCGATGGAGGACATCGCGCGCGCGGCGGGGATCGGGCGCAAGAGCCTGTACCGGTACTTTTCCAGCAAAGCCGACCTCATCTGGGGCGGCATGGAACCTGCCGTCGAGGCCTCCGGGCTGGTCCTGGCGGAGGCGCGTGTCCGGCGAGCGGCCGACGGCGACATCATGGCGGGGCTGCGGGCCGCCGCTGTCGCCGGAGTGGCGGGTATTCCCGACCTGGCGGTGTCGCGGGGTCGCCTGCGCCTGATCGCCCAGCATCCCGAACTGGCCAGCCGGAGCTACGGTTCCCTGGCGCCGCAGCGCGACAGGGCCCGGCAATATCTTGTCGACCACGGGGTTCCCGAGGACGCCGCAGGCTATCTGTGTGCGGCGTATCTGGCCGCGACCTTTGAGGCGTGGATGCGGTGGGCTGCGGGCACGGACCCCGACCCGGTGCCGTATCTGCTGGCCGCCGTGGATGTGCTGCGGGTTCCTGGGGCCTGACTGCCGGACCAGTGGCCCGTTTTCCCTGCGGAGGGTGGCATCCTGAGAGCACCATGACTGCACACGACGAGACACCCGACACGTCACCCACCGGCCGCGGGACCCCCGGGCGCGAGGATCTTGACCGGGAGGCGACGCCGGGCCCGAAGCGGAGCCGCCGCGGATTCCTGGCCCGGGCCCTGGGTGGCGGGACCGACCCTGACCCCCGGTTCACGCTGGCCAACGAGCGCACGTTCCTGGCCTGGATCCGGACCTCACTGGCGCTGGTGGCCGGCGGCATCGCCGTCGAGGCCTTCACCTCGGAACTGTTCGACCCGCAGCTGCGGAAGACTGTCGCCGTGCTGTTGCTCCTGCTGGGGCTGGTGACCGCGGGCGGCTCGTTCTTCCGCTGGCTCAACGTGGAGCGCGCCATGCGGCTCCAGGCTCCGCTGCCGGCGCCCGTGCTTGCCCCGGTCCTCGCAATCGGAGGAGCGATCGTCGCGGCCATACTGATCGTTTTTGTGATCGGGCGGGCCTAGCCGTGGCGAAAGCCAGGCCGACGGCGGCGCACAACGACCCCGGGCTCCAGCCCGAGCGTACGGATCTCGCCTGGCGGCGGACCTCCTTCACACTGATCACGGCGGCCTGCATTTTCCTGCGCTGGATGCCGCACTACGGGTGGTTTGCGGGAACGCTGGTGGCGGGTTCACTGCTGGTCGCCCTGGGCATAGCCCTGACGCAGCGCCGCCGCTACCAGCATCATGCCAGCGGCATTGGCGGAGCGGTGATGACGGCAAACATCAGGGGGACGGCGGCGATCGCGGGCAGCGTGGTGGTCCTCGCCGGGCTGGGAATCTACACGGTGCTGTACCTGCCGCTGCAGCCGTAACCCCATCGGCTGCTCCACAACTGCCGTTTTGAGGGGTCTAAAGGGCGGGTGTGGAGCAGTCGATGGGGTTTAGGCCGTGGTGACCTTCAGCAGCAATGCGTGCTCCGGGTTGAGGACGGGCATGGGCAGGCCCACTTCGGCGAGGAAGCGGCCGCTCGCCGTGGCCCCGGACTCTAGCCAGGCCGGGGGCTGGACCTGCGTGAACGTCCGGGCGTAGTCGGCGTCGCCCGGAACCGGGAAGACCGCTTCCACCCGGTAGTCCGCGTCGGGGGCGAGGCCCGGGATGGCGATCCGGCCGGGCTGCTCCGCGGGCGAGGTGCCGGTGCTGACCAGGGTGAACAGCGCCGCCGTCGAGCCCGGTGTCCCGGAAGCGACGCCGGCGGGCCCGACACCCGGGGCCACCACACCGTGCAGCATCAGGGAGTCGTCCGCCAGGTCCGCGCGGACCATCCGGCCCGAGTGGATCAGGCCGCGGTGCTCCTTGTAGATGCCGATGAACCGCTTGAGCTCCTCCCGCTGCACGCCTTCGACCTGCCGGACGTCCCATTCCATC
>DATIUQ010000208.1:0-4893 GCA_035466775.1 Arthrobacter sp.
AAGGCAGATCTCGGCAGCGTCATCATGGACCTGAAGCTTCAAGAGACCAACTACCAGGTGGCGCTTGCCGCCACGGCGCGGGTCCTGCAGCCCACGCTGATGGACTTCCTGCGATGAACACGCCGGTGGCCGATGCGCCCGTCACCAACACCCCGGTGACGTTCACCGCGCCCATGCCCGGCCTCGAGAACGCCCGGGACTTCACGCTACGCAGCGTTGAAGGCGCCGCAGGTCTCTACGCGCTGGAAGCCGGTTCGCCCAGCCCGGTCCGGCTCTTCCTCGCCGACGCTGGCGTGTTCGTTCCGGGCTACGCCCCGCCGGTTCCGAAGGCCACACTGCAGGCCCTGGAACTGGAGCAGGACCAGGACCGCCAGGTCCTCGTGGTGCTCAACCACTCCCCCAAAGCCACCACGGTGAACCTCATGGCCCCGATTGTGCTGAACCCGGCGACGCGCCGTTGCGCCCAGCTGGTCCTGGACGGCCGCGAGTACCCCCTCCGGGCGGACCTCAACTCGCTCTAGCGGGAATCATTCCGCCCGGAACCACTCCTCACCAGAAATGCGCGACGTCGATCACAAGCCGTGAGCCTGCGTCCGGCCCTGCCAGGGTGAAGACGCGGAACGGCAGCCGGGCCCGGACTCCCAGGCCAAGGGTTGAGTACCCCTCGAAGCTTCCTGCCCACGCCACCTGCCGGAACGTCTGGTAACCGTTGACGTCGGTCAGTTCGTTCTGGTTTGCCGGTTTGTAGGTGGGCTCACCTTTGTCGTCGTAGGCCGGGGCGTTGACCGTGACCTGAAGGAACGCCTGGCCCCGCAGGGGGATCGGCAATCCCGAGCCGTCCTGTGTCACCTGCGGAACGTAGCGGATGGTGTAACCCTCAACGGGCCCGTTGAGGTCAATGACCAGGCGGTCGAAGCAGTAGTGCTGGCCGGTGCGCACGTTCGTCAGTTTGGCCTGGCTCATGTCGGCGTCCACTTTGGCCAGCGATCCCCACACCAGTCCGCAGTAGGGAGCCGCCGAGGCGGGGCCGGGCGCCACGAGCGCCGAGCCAACAGCCATCAGGACCGCTATCAACCACACCCGGAACTTCTTCATTTGGGCCGCCCCCTCAAGAGATGAGATAGCTCCAGAATAGGAGCGTTCCCCGCCCGAATCGAGAGCCCGGACCGGATCGGCGTCCAACCGTTAAGCAGCGCCGGACGCGGTCACGGGACGGTTGCGCCGCCGTCGTACGCCTGTTGTGGAAACCCGTGGAACGGCGAAGCGCCGGTCCCCTTGCGGGTTCCGGCGCTTCGCGGTGCCTTAGTGGTGTTGCGCGGTGGAAGGTCCCCTAGCCTTCGCAATCGCGGCAGTACTTCAGGCCGTTCTTTTCCTTGGCCACCTGGGACCGGTGCCGGACCAGGAAGCAGGAGGAGCAGGTAAATTCGTCGGACTGCTCGGGAACAACAATGACAGTCAGTTCCTCGCCGGAAAGATCGGCACCCGGAAGGTCGATGCCTTCGGCAGTGTCGTTCTCGTCGACGTCGATGACAGCAGTCTGCGCGCCGCCGCCGCGGGACGCCTGAAGGGCCTCCAGCGACTCAGCGGGAGACTCTTCTTCTGTCTTGCGTGGTGCGTCGTAATCGGTAGCCATTTGGGGGTTCACTTTCGTTGCTGCGCAGCGCCATTTCAGGCACCTCAGTGAAGCAGTTTAGGACATTATGCACGCAGTTGAAGAATAGTGTGGTGAAACCGACACTTTGCGACGCGCGGGTGTATCGCCGGGCGCTCCCGGCGGGTCGCAGCTGGCGGGTCCGCACGTTCCGGCGGCCAGTCAGCGGCGGGAAAACGGAGGGGGTTCGGACGCCTCAGGCCACCGGCCAAACAACGAGTGTCTTCCAGGCTGCCGGGTTAGGCTCCGCAGCCGGATCGCTGAGGTAGTACTCCCACATCACGTTTCCCGGGGTCAGTCCCTCGGCCTGCATTTTGCCCGTGATGGCGCCGTACGTCTCCGGTAGTTTCTCGTACGGCCCCACGTGCATCGCCTCCATGGCGCGGCCCGCAGGAAGGGATCCTGCTGTCACTCCCCCTTCGCTGCCCGGCCACGGTAGCGGTGCCGCCACCGGAAAGCCCGCTTCCACGTCGACGACGTCGGTCGGCATCCCGTGGTAGAGGGCGAACGGCGGGCCGGCCAGTTGGACCTGCTGCTGTTCCGCCGCGGCCATCACGGCCTGGTAGGCGCGGCCAAAGAACTCCTTCAAGGTGTTCATCGGGACGGTTTCGCGCAGCACCGCCGTGGGTTGTTCCTCGAGTTGGGTGGACTTGATGTCCGGCGTCCTGCCCTGGTTGGTTTCGGTCATGAGCCCAGACTCCGCTTCACGGTTAACACGGTCTAGGGCCTAACGTCCCGCGGGCATGCGCGGCTGTGCCTTGCATCCCGACGATCCTGAACGTCAGCTCCCACGCGTCGGCGAGGGCATTCCGAGCCCCGCCGTTCGCCGTCCGGGGCTCCTTTGGAACCGATTTCGGCCTTCGGGTCCGGTGTCCGCGGCGTGTCTGTGTCAAAGTGCCCCCGGACCGCATCCGCTGCCGGCCTCCCGCGGCAAATAGCACAGAAAACCCCTCCATCCCGGGTGCCATCGCCGGGCTGGAGGGGTTCGTGGGGCCCCCTGTCGGATTCGAACCGACGACCCCCGCTTTACAAGAGCGGTGCTCTGGCCAACTGAGCTAAGGAGGCATTCCTGCGCGCCAGCCGGCACCGGGCCGCGAAAGACCTGGCGCCGTGGCGCTAGATAAGGTTAGCCCACGGAGGCCCGGTGATAAAAACAGGCCCGGCCCCGGACGAATCCGGAGCCGGGCCTGTGGTTCAGCTGTGGACTGAGCCGCTTACTGCTTGGCGTCGATCGCGGCCTGCAGGAACTGCTCGAACGGGGTCTGGGCGCTCTCGCCCTTGCCCCACTGCTGGCCGTCAACGAAGACGGTCGGCGTCCCGGTGACCCCGATGGAGGCAGCTTGCTGGGTGGTGTACTTGACCCACGGGCGGAAGGTCTTCTGGTCCACGCACGTCTCGATGCTCTTGGCCCCGACGTCGGTTGCCATCGTCTTCAGATCCGCATCCGAGATGCCGGCGCCGCCCTCTTTAGGCTGCTTCTCAAAGAGCACATTGACGAAGTCGGCGTACTTCTCCGGCGATTCGTTCACGACGCAGGCCGCCGCGTTGGCCGCGCGGGAGGAATAGTTGGTGGTGGAGCGGGTGTCCAGGAAGCCCAGCGGACGGTACTCCACGGTGATCTTGCCTTCGTTGCGAAGGGTCGTGAGGGTCTCGTTGTACTGCGTCTCGAAGTTCTTGCACACCGGGCAGATGAAGTCGATGTAGAGGACCACCTTGACCGGCTTGCCGGCCTCGGCTTCAGCGCCGGGCGCCGTCACCACTGCCGGCGGGGTTGCGGCCGGAGCGGGAATGTCTGCGACCCGGACGGTGGCCGGTTCGGTCTTCGCGACCTCGGTGTTGGCCAGCAGCGTCACGCCACCGTAGACGTTTCCGTTGGCGGGGGTGGGTCCCTCGTCCGCGACCGGTGCGTTGTTCTGGATGTTGGAGGTAACCACCAGTGCCACCACAACAATGATGGCGACGACAGCGGCAACAATGCCCCAGCCGATGAGCAGCTTGTTGCGCTTGTCCTTCTTCAGCTGCGCCTCGCGGATCTCACGGGCTTTCTCGCGGGCCGCGGCAGTTCGCTCTGACTTGGACTGACGGGGTTCGTTTGCGGGGCTCATTAGTTCCTCGGGTCGATCGGCCTGTGGTGTCCACTGGGTGGCAATTCATCATTTTAGGGGAGAAAACTGGGAAGTTGCGCTTTCAACCTTCCCCGATGCGTCCCAACGGACGAATAGCACAGAAGATTCCGCACGACTAGGGTGGTGAGGAGCCACGAGCAATCCCCAGGGGGCACCAATGCAGGCCACGAAACACGCCGAATCGGATCCAATGACCGAGAGCAAACCCGTTCACGGCACCAGCGACACGGATCCGGACGCTCAGTATGACTTCATGGTGGTTTCCAACCGCCTGCCTGTCGACCGCTGCTCCCCGGACGAGCCCGGTTGCGAGGATGGCTGGCGCCGCTCCCCCGGCGGCCTGGTCACGGCCCTCGCACCCATGATGACCAAGACCGACGGCGCGTGGGTCGGCTGGCACGGCGCCCCGGACGAGCACGTCCAGCCCTTCAGCCACGGCGGCATCGACCTCGTTCCGGTCCAGCTGAGCACGCACGACATTGAATTCTTTTACGAGGGCTTCTCCAACGCCACGCTCTGGCCGCTCTACCACGACGTCATCGCGCCGCCGGAGTTCCACCGGACCTGGTGGGATTCCTATCGCAAGGTCAACCGCCGGTTCGCGGACGCCGTCATCCACCACGCCAACCCGGGCGCCACGGTCTGGGTCCAGGACTACCAACTGCAGCTCGTCCCCAAGATGCTGCGCGAAGCGCGCCCGGACCTCACGATCGGTTTCTTCAACCACATTCCGTTCCCGCCGCCGGAGATCTTCGCGCAGCTGCCCTGGCGCCGCGCCATCATCGACGGGCTGTTGGGCGCGGACCTGGTGGGCTTCCAGCGCAGCAGCGACGCCGGCAACTTCATGCGCTCCGCCCGCCGCTTCCTCGGTGCGAGCGTCAAGCAGCAGCAGGTCCACGTCAAGGGCAGCGACGGCGAGACCACCCACATCGCCCGCGCCCAGGCCTTCCCGATCTCCATCGACGTCAAAGCCATCAGCGAACTGGCCCGCAATCCGGAGATCATCGAGCGCGCCAAGCAGATCCGCCGCGACCTCGGCAACCCCAAGACCATCCTGCTGGGCGTCGACCGGCTGGATTACACCAAGGGAATCCGGCACCGGCTCAAGGCCTACGA
>DATIUQ010000209.1:0-32430 GCA_035466775.1 Arthrobacter sp.
CCATGCCTGCGGCAACACTCAGCCGAGCAGGACGCCGAAGTCTCCGTAGTCCAGGGTGGCGTAGCGGGCGTAGGTGTCGATCACGGCCGCCTCGATGGCGTCCACATCCAGGTTCGGGACAAGGTCGTTGACAGCGCCCGCCGTGGCCGGGTCCCAGTCCAGGCCCAGGGCGGCATAACTGGCCTCAAGCACCGCTCGGATCGGGGCCGAGTTCTCCACCACGATGACCGAGCTGAACAGCCAGCCGCCGGCCACCACCCGCTGGGCCGTGCCGATCAGCTTGAGCTGGTGCTGCGGGAACTCCGGGTCCTGGCCGTGGACGCTGAATTCGCCGGGGCAGTACTCGCCGGGGATCTCCCCCACGGCGGCGTCGACGCCAGCGCTCCGCAGGGCGCGGGCCAGCAGTTCGCCGAAGAAGGAGAAACGCCCCTTGGCCCCGGCGATCGCGTCCCGGTCCGGCTCCAGGTGATCGATCACCAGGGTCCCCTCGTGGTACGCCGCGGCGCGTCCGCCGGCCTTGCGGACCAGCGGTTCGAAGTCGAGGTCGCGGCAGGCCTGCGCCGCCGCCTCGAAGCCCGGCAGGTGCGTGTCCCGCTGCCCGAACGCCACGGTGGGTGCCGGCCGGTAGAGCCGGAGCATGGGACCCACCTCGCCGGTTTTGACCTTCCGGAGCAGATCGAGGGCGAGGTCCAGGTCCGCCGCTGCGCCCAGGGATTGCTCCTGCCGGAAAATCGTCAGCGTCCGTGGTGCCACCGCGGCCTCCGGCATGTTGTTATGCTCCCTTATGGTCATCTTGCAGTTCCTCGTCGTAGCCGCCGCGTTCGCCGTCATCGATTCCGTCTGGCTCAAGTCGATGAGCAAGTTCTACCGGAGCCATCTGGGGCACCTCATGGCGGACAAGCCCAATCTAGGGTACGCCGTCGCCTTCTACGTCCTGTACATCGCCGGCATCGTCTTCTTCGCCCTCCAGCCCGCGCTCGACGGCGGCAGCTGGCTCACGGCGCTGGGCTACGGCGCCGCGCTGGGCACCTTCGCCTACGCCACCTATGACCTCACGAACGCCGCGACCCTGAAGGGCTGGCCGCTGGTCATCGTCGTGGCCGACATCGCCTGGGGCGCCGTGCTGACCGGCCTGGCCACCGTCGTCGGCTGGCTGGTCTTCCACTAGCCGGGCGTCAGGACTTCCGGAGCGTCAGGATCTGCTCGGCCCGGCCGAACGGGCCCTGGAGATCGTGCAGCACCGTCGAGGTCAGGCCGATCCCGTCCGTGCCGAAGGAGACCTCGTTGTCCAGTCCCAGCCATTCCCCTTCGGGGCGCCGGTACATGTGGACCTGGAGGTCCAGGTTGGGGAAGGCGTAGCTGCCCTTGCCCGGCGGAACCCGGGCGGCGATCCCGTTGGCGGTGTCCACCAGGCCGATCAGCCGGGCCAGGTCGCTGCTGTCCTTCCTGTCCGTCAGCGGGTGTTCGGTGTGCAGCCAGACCGTCCCTGAACCGGCGCGGTGTCCCTCGGCAATCCGCATGTCCAGGGAAGCGATGTAGCCGCCCGGCCAGATGGTCGAGGCGTCGTACGGTTTGCAGTCCTCCGGCGCGGGAATCCTGGGATCCTCAAAGGCGGCCACGGCGCTCGTATCGGAGGTGATCATGCGCCAGGCCGTGGCGCGGATGGCGACCCGCCCCGCCGCGACCAGCTCGGCCTGCACCAGCTCGATCGTCCGGCCCGGCCGGAGGGTCGTGGTGACCACCTCGAACTCGCCGCCGGGGATCAGGCCGAGGATCTCGTAGCTCAGCCGCGCCATCCGCATGTCGTCCCGCGGTTCGTGCCGGTCCAGGCAGTCCGCCATGATGCCGGACGCCGGCGCCATGTGCTGCTCGTGCACGTTCCAGGCGCCCTGGGCGTGGATGGTGGAGCGGAACCGGCCCTCCCCCAGGACCTCGTAGTAGAAGTCGCCCTCGGCAAGTACCGGTAGTTCAGCAGTCGTCAATGTCTGCCCTTTCGCGTGGCTGGTAGTCCCAGAACACACTATCGCTTGCGCAAGTGTGACAACTGACGGCCACACCGGTGTCCGGGTGGCCGTCAGCTTCAGTGCGCTGTTGGTGTTAGTGCTCCGCTTCCGCGGCCGACTTCTTGGCGTTTTTCTCGGCGTCCTTCTCGGCGCGCAGGGCCTCCGCGTCGTGCTGTTCCTCGGCCTTTTCCTGGTGGATGAGCTCTGCGAAGAGCTTCTCCATCTCCTTGGCCACGCCGGCGGCCGAGGCCGGGTTCTGGCCGGTCACCAGCCGGTCGTCAACCACGACTTTCTCCGCAAAGACATCAGCGGAGACATGGGTGGCGCCCTGTTCCTCCAGCCGGTCTGCCAAGAAGAACGGGATGACCTTGTCCTTCCCGGCGGCAACCTCCTCGTCGTTGGTGAAGGCGGCAACTTTCCGGCCCTCGACGAGGCGAAGGCCGTTCTTCAATTCCACGTTCAGCAAGCCGGCCGGTCCGTGGCAAACCGCGCCCACCAAGCCGCCGGCGTTATAGACGCTGGCTACGAGGTTCTGCAAGCCTTCGCTGTCCGGGAAGTCCCACATCGTGCCGTGGCCGCCCACGAGGTAGACGGCGTCGTACTGGTCCGGATCAACGACGTCAACGCGGGCGGTGTTGTAGAGACCGGCCCGCGTGGTCTCATCCTCCGTGAAGGCGACCTGGATGGGATCCCCTGAGTCCACCTCGTCCCGCGGGGGCTGGCCGCCTTGAATGGATGCGAAGTCGACGAAATGCCCGGAATCCTTGAAGACCTTCCAGGGATGTGCAGCTTCGGCCACGTTGTAGCCGGTCTTCTCTCCGGTATCGCCGATCTCGGAAACGCTGGTCAGTACCATGAGGATTTTCTTCATGAAGTGCTCCTATCGTCCAAATTCCACCCTACGCCTAGCCCACCCAGCGACGCCGGAACACAGTGGCGGCCGCGGGCACAGGAGTCCCCCGGTCCCACGCGATTGGCCGGACTGGGTAGACTCGGAACCAGACTTTCCGCGACTATCCACCGAAGAGGTGTTCCCCTGATTCGAGTCATCAGCTACAACCTGCGTAAGCACCATGCCAGCGGTGAGCTGGTTGATCTGGCCCGCGATTTTGAGATTGATGCCTTGTGTCTGCAGGAGTGCGACACCAACGACCTGCCGGACACCATTGGCGATCTGCACCTTGCCGACGCCACCAAGGGCAACCGGCTGGGCCTGGCGATCTACTACCGGATGGACCGGTTCACGGCGTTCGAAACGAAGACCTTCGCCTTGAAGAAGTCGCTGCATGACCGCGTCCTGTCCCCCGCCCACGAGCGGCTCATCGGCACCCGGGTGATCGACAACGAGACGGACCACGACCTCGTCATCGCCTCATTCCACGCGGCCCCGCTGACGGCGTCGAACTCGTTGCGGCGGAACCAGATCCACGCCGCGCATGCGGAGCTGCTGAGCATGGGCGGCGGCCTGATGTCGCTGATGGTGGGCGACTTCAACTACCCGTTCTTCACCAAGAACCTCACGGCACAGATGAAGGACGCCGGCTACGACCTGACGCTCAGCGACCGGCGGACGTACACGCGGTACAAGGTGTTCAAGGGGCACTTCGACTTCGCCACCTCGCAGGGCCTCAACATCGAGAGCGTCGAGACGCTTCCGCGCGGGGCCTCGGACCACCTCCCCATCCTCATTTCGGCGGAGTACGGCCAGGACGCTCCGGCGGCCGACGACGCCGAGTCCCCCGCCGCGTAGCCACGAGCAGCCATGCGCCGAGCCCGGTTACTGAAGCTCCCGCCGGGCCTGCGGATGGTGCGGGCCTATGAGCGTCCCTGGCTGAAATCCGACCTGGCCGCCGGCGCAGCCCTCAGCGCATTCCTCATTCCGGCCGGCATGGCCTATGCCGAGGCAGCCGGGCTTCCGGCCGTCACGGGACTGTACGCCTCGATCATCCCGCTGCTCGCCTACGCCGTGTTCGGGCCCTCCCGGGTCCTGATCATCGGCCCGGACTCCAGCCTGGCCCCCATGATCGCCGCCGCAGTCCTGCCCCTGGCCGGCACGGAACCGGATCACGCCGTCGCCCTCGCCGGCGTCCTGGCACTCATGATCGGCGGGCTGCTCCTGGCCGGCAGGGTTTTCAAACTGGGATTCGTGACCGGGCTGCTGTCCAAACCCATCCGCGTGGGCTACCTCAACGGAATCGCGCTGGTCATCATGCTGAGCCAGCTGCCCAAGCTGCTCGGCATCCCGGGCACCGGCGGCTCCCTGGTCAACACCGCCACCGGCACCGCCCAAGCTGTGGCCCAGGGCGCCGTCAATCCGCTCGCATTGCTGTTCGGCGCCGGCACGATCGCCGTGATCGTCGGGTGCCGCTTCCTGCCGTGGAAGCTCCCCGGCGTGCTGATCGCCGTCGTGGCGGCCATGGCGCTGACGGCTGCGCTGGACCTGTCGGGGGCGCTGCCCACCGTGGGCTCCCTGCCCACGGGCCTGCCCGCCCCCGCCCTCGGCGGAATCAGCCCGGACGACGTCATCGCCTTGCTCGGCCCCGCGGCCGGCATCGCCCTGATCGCCTTTGCCGACACGACGGTCCTGTCCAAGAGCTTCGCCGCCCGGAGCGGCGTCCAGGTCGACGGGAACCAGGAAATGGGTGCCCTCGGCGTGGCAAACGTGGCCAGCGGCCTCTTTGGCGGCTTTCCGATTTCCGGCAGCGCCTCGCGGACCCCGATCGCCCTTGCAGCCGGCGCCAAGAGCCCCCTGAGCGGAGCCGTTGCCGCCTCCCTCGTGGTGCTGTTCATGATCGTGGCGCCCGGCGTGACCGCATTCCTGCCCTCCAGCGTGCTGGCCGGCGTCGTGATGGTGGCCGCGGCGTCGATCCTCGATGTGAAGACGTTCCGACGCCTGCTCAGGATAAGCCGGACCGAGGCCGCATTGCTGGCCGCGACGTTCCTGGGCGTCGCCTTTGTGGGTGTGCTCGAAGGCATCGTGGTCGCGATCGGCCTGTCCCTGGTCGCTTTTGTGCTGCGCGCCCTGGACCCCTACCGCACTGAGCTGGGCAGCGTGGGAGACGTGCCCGGCTACCACGACCTGGGCCGGCACCCCGAGGGCCGCCGCGTCCCCGGACTCGTGATCGCCCGCTTCGACGCCCCGCTGTTCTTTGCCAACGGCGCCGTCTTCACCGAGCACATCCGGACGCTCGTGGCCAGCGCACCGGAACCGGTGCGCTGGGTGATCGTGGCGTCGGAGGCCATCACCGGCCTGGACACGACCGCACTGGATGACCTCGTGGCGCTCGACGACGAACTGGCGAAGCGCGGGATCAGCCTGGTCTTCGCCGAGATGAAGGGGCCCATCAAGGACCGCCTGATCCGGTTTGGTGTCAGCAGCCGGTTTGGCCCGGACCACTTCTTCCCCACGGTGACGAACGCGGTGCGGAGCTACAAGAGGCTTTTCGGGCTGGACCAGCAGGACTAGACGATATGAACTGTGGTGGCCGGCCCTCAGCCCTGCAGCGGGATCACGTCGATCCTGCCATCGGCGCCGACCGTCACGAGCACCCGCGGCCCGGTCACGCCCTCGAGTTCCCCGGCCAGCCGGCGGGCCAGCTGGCCGGCATCGGCAACGGCGTCGGCGGAAGCGCCGGGGCCAGCCCCGGCGTCGGACCGTCGCCAAACAGTCACACCTGCCCCGGTCACGTCCTCGATGACCCGGTGTAGCAGAGACGGGTCGAAGCCGGTCACCAGGATGACGTGCCCTACAGTGCGTTTCCGGGCAGATCCGGCGGCAGCGAGGATGGCGCGCTCGTGGCGCCACACCGCGAAGTGGTAGCCGGCGACGAGTGCGGTGGCCACGAGCACCCCGAGCGGGGCACGGATTCGCTCCACCAGGCTGCCGCCCGTGAGGTCGCCCAGGAAGTATTCGAAGGTCCGGAACCCGATGACCAGCATTGTGATGACGGCGGCCACGGCGCTGAGGCCGAACACCACAATCAGGTAAACCCGCCGGGCGTTCAACCAGGCTCCGGAATTAGCAACGGAACGGGGGTCCGCCGGGGACGTCCGGTCGAGCGGTTTCCAGGTGAGCCACCAGACCGGGCCTCCGACCAGGAGCGAGCTGATGCCGCCGAGCAGGAGCGTGCGTGCCCCGGACCCGGCAAGGGGGGTGGCTGCCATGGCGAGGGTGGCGTTGACGATCACGCCGATCCCGGAAGCGGCGGCAACCAGGGCTATGCCCGAGGTCACCAGCCGGCTTCCCTGCCGGAGGGTCTCCGAACTTCCGCGCGCCAGCCCGCGGTGGTAGACCCAGACGAGTGAGCCGATGGCGGCGGCGGCGACCGCGGGCGCCAGGGGCTCCAGCAGCAGGTCCATCGATTCGATGCGGTCGAAGGCGAGCCGGAGCAGGACGAACAACGAGACGCCGGCGCCTCCCAGCGTCAGCACACCGGCGCCCAGGACGCCGACGGCGATGAGGGCGATGCCGGCGAATCCGGTGCGCAGCAGCCGGCCGCCGTCGTGCTTCCAGTGCCACCACCAGACCAGGCCGCCGCCCGCGGCCCAGACAAGGGACTGCAGCGCGGACACCCACCAGGGCTTGCCCACCGTCGCGGCCGCCGTCGCCCCCCGGAGGGCGGCATCCATCAAGGTGGACAGGGCCGCGACGGCGCCGCTGACGCCCATCACCAGCCCGATGTAGGTGCCCAGCACTGTGGGGACGTCCACCAGGTCCAGCGGCCGCTTGAGCGGATGCCGCGACATCCACCGGTGCCAGATCCAGACGGCGGCCCAGACCAGCCCGGTGGCCAGGGACGGGCGCCACTGCAGCGACTGGCCACCGATCAGTGTGGTGAGCGTACTGAGCAGGTTGCTTGCCGCGAGGACCAGGGAAAGCACATACATGCCGGTCACATAGAGGCCCCAGCCGACGGACGCCCGCTCTGTTTCGTCGCCGAGCCGCCGCCAGACAACCCACCAGAGGAGCGCGGCGAGGGGCCCGCCAATCAAGGCAAAGGCCAGCGAGCGCGCCAGCCCTGCCACATCCGCCGTCGCCAGCTCCGTACCCGCCACCAGGAGCCGCTCCAGCAGTCCACTCAGTCCGACGGCGGCGACCACCACCAGGGCGAAAAGGAGCAGGTACGTGATCAGGCGGCGGACGGTCCGCTGGGCCGAGCCCACGGCGGATTCGGCACTCATCATTTCACCGCCGGGTTAGGACACACCGTCAGTTGCCAGGGAGCGCTGGCGATGAGCCACTTGTCCCCTGTCTTGACCAGGTCAAAGACGTCCTCGATCTGGTACTCGGCGCTCCCGAACGGCCCGCCGCCCTCGGACACCGTGATCAGCACCTTGACGTCGGCGGATGCCGGCCGCTCGGTCGTGGAGACGAGCGTGACGCGGAGGTTGTCCCCGGGCATCCGTTCCACGGTGTTGCAGCGGTCCCTGACGGCATCAGTCAGGTACGCGGCCGCGGCGGCCTCGTCCCCGGCGATAACGGCGGCGGAATACCGCTGGACGACCCCGGCGGGGGTGGCCTCGTCCACGGGGGCGGGCTCGCCACGGGTGAAGACAACGATCAGGGCGACGATCACCAGGACGGCAATAGCGGCGAGAATGGCGAGCAGGGTCCGGTCCGGCCGGTGGTGCCCTGGTGCCGGACCCGCAGCCGGCGCCGGGGGCTGTGCGGCGACTTCGGCCGCGGCCGGTTCTGGTTGGTTCGGCTCGGGTTCATTCGCCTCTGGACTCATGACGCCAGTATGTAGCAGGCGGGGCCCGCCGTCACGGTGTCTTTAGGCCCCGTTCGGCCCTGACCTGCTGTTTCGCCGCCGTCGGACCGCCCGCAGGACGAGCGAGCCGACGAAAAAAGCCAAAGCCGCATAGACGGCATAGTTGAGGAAGCGCGAGTACTCGTCAATGAGCCGGTACTGCGCACCAAGCAGGGAACCAAGGCCGATCAGCAGCCCGTTCCAGATGACGCTCCCCGCAATCGTGAACGCGCTGAACGTGCCGAGGTGCATCCGCTCGGCTCCGGCGGGCAACGAGATCAGGCTGCGCACTCCCGGGAGCAGCCTGCCGAAGAAGATGGCCGACCTGCCGTGGCGCCGGAACCAGTCAGCGGCGCTTTCGAAGTCCTCGCGGTCCATGAGCGGAAGCCTCGACAGCCACCGGATCGACCGTTCGAGCCCCAGCCGCGCGCCGAGCCAATAGAGCAACAGCGCCCCCAAGTAGGCACCCAGTGTGCTGGTGACCAGGACAAGGGCCATGTTCATGGTCCCCTGGCGCGTGAGGAATCCGGCCAGGGGAAGGATGACCTCGCTGGGGATGGGCGGGAAGACCGTCTCCGCCAGGGTAAAGAGCCCCACGCCCCACTCGCCGAGCGTGTCGACGGCCCGCGCGGCGAAGCCGACCAGTCCGTCCAGCTCGTCGACCGGGGTGGCGGGTGTCATGGCTGCCCCGGCCGTCCAGTTTCCTCGATCACTGCCGCATTCCCCTTCCACGTCGGACGTGGCAAGCCTAGCCGAAAGAGGCGAGCGGGGACGGTGCCCGTCCGTCGACGCCGTCCGCGGCAAGCACTACGCTCAGGAAATGGGAATCGTGCGCAAAGTCCTCGGTGTCCTCCTGCTGGCGGCGGCCGGGCTGGTGGGTTCGGGGCCGGCGGCGCTGGCCGTCACGCCGGTCGACGTCGTCGTGGAGGACCGGGCGGGGGTGCTGGACCAAAACACGCTCCTTCCGGCCGTCCGGGCGATCGAGTTTTACCAGCCCACCAAGGTGGCCGTATATACCTACAAGGGCTCGGCCTCGGACAACCTCAACGAGGAGGTCCTGCAGTTTGCCCGGGCCGAGCGCCCGGAGTGGATCAGCGCGGACGGGCAGAAATGGGCGGACGGGCTCTTCATCTTTGCCCTGGACCCTGAGGGCCGGCATGTGGGGACCTACATGGGTGAGGACCGGAAGGTTTCGCCCGAACAGCGCGAGGACATCCAGAACGCCTCCAAGGAACTCCTCCGCGATGCCCAGTGGACGGAAGGCACCATCGCCGGGATCCAGCGCGGGGCGGAGCTGATCAACCAGCCGTGGTACCGGTCCACGGCCTTCCTCGTCACTGCGTGGGCCACCGTGGTTGCCGCCGTTGCGGGCGCCGCCGCCTGGCTGATCGTGCGCTGGCGGACCAGGGTCAGCAGCCGCCGGGAACTGGCCCGCGGCGACGCCAGCTACGCCAACGTCAGCATGGATCTCCAGGTCACGGAGCTCAACGCGGAAACCATCCCGGAAGCTTCCCGCTACGGCAGCACGGTGCTGGAGAAGCACAGGACCTTCATGGCGAAGTACAACACCGCCACCAGCCTCGCCAACCAGGTCCATGCCCTGTCGCCCAAAGGCCTCAGCAGGCGGCCGAACCTGAAGCTGGTCCGGAGCTACGCCGATGCCGCCGCAGAACTCGACGCCCTCGACGACGTCATCGCGGACACCAACGCCCTGCTCAACCGGGGCTCCGCCTGGGCGCCCGCCTGGGACCGGCAGCTGGCCCCCTTCCGCGCCGACCTGGCCGCGATCGAACAGATGCTCAGCAAGCGAAACGCCGAGGGTGACTCAGCAACCGCGGCGGCCCTGCGCTCGTTCCGGGACGAAAGCCACCGGGAGATCGAACGGTGGACCTCGGAGCTTTCGGACGGAACGATCACTCCGGAGACGGCCCTCGACCGGCTGCGGGACGCCCGCACCCACTTGTCCGAGCTGCTCAGGAACCACGCCGATACCGTCATCGAGGGCTACGCCAAGAACGAGAAGGAAGCCCGTCTTATGCGCAAGGAAATGGAAAGCGCGCAGGCCGGAAGCAAGGCCCGGTACGGGCGCGCGTACGAACCCAGCATCCTGGGCACCGTGTACCCCGCGTACTACTTCTTCTCCGTGCCCACGTTCAACTCCGGATTCACCACCGGCGTCAGCAGTGTCAGCAGCGCCCGCGGCGGCGGCAGCACCACCGGCTACGGCGGCAGCGGCGGGAGCTTTTCCGGCTCCGGCAGCTCATCGAGTTTCTAAGGGGTCAGACGGTTTTGCTGCGTTCGACGACGAAATCGCCGCCGGGGAACAGGATGGTCTCGTGGCCGTCGTCGAACCTGACGTGATACGGCGGCGCTCCGTCAGCGCCCTTGACCTCCAGGATTTCCCCGTGCCGGTCCGATGACTCGACCGTGGTGCCACGGATGATGATGCGGTCTCCCTGTGCTGCCTTCATGGCATTCACCTCCCTTCTCCAGCCTACGGTTCTGTGTACTTGAGGGGAACGACCCGTTTGTGGAACGGCGGCGTCGTCAAAAGGCTCCGGCGGCGACCTTGCCGGTGAGCTGCTGGATGACGCGGGTCCGTGCCGCCATGTCCGACATGTCCCGGCCCTGGGTGTAGACCACAAACACGACAGCCCTTTCCCCCTGCACCAGAATGCTCGCGTCGTGGAGGTTGCCGTTGAGCAGGCCGTATTTATGGAAGACACTGACCCCCGGGGGCGCGGCGGCCGGGATCATCAGCTCGTAATTGGTGTTCTGCATGTAGGACAGCAACTGGGCGGTGTTGGCCGCGTTGAGCAGCCGGCCGCTGTACAGCTCGGAGAGGGTCTTCGCCATCTCTGCCGGGGTCAGGCCGTTCACCGTCCTGTCATAAGGGATGCCCAGCGAGGCCGCATAGTCGGTCAGTCTCTTGTGGCCGACGGCGCCCAGGATCAACGCCCAGGAGTCGTTGTTGCTTTGCTGGACCATCTGCCGGATCTGCTGGCCCGCGGTGGACGGCCCCATCCGGGCCGCCAGCGATGCCTTGCCGGTTTCCACCAGATGGTAGTAGGCAGCTGCGGCGAGGATCTTGCCGGTGCTGGCTGCCACGAACTTCGTCTTCACGCCGTATTCGTGCACCTGCCCGTCAGTGAGATCGATCAGGGCCACGCCCACCCGGTAGACGCTGTTGGCCTGGATGACGGCATTGATCTCAGCGTCGAGCGCCGGTCCGATCAGGCTCTTGGCAGGAACGACGATGGCGGGTGTCGGTGCCGGCGTCGAATCCGTGGCTGAGGGGGACCCTGCCGACGGCGTCCCCCCGGTGGCGGACCGCGGGTCGGCCGCTCCGGCGGCGCCGGCTGGGGCGGAGTCGGTCGCAACCGGCGGCGCACCGGCGTCGACCGTCACGCGGGACTGGATGGTGGCGTAAACAGTCACCGCCGAGACCAGGGCGAGGATCGTCACCAGCGCGATCAGGAACTGGGGGCGGATCCCGCCAAGGCGCCGGAGCACACCCTGCCATGCGGTCTGCGTGGTCTCATGTGTGTGTCGGCCGCTGCTGTAATGCCGGCCGGGGCCCCAGGAATCCATCTGGCCTCACCCCCGGCAAATCGGCGGCAGCGCAAAGTCCGATGACGCCACAGGCAGGTTCGCAGGCATACTCTTCCTTCGAAAGTAAAGAACCGCGGCGCGGCCGTAAACCTAATGCATTCTGCCCCGGGCAAGGCCTGAGCGCAAGACACGGCGCCCCCTGCACACGTGAATCAGCCCTCAAGTTCCCGGCGCCGGAAGCGGAGTTCCCGCTGTGCCCCATGCAGCGGAGAACCCGCAAAGGGCAGGTCATCAAGCCGGATCGCGGTCGCCGCGGCGAGCGCGGTGCGGTTGGCGGCAGCGGCGGCCCGCACCGGCAGGCCCAGGGAATCGGCCAGCTCGGCCCAGTGTCTGGCCTTGAGGTGGCGGGTCTTGCCGGAGACCGGCAGTGCGAGGGTCTCGTCCCCGTACAGCAGGGTGCACGGAACATCGAAGACCGGGGCCATCACAAATCCGCGCGGGCTGCCCAGGACCGCGAGGTTCTTTGCGTGCAGGTCTCCGTTTCCGGTCAGCCAGGCAAAGACGAACTGCAGGTACAGGTTGCGGCACGCGAGCAGCGGGGCGGTACAGGTGGCCGAAAGCGCCGTCGCCACTTCCTCGGAACTAACGCCATATTTGGATGCCGGCGGCAGCCCCAGGACCTGGGTGCCGTCCTCCAGCGGCAGCCGCACCCACCTCCCGGCAGCGCCTTTGACCCGGTCGAACCGTTCCACCAGCAGCCCCCGGAGGCCGTTCCGGTCTTCGATCACCGAGCATTTGGCCACGGGGATTTTCAACGCCCTGGCCCCCTGCAGGTGCACCGCCTCGTTCTCCACCAGGTGGGGATGTTCCGGGGGGTCCAGTTTGAGCAGGTAGCGGTGGCCCCTGACCGCCAGTGGTGTGGTCAGCATCGAAGCGCTGGTCTTGCGCTGGACACCTGGCAGCCCGTGGAGGTCCACGGTATTGACCAGGAGGGAGAAGTCCAGCGTCTCCGGCCTCGACGTGTCTGCCAGGGTGGGTGGTTCCACCGGGCTCTCGCCCGCCGGTACCACCTGGACATCGCCGGGGACATCGGCCCCCACCGCCAGCAGCAGGGTCAGTTCATCGTCAAAGCTGGTCTTGGTCGCGTTCTTCAGGACCGTGAGCCGGTGCCCCTCGGGCAGCAACCCGGCGAAGAACGCCGGCAGCGCACCCCCGGGAGTCTCCACCGCCGCCCCGGACAAGGGCAGGGTCACTGCCACTGCGGTCCCGCCACCGGCGAGATATGCCGCGTCATAACTGAACCGGACCCCGCCGAAGCCGGTCCTGCCGAGGTGCCCGGCGAGGATCCCGCCCTTGTAGACGTCCGCGTCCCGGACGAATTTGAGGTCCTGCAGCTCGGCCGGCATCAGCGCACCGTCAGCTTAAGGCCCAGGACTCCGCTCACGGCCACCACTGCCTGGAGCGAGGGATTGCCGGTCCCGGTCTCGATTGCCCGAACGGTGCGCACCGAAATCCGGGCCAGATGGGCGAGGTCCTCCTGTGTGATGCCGGCTTCCTTGCGGGCGCTCCGGATACTGTCCCCAATCGACGGCACGTCACTCACAGCGCTTCTCCATTCAGCAGGATGTTGCCGGTTCCAGCGATTCTCTCCTACCATCGTGGCGCCCTTCTCCCTTTTCGGCAAGATCCTGCCGGTGAAGGCCTGGTTGGCCCGGCCGCCGGCACCGGGAGGGGCGATCCGGCAATATGCTGCCGACCGGCGTCGGGCAATGTTCCCCTGCCACGCCCGCGCCCCGCGGCGTACGCTGGACCCCTGCAGCACACCGAAGGAGCCGCGATGCGCAAGGTCATACTGATGATGCAGGTGTCCCTGGACGGATTCATCGAAGGTCCGGACCAGGACCTGAGCTGGCACCGGGTCGATGACGAGCTGCACAGCCACTTCAACGATCTGCTCCGGACCATGGGCGGCTTCTTGGATGGCCGGGTCACCTACGAGATGATGGCGGACTTTTGGCCGACGGCGGACCAGGACCCCTCGAGCTCGGCATCCGAGGTCGAGTTCGCAGGAATCTGGCGGGACATGCCCAAGATCGTCTACTCCCGGACCTTGGCGACGGCCGGCTGGAATACCGAGGTGGTGGGCGACGTCGTCGTCGACGACGTCGTGAAACTCAAAGACCAGCCCGGCGGCGACCTCGCGCTGGGCGGCGCCAAGCTCTCGGCGGCGTTCAGGCGGCTCGGCCTGATCGACGAGTACCGGATCTACGTTCATCCGGTGCTGATCGGGCGCGGCACGCCCCTGTTTGAGGAAACGGACGCACTGACGCCGCTCCGGCTGCTGGAGAGCCGCGCCTTCGGCAACGGCGTGGTGCTGCTGCGATACGCCGCGGGCGAGCCGGACCCGGCGCACGCAAAAGACCGGTAATCAGCTGCCCCCAAGGCAACCGATCGACCGGTCTTCTGCGTGCTGTAAGCGGTACTGCTAGCCGGCGCGGACGAACGTCACGGGACCGGTGGCGGTCAGCCAGGACAGCGGGTGGGTCATGGTGGCGTTGACGCCGTTCATGCCGCCGCTGATGGCCTGGCCGTTGCCGGCGTAGATGGCGACGTGGCCGGACTGGACGATGATGTCGCCGGGCTGCGGATCGGCGACTACCTTGCCGTAATTCAGGAAGGCCGTCGGGCCGATGTTGCCGACCGGGATGCCGGCAGCGTTCAGGGCCTTCTCCACCATGGCGGTGCAGTCCTGGGTGATGCCGATCTGGCCGTATGCCATGGACAGCAGGGTGGCGTTGACTCCGCCGGCTGCCGGGGCAGCGGCGGGGGCGGGGGCCGCTTGGACCTTTACGGTCGCCTTGGCAGCGGGGGCGGGGGCCGGTGCTGCCGGGGCCTTCGGAGCGGCCGCGGGCTTGGGCGCCTCGACCACGGGGGCCGGCGCCGTCTCAACGGCGGGGCGCTCGAAAGTGATCTGGACAGCGGAGTCCGCCATGACCGGGGCGCCGACCTGGCCCTTGACGTCAACGGACGACGCCGGGGCGGAGTCGCGCTCGGCCGGTGCATCGGCCGCGTTGGCGGCCATGGCGCCGCTGAGCACCATTCCGGAAGCGGCGACGAGGACTGCGGCCTGGCGGCCGATGGTCCCGGCGGTACGGCGTTTGCTGCGAAGATCGGCGCGCTTGGGCGCACGGGTATTGCTAAAAGTCATTAAAAGGAGCCTCTCCCAATGCCTGCGAGGTGAGCTGTCGGATTCGGATGGGAGGCACCCGGCCGCACTCGGGCCCGATCATTGCGGGCCGTGCGGCTTCACCCCAAGACCCCTGGAGAACAGCGGGTCAAAAGTGGTTTCCCCGTCTCTGCCGGACGTTGCTGCGAGTTATCCCCAGGCCGCGGCAGAGTTAGGCAATCGGCTGGGGAGAGCCCGTCTCGGTAACAACAGGCACTTAACAACGGTAACGGAATGATCACGGCATGTCACATTGAGGTAACGGGGCGTGGGGTGGCGGGCGGTGGTTTTCCCTTCCGAGACGCGGCGGCGGCCGCGTTCCCGGGCATAGGATGATGCCATCACCGTTCCCCGAAGCGGAGGCCTGGAATGAGCAATCCCGACGTCGGCACGCACTGTGTCGCCATCTGCCAGCTGAGCAATGAGCCGCAGGAGGACTTCAACGTCAACACCGAGCTGCTGGTCCTGGAAAACGGGGAGGTCCACGTCTCCACGTGGGACGCCGAGCCCCGTGACGGCGGCTTCGACGTCCACGTCCTCAACGACCGCGTGGACGCCCTCGGATTTATGGTGGTCACCGATTGGGAGTTCTTCGACGAAAAGGCCTACGCCGTGGTGGAGCGCCGGCCCGGACACTAGGGAGTACTCCCCCGGCGGGACGGGAGCCTCAGAATTCCAGCTCCGGCCGGTGCCTGACCAGCAGGGCGGCGCGGCGCAGCCAGCCGTCAGGATCACGGATCCACCGGTCCAGGACGCTGTCCGCGCGGACCCTCCCGACGACGTCGAGCCCCGCAACCAGGGGGCCGACGACGTCGACTGCGAGCGGATCCACCAGGGCATTTAGCCGTGCGCTGCGCACGAAACCCTCGATCCGGGTCAAGTCCGTGTTGGTCAGCAGCCGGACGCTGGATTGCAGGAGGACGACGGCGGCGAGGCGGCGTTCGAAGACCGGCGGCTCCCACAACTCGGAGCTAAGCGCGGTGATGTCATCGTGCGTCAGTTCGGGATGGCGGCGGAGGGCATCGCGGACGGTTCCCCGCACGGCTCCGACGGACGCGCCGTAGTACCTGTGCTCATTTCCGTGCCTGGCCTCGGCTTCCTCTGCGCGGCTCCACGACGACTCGCGCTGAAGCGTCAGGTCGATGAAGTCGCCGGCATCACTCATGGAGCCATTCTTTCGCATGGCGGGGGGCTAATGGACGGCAATCAGGAGCCCGATATTGTTCTCAGACCCGCGGCAAGGCAATCTTGGCGCGGATCCTTCTCCATGGCCGCCGGCGCGCCAGCCACAGGAAGCGCTGCCACTTTGGAGTGTCGCCGGTCCAGCTTCCCTGACTCTGCGCTTAATGTCAGAGCCCAAAAGTAGCCTTGAACCATGGACGGCAACCAGGAGCCCGGCGCAGTGCGGCCAGCAGGCGTGACGGTCGCGGACCTGCCCCGGATCCTTGCCGGCCTCCCGGCCCCGGCCAGCCCCGCCGCGCTCCTCGAGGAAACGCGCCAACTGGAGGATCTCAAGTCCGCCATAGCCGCCCGCCAGGCCCGGCATGCCGTCGCCTTCGACCTGTCCCAGCGCCGTGAACAGTCCGACGGCGGGGTCCCGGCGGCGGAACTCGGGGCCGGAATGGCCGCGCAGATCGCCCTCGCCCGGCGGGAATCCCCCGCTAAGGGCGGCCGGCTCCTGGGGTTGGCCAAGGCCCTGGTCACCGAAATGCCCCACACGTTGGCGGCGCTGGAGGCCGGGCAGCTCAACGAATGGCGCGCCACACAGATCGTGAAGGAAACCGCCTGCCTGTCCGCGGCGGACCGGGCCGCCGTGGACGAGGAACTCGCCCCCGACACCGGGACGTTCGACGGCGCCGGAGACCGGGCCATCATCGCCGCGGCCCGGGCCGCCGCCTACCGCCGGGACCCGCGCTCGGTCACCCAGCGTGCTGCTCACGCCGAGGCCGAACGGCACGTCAGTCTCCGCCCGGCCCCGGACACCATGTGCTACTTCACCGCACTGCTCCCCGTCTCGGCCGGCGTTGCCCTACACGCCGCCCTGACCCGGCACGCCGACTCCCTGCGCTCCGCCGGGGACCCCCGGTCGCGCGGGCAACTGATGGCAGATGCCCTCGTTGAACGCACCACGGGCACCCCCGGCGGGATCACCGGCGTCGAGATCCAGCTCGTCATGACCGACCGCACCCTCTTCCAGGGCGACAGCGAACCCGCGCGGCTCCCCGGCTACGGCATCGTCCCCGCCGGCTGGGCCCGGGAACTGCTCAACAACGCCAGCCAAGGCACGGACCAAGCCCTGAGCGTCTGGATCCGGCGGCTCTACACCGCTCCGGGCACCGGGGATCTGGTCGCGCTGGACTCCCGCGCCCGGATCTTCCCGCCGGGGCTCGGCCGCTTCATCCAGGTCCGGGACAACACCTGCCGCACCCCGTACTGCGACGCCCCCATCCGGCACCTGGACCACATCGTCCCCTGGCACCGCGGCGGACCAACCACCCACGACAACGGCGCCGGACTCTGCGAAGCCTGCAACCACACCAAAGAAACCCCCGGCTGGACCGTCAAGCCTCGGCGGGGACCCCGGCACACGCTCGAAGTCACGACCCCCACCGGCCACAGCTACCACTCCACGGCACCGCCCCTGCCGGGCACGGAACCCCTTGGTGGCCCTCCGCACCGAGCTGCCCCCGTCGATTCCCGCGAGCGCAGGAAGTTCCGGCATCGCTTGAAGACCAGCAAGGGTCCGCGCCCGGGAAGACCACTGGCAGCCTAAAGCCCGGGGGAACGTCGATGAAGGAACGCCCAGGAGCCCAAGTTGCCCGACGCCGTCGCGTTGTCCAAGCCGGGCCCAGCCAGGATCCTGCCGACGGCGATCTCCCCCTGAGCACCCCGGTACCAGGGCCACGTTGCATCGCTTACCGGGCTGGCGCCGTTCGACGTGCCTTACCGAACTCGGTGCCCTACTGCCCGGGGGCCCGGTACGTCGGCGTCTTCTTCGCCGCGTCGTCGAGATCCTCCGGCGTCAGGAGCGGCTTCAGGCGCACGTTCACGGAGCCCGATGAGTTGATCAGGAGCGACAGCGCGGCGGCATCGGACGGCGACGGGACCTCGAAGACCCCCAGCACGTCCCGCTCCCCGAAGGCGTAGTAGAAGCATTCGAGCGTTCCGCCCACGGATTTGAGGGCATCGACGAGCGCATCACGGCGCTTCGTTCCGCCCTCGCGCATGAGGCCCTTGATGCCCTCGCCCACGTAGTTCGCTTCGAACAGATATTTGGCCATGGCTCTTCCCGTCCCGTCATATCCAGGACTCGGGCACCGCGAAGTGTGTCACAGAACTTTGACGGCAGGTCCCGGAGTTGGTCCCCAGAATGGGGTTGTGGCCACATCGTAGGCGCTCCCCCGCGCCCTTACAACGGTTGCCGGAGAGTCCCCTGGCCACCGGGCTACGTGACGCCCGGCCTCCCGGTCACCGGAAGCAACCGGTGGCGACGGCGGTCCACGCCTCAGGCGGCTTTGGGCCGGACGACGAGGACGGGACACGGTGCGTGGCTGATGACCTGGCTGGCGACGGAGCCGAGGCGCAGGCCGGGAAATCCACCGCGCCCGCGGAAACCGACCACCACCAGATCCGCATCCTTGGCGGCGTCGAGTACTGCTGCCGCCGGCGAATCATTGTGGACAACCTGCCCGGTGACCGCCACGCCCGCAGCTTCGGCCGTCTTCAAGGCCTCAGCGTGCAGGTTTTCCGCGATTTCCTGCGGGGATTGCTCTGTCACGATTTCGCCTGCGGCCGTTTCCAGGACCGCCGCATACCAGGCCAGCGGAGGCTTGCTCCAGGCCGTGACTACACGGATTTGGCCGTTGCGCTGCCGGGCTTCCTCCACAGCCCACATCAGCGCATTTTGAGAATTCTCGGAACCGTCAAAACCAACAACAATCACGAACGAATCTGTACCGGCCATTTGTCTTCCATTCCCTTGCTTCACCGAGCAGCCTGGACCTTTCAGTCTCTGCGCTGGCCAAAGTCAGTGTCAAGGCACCCGCGCCGATGCGATGGATGCCCGCGCCTTCGATCTGGCTCATCCGGTCAGGGTGTGGCGCCAGCCGGGCAGGCGGTCCTATGTTATGGACAGGGCATTACTGCGGCGCCGGGCAGAACGCGTGTGACAGGTGGGGGAAAAATGGAGCTGAGAAGACGAACCCGATCTCGTCTCGCCGTGGCTTTCTGGGGAGTCCTCGGATACTTCACAGTGAGCGCGCTCTGCGGCGTCCTGGTCGCCGGCCTGGTGGTCCCCGGCATTGCTGCCGCCGGTGTGGCCGGCAGCAACTCGATCATGTTCTTTAACCAGCTCCCCTCGGGGCTGACGGTTGATCCGCCGTCGCAGTCAACCAAGGTGCTGAGCGCGGACGGGAAACTGATCGCCAACTTCTACGCGGAGAACCGGGTCAGGGTCAGCCTGGCCGACATGTCCCCGTACATCAAGGACGCGATAATCGCCGTCGAGGACCGGCGTTTCTACGAACACGCCGGCGTGGACCCCCAGGGGATTCTGCGGGCCCTGTCAACCAATCTGACCGGTGGCGGACGGCAGGGCGCGTCCACGCTGACCCAGCAGTACGTCGCCAACGTTGTCACCGAGTCCCTCGTGTCGGCGGACCGGAGCGACGAGGTCATCCGCGGGGGGCAGAAGACCGTCGGGGACAAGATCCGTGAGATCAAGCTGGCCATCGAACTGGAGAAAAAGTACACCAAGGACCAGATCCTCGAGGGTTACCTCAACATCGTGTTCTTCAACCGGGACGCCTACGGGATTGAGGCCGCGGCGCGTTACTTCTACAGCACCACAGCCAAGGACCTCACGCTGCCGCAGGCCGCCCTGCTCGCCGGCCTGGTGAACAGCCCCAGCTTCTACGACCCGTCCGTCTACCCGGACAACGCCCTCCGGCGGCGCGACGAGGTCCTGGAAAAAATGCTCAGCCAGGGGAAGATCGTGCAGGCAGAATACGACGCCGCCATCGCCACGGGCGTGGACCTCAAGATCACGCCGGGGCGGCAGGGCTGCGCCGGGGCGGAACGTGCACCCTACTTCTGCGACTACGTTTCACACCTCATCCTCAACAACCCGGCCTACGGCGTCGATCTCGCCAGCCGCCAGAGGATGCTGTACCGCGGCGGCCTGACCATCAGCACCACCCTCGACAGCCGGCTGCAGTTGGCCGCGCAGGCGCAGGTGGACGCCACGGCCGGGGCCAATCCGGACAAGTGGGGTGCGGCGCTGGTTTCCGTCGCGCCGGGCACGGGCAAGATCCTTGCGATGGCGCAAAACACCGTGTTCCTCCCCGAACCCGGAAAATTCGATACCCAGCTCAACTTCAACGTCGATTCCAAGGACGCGGACGGCAATGACTTGAACGGCGCCGGCGGGTTCCAGCCCGGGTC
Source organism: Arthrobacter sp. (assembly GCA_035466775.1). Lineage (GTDB taxonomy): Bacteria > Actinomycetota > Actinomycetes > Actinomycetales > Micrococcaceae > Arthrobacter. The sequence continues at coordinate 19,974 of DATIUQ010000209.1, forward strand.
GACGATGAAACCGTTCACGTTCGCGGAGTGGCTCAATTCGGGGAAGGCCCTGACCGCGATGGTGGACGCCTCCAAGAGGACGTATCCGCTCGATTTTCCATGGAAATCCAGCTGCGGCAAGGTGCTCGGGGCCTACAGCACCAAGGAGAAGAAGGCCGGCCTTGACGCCACGGACGACCTCCAGAACAACGATGAGGGCTACTACCGCCGCATGCCCGTTGACTACGGGCTCTACAACTCCATCAACACGGCGACTTTCGCGGAGGCCGCCCAGCTGGATTTCTGCAACATCCAGAAGATGGTCGACGCCGTCGGGCTCCACAGCGGTTTGGACAACGCCCAGATCAATATGCACCAGCTGGGCAACCTGTTGGGCGCCATTGGGGTGGCGCCGCTCCACCTTGCCAACGCGTTCGCCACGTTCGCCAACGACGGCGAGTACTGCGCCCCGATCGCCATTGTGCAAGTGACCGACCCCTCGGGACGGAAGTACCCCGCGGAGACCAGCGACTGCCGCAAAGCCGTCAAGCCCGACGTTGCCCGTGGCGTGAACTCCGTCCTCCAGGACGTGCTGAAACGCGGCTCCGGCGTCTACATCAAACCCAAGGTCCACAGCCAGTTCCCGGTGGCCGCAAAAACCGGCACCTCGAACAACAACGGCGCAACGTGGGTGGTCGGCTACACCTCCGGCATTGCCACCGCGTCCTTCTTTGGAGACACCTTGGAGGGCCAGAAGCGTCCCGGCCAGAACGTCACCATTAATGGCAAGTTCTACAAAGGCATCGATGGGTACATGCTCGCCGGACCGCAGTGGGCGAACTACATGCTCGAAGTCGCAGGGCTCTACCCCGCCAAACCTTTCCCGACGCCGCCGGAGTCCATGACCAAAAAGCCATCCGAGTCCACGTCCAAGAAGCAGTCGGAGTCTGCGGGCAGGAGGCGGTGACCCGGCGCTGGTGAATGTCGTGATTCGGCCCGCACCCTATGCCGCGGGGCCCGGAGCCTCTATTCTCTTGCCATGAGAGTTGGGGGCAATTTCCGGCGAGGGGAATCGTGCCATTTCGTGCGAGTGGCCCGTGGACACCCCTAGCGCCCAGCCTCCTGACAATTACGAGGCGTTCCTGTCGAGGCTGGACGCCGCAACCACCAGCCTCAGCACGCGGGCCGGAGCCTTGGACAAAGCGCTGGCAGCCGTCTCGTTGCTCCTGGAACCCTACGAATCCGCCGTCCGGGAATGGGAACGACGGCGCCGTCACGTCGGCGGGCAGCTGGCCGGCCACTCCGGGCCGCCACAGTCCTACGCCGCGCTGCGGGAGCTCCACGACGTGGCGGAGAAGATGGAATCGATGCTCCGCGGACGTGTCCAGCGCGTCCAGGAAAAGTTGTCGGTAATGCACGGTCGCCGTGAGGCCATCGACAAATCCCTGCTGGAACTTGAGTTGAGCCGGCTGAAGCTGAACTCGTCCCGAATGCTGTCACAGGACCGCGAAAAGCTGAGCAGCGTCTTCTCTGCACTTGCCGGATCCACCATTGCCGTCTCAGCCCTCCCCGACATGGGACTGCTGAGCGATCTCAGGGAAGCACGCGAGGCAGTCATCCTGGCCGAAGCGCTGATGGAATTGAAGGGGTACTAATCATGGCAAAATCACCGGTGGATCCGCCCCGCAATAACACCGTCGCCCTTGTGCGGTGGTCAAAGAAGCCAAGCGAAAGTCCCGTGGTCAAGTTCGTGATGTTCAGCGTCTTCGGCCTGATCCTGAGCATTGTCCTCATGATGTTCTTCCCCGGCCTCAGGAGCTTCGGTGCCGTTGTCCTATTTACGGCCTTTTTCGCAGCATTGCTCACCGTTCCCACGGTCAAGGCCCGGAGGACATTTATGCTCGGGCTGACCAGACGGGTAAACGACACCATTGCGGAGGTGACCAACACGCCCGGCGACCAATTGTCTGTCAAGGACTTCCAGCGCCTGGTCAAGGGCGGCGAGCGGCTGCCGCTCCTGGTCAACGGGGTGCCCGGGTTGAACCTGCATGTGGAACGGATGCGATCGCTGGACAACAATGCCCCCGAGAAATGGCTGGCGGTCTTCACGGTGGTCCCTCCGGAAAGCGGGACCGAAAGTTTTGACCGATTGGTTGCCGCGGCTACGGCCGCAGGCCGCGGCGGTACCACCGCGACTTAGGCCCGGGGCGCGGGATTCAGGCCCTTGGCATACCCGGCCTGCCCCACGTGCTGCAGGCAGTCGGCAATGGTGCTCACCAGCCGCACCCCGAGCGTGACGGGAGGATCCCAGCGCTTGTCGACGATGCGGTCCAAGTCCTCGTCGCCGAGGGTCTCCAGGAAGGCCACGGTCTGCCGGTGGACGGCTTCGTAGTACTCCAACAAGAGTTCCGGCGAGGCCTTCACGGCGTCGACCTGGCCGCTCGAGTGGCCGTAACCCGTGTCGCGTTCGGGCAGCGGAAGATCAAAGCGTCCCGCAAACCCCTGCTTGGTCCAGACCTGCTCGAGGCCGGCGGCGGAAGCGAGCTGCGCGTCCTCGACCCGGCTGAGGTGCCAGATCAGCCATGCCATCGAGTTTCCGTTTCCTGCGGGACGACGGACCAGGGTCTCGCTGTCGACCCCTTTCAGCGTGAGTGCCACGGTCTCACGGATCCGGCCGAAGGCGTCCAGCAGCAGTTCGTTGGATTTCATCGAGTTCCTCACAGTGAATTGTCGGTGTGTCCCCATGGTGGCATAGTCGCCAGGCCCGCGCCCGGCACTCTTAGTCCTGTCAGATCTTCCTACGCGGCGGTCCTGCCAGACTCCGGGAGGCTGCCGACGAGGGTGATGATCAGCGCCATGTAAACGATGAAGAACACTACCCACAGGACGAACAAGCCGATCCCCACCCAACCCAGCACCCGCCCCTCTGGCGCAGGTACTCCGAAGGCCTCGGCCTTCTTCGACCGGGCGATCGCCAACGGCCCGAACAGTGCCCCCAGGCTGAAGATCGACAGGATGCCGAACACTGTGGCCAGCCGGGCGTGCCGCATGCCCTCCATGTACCAGCGCAGCTGCCCCATCGTCACTGGTTGCTGGTCCTGGTTCCGGTAGGCGTTGTGAGCTCCGAACTGACTGGTCGACATTGGTCCCCTATATTCCCCGCTGCTGGTGATGGTTGCGGTCACAGCATATGGCGTTGGGGGCGGAAGACACCCGCAGCCACTCAGGCGCCGTCTGACTCGGCCCGGCCGCGTCTTTGAGTTCGAATCCCCACAGCGAGTCGGTGAAGTAATGAGGCCGCTCCCCGCCGGATCGAACGGGCGGCCCCGCAGATCACGCGACATGCGCGCCATCGTGCCTCCTCCTTCGGGCTCGGGTGTTGCCGAACGCATGCGCGGATGCGCCGGGAGGTTCGGAGCAATGCCGCAGAGAAGTCTCTGTCATTGGCCAGAGCCTCAGGCGAACGGCGCATCTCCGCGATGGAGATGCGCCGTTCGGGTGACCCGGCGACTACGACGTGGTTTAGGCGTTCGAGACCTCGGCCGCCTTCGAACGGATGAACTCATGGTCCTCCTGGGATATGACCGTCTCGCCGTGCTGGCCACTGGCAAGATCCTCCCCCGCCGCCTGAGACACAAGTGCGGTGATGGTCCTGGGGAGGATCTGGCTTCCGGGGTTATCAATGAACCACTTCCGCGTGGCAGGGTCCAGACGGTCCCAATGGTCCTTAATATGCATCTGACGATGCCGCCTTCCTAGTCGATGTGCGGTGCAGAGTGGAGCCTGGCATGCAGAAAGGGCATACAGGTGCTCGCCCCAGCCCACAAGCTAACGCCATGCCTTTTAGGACGACTAGGGCCAAAGTCCCTCAATTCGTGGGTGCCGGGCGTCCAGGTCGGACTCCGGGCTTTTGGTGCCCGCATGCCTGTCCCTGGAGCTCGCCCCGTTATCGGACGGGGTGAGCTCCGACCGCAGCCAGTCACCTGGGGACGCGGCGCCGCCTGCCGGTTCACCCGTTATGACGACGGCGGCCTTGCCGGCAGGGGGATAACGGTGCGGTACTTGCCGCCGGTGGTCTGCTCCGGGGGCTCAAGTGCGGATTCCACGGTGATGTGGGCCAGGCCCAGCCCGGTGAGCACCGCGGCGATCCCCTCCCGTACGGCCGCCCGGACCGGCTCGGGGTCCGCGCCTGCGTCCGGGCGCACCCGCACCGACAGCCTGGCAGGAGCGGTCTGGACGATCTGGAAAAGCTCCACCCCCGGGGTTCGGTCGGCGACGGTCCCGAGGGCCAGCGGCGGCACCGTCACTACGCTGCTGCCGTCGGCGGCCGGAAAAGTGAGCACGTCCGAGGCCCGCCCCTGCACTCGGATCGCCGCTGCCGGGTCGCCGCACGGACACGGATCGGGCCTGACCAGCACGCGGTCGCCGACGTCATAGCGGATGATCGGCTGGACGCGATTGGCAAGGTTGGTGATCAGCACCGTGGTTGAAACGGTCCCCGGCGGCACGGGATGGTGGTCGGCGTCGACCGGTTCTACGATCACCCAGTCCTCGAGCAGATGCAGCCAGCCCTGGGCACAGCCGTAGGCGGAGTAGCCGGACTCAGTGCACCCGTAGACCTCCCGCACGACACCCCCGAAGGCACGCTCCAAGCGGTCGCGCTCGTCCGGCGGCAGCCCCTCGGCCGTGCTGAGCACCAGCACCGGGTGCACCCGCAGCCGCCCCGCCTGTTGCTCGGTGGCCAGCAGCCGCAGCACGCTGGCGTAGCCCCCGAGCAGGGCCGGGCCGAAGCCGTTGAGCTGATCCACCAGACGTGGGACGGGTGTATGGACCGAGAACACTCCAAGGCGGCGGTGACGCCGTGGCTTCTCGCGCCGCTCCCGGGTGCTGGCGGCCACGGACAGGAAGTGCCCTCCGGTGGCGACCACCTCGGCGAACCTCGCCCCTCGACCCACGAGCCGCACCACGTCCCGCCAGGACAGCCACTTCACGGCCAGGATGCCCATCAGCCCCGAGGTCACCGCCCAGTACCGGTCGTCGAGCACGAAGATCCCCCGGGTTCCGGTGGTACCGGCGGTGGTGGCCACCAGGTACTTCCCGGCGAATCGTCCGCCTATGCGGGCAGGGTCAGCCACGAACTCCTGAACCCCGGCGAGGGTAACGGCGGGGTCTGTGGCCACTTCGTCGAAATGGGCCATCAGTTCGCGTTTGTTCGTTACCGGCAATGACGTGACGTCGTCGATGTGCACGGGCAGTCCCTGGTACCGGTCCCGGTAGAAAGCGGAGTGCTCGCGGGCGTAGGCGACGAGCTCGGCCAGACGTGCTTTCTGTCGGCGCCGGATCGCTTCCGGGCCCTGCCGGTGGGCCCTGCGGGCGTCCCGCCACACCCAGGCCGCACTGCGTCCCCGGTCCCCCGCCACCGGCCGCCGTCGTGTCTCCATGGCCTGACTCTAGATCCCATCAGCATCCCGGCACAGAGCCTTTAGACAGGTGATCCCGGCCCTGCGTCAGTCATGCGGCCGCATGAGCGGCGGATTGAGCACGGCCTTGGTCGGCTGACCAGCAGACGTGCGGGCGGCGCCGGCCAGCCGGAACAGCGCTGCCGGACGGCCGGTCACACCTGTCGTCACCCGCCCCGTGTCCTCCAGAAAACCAGGCGTTCCCGTGGCCTTGCGGTGAAAATTCCGGGGGTCCAGGTGCGTGCCCCAGACCGCCTCATATACAGCCCGGAGCCGGGCGACGGTGAATTCTTCGCCGCAAAAAACCGCGCCCAAGGGCGAATACTCAAGCTTTGACCGCGCCCGCTCCACAGCGTCTGCGAGGATCTGCCCTGTTGCCGTCGGATCTGCGGTCACAGGGGCCGCGGAGCACGGGCGGCTGCCGCCCTGTCGATATAGGCTGGACGGGACGCCGACCCCGCCCGGGCCAGCCCGCGGGCCTTCCTGGCCGGCCGAAACGCACGGAAGGGCATCATCGCCATGACCGAACCTGAATGGGTCCAACACGCCATCTGGTGGCACGTCTATCCCCACGGCTTCGTCGGCGCGGAGAAGACCCGGACGACGGAGCCCGCTGCTGAGCACCGTTTGCTGGACCTTGTCCCGTGGCTCGACTACGCGGTTGAGCTCGGAGCGTCGGGGCTTGCCCTCGGCCCCATCTTCGATTCGGAAACGCACGGCTACGACACCACGGATTACTTCCGGATCGATCCCCGGCTCGGATCCGAGCAGGACTTCGAGACCCTGGTGGCCGAAGCGCACCGCCGCGGGTTGCGCATACTCCTCGACGGCGTCTTCAACCACACCGGCCGTTCCTTTGCGCCGTTCCAGGAGGTCCTTGCCCGCGGGCGCGCGGCGGACACCGCCTCCTGGTTCTCGCTGGAGTGGCCCGATGGTGCCGCGGCCGGCGTCGAACCGATGTACCGCGACTTCGAGGGCCACCACCACCTCGTGGCGCTCAACCATGAGGAGCCGGCGGTCGCCGACTTCGTGGCGGATGTCATGGAGCACTGGCTGCGCCGTGGTGCGGACGGCTGGCGACTCGACGCCGCCTATGCCGTGCCCTCGTCCTTCTGGGCCCGGGTCACAGCGCGCGTCCGGTCATCCCATCCGGACGCGTACTTTGTGGGCGAATACATCCACGGCGACTACGCGGCGGAGGTCCAGTCCGGCGGACTTGATTCCGCCACCCAATACGAGCTCTGGAAGGCGGTCTGGAGTTCACTGAACGACGCCAACTTCTACGAACTCGCAGCCGCCTTCGAACGACACAACGCACTCCTGGGCTCCTACGCACCGCTCACCTTCATCGGTAACCACGACGTCACGCGCATCGCGAGCAAGCTCACCGATGCCGCGCTCGTGCCGCACGCCGCCGTCGTCCTGCTCACTGTCGGCGGAACACCCTCCATCTACTACGGAGACGAGCAGGGCTACCGGGGCATCAAGGAGGACAGGGCAGGGGGCGACGACGACGTCAGGCCGCTTTTCCCGCCCTCCCCCGACCAGCTCTCGGCCCTGGGAGGACCCATCTTCGCAGTGCACCGGGAGCTCATCGGGGTGCGGAGACGGAACCCATGGCTGCACCGCGCCACCACGGATGTCCTCCAGCTCGCCAACGAGGTGCTGGCATACCGCGTTGCGCTGGACGGTGACGCTCTCGTGGTCGCCCTGAATCTCTCACATGAGACCCAGCGGATCAGCTCGGCGGGCGCCAAGTCGGTGCTCGCCGGTCAGGCGGCACTGGACGTCGGTGCGGACGCTGTTATGGTCCCGCCGCGGGGGTGGGCCGTCCTCGGCTAAGGCGGCGAGGAGGACAGACACCCTCCGGCCCATACCAGCACTCGGCAGAATTTTCCCGGCGCGCGGGAATGTTTCGCTAATGGAAGTTCGGATTAGGAGCCGGAAAGTTCTTCTTGGCAGAATTTGTGACTTGTCAGCGGACACGCGTCCAAATCCAATTCTGCGGAAGCGCTTCCGTGAAGATTCCAGCCACCACAGGGAGCACCATGATTTCCGTTAGCCGTGTCTCGAAGAGCTATGGCTCCGGGGCGACGGCGGTCCGGGCGCTTGACGACGTCTCGCTGTCCGTCGGCCGCGGCGAGATTTTCGGCGTCGTCGGCCAAAGCGGCGCCGGCAAGAGCACGCTGATCCGCACCATCAACTCACTGGAACGTCCCGATTCGGGCAACGTCAGCGTCGACGGCCGCGAGATGACCACCCTCTCCGGCACGGAGCTGCGTGAGGCCCGCCACAACATCGGCATGATCTTCCAGCACTTCAACCTGCTCAGCAGCCGGACCGTGCAGGCGAATGTGGAGCTTTCCCTGGAAATCACCGGCTCCGGCCGCGCTGCGAGGCGGGCCCGGGCCCTGGAGATCCTCGAACTGGTGGGCCTCCACGGCAAGGCCGCCGCCTACCCGGCACAATTGTCCGGCGGACAGAAACAGCGCGTCGGCATTGCCCGGGCCCTGGCGTCCAGCCCGTCCGTCCTGCTCAGCGACGAGGCGACGTCGGCCCTGGACCCTGAAACCACCCGGCAGATCCTCGACCTCATCCGACAGCTCAGCAGGGACCTGGGGCTGACCGTGCTGCTCATTACGCACGAGATGGATGTGGTCAAGCGGATTTGCGACTCCGCCGCCGTCATGAGCGGGGGACGGATCCTTGAGCAGGGGCCCGTGGAGCAGCTGCTGACGACGGAAAAATCGTTGTTGGGCCAGGCGCTGTTCCCGCTGGGGGAAATCCCGGAGACGTCCAGCGCCATCGTCGAAATCACCTTCAATGGGGTCACGACGGACCGGCCCGTGATTGCCCAGCTGGCGCGCAAGCATGGGATCGACGTCGGCATCCTGGGAGCCGCGGTGGAAACCATCCACGGGCGCCAGACCGGCCGCACCCGGCTGGAGCTGCCCGGGGACGGGCGGACCGTGGCCGACGCCGTGGCCGATCTGCGTTCCCAGGGGCTCTTCGTGGAGGTAATCAAGTGATCGACCGCAATGACCCGTACTTCTGGTCCGACCTCTTGGACACGATCCTCAAGGGAATGGGCGAAACGTTCTACACGGTGGGCCTGAGCCTGCTGTTCACGGTCGTTTTCGGCCTGGCCGCCGGCGTCCTGCTGGTGACCACCGAGGCCGGCGGCCTGCTGTCCAAGCCGTTCGGCAACCGGGCCCTGGGGTTCTTCGTCAACCGGATGCTGGACGTTGTGGTGAACATCGGCCGGTCCATCCCGTTCATCATCCTTATGATCCTGCTCATTCCGTTCACCCGCCTGCTGACGGGGTCCTTCATCGGGCCAACCGCGGCCATTGTCCCGCTGACCATCGCCGGCATTCCGTTCTTCGCCCGGCTGGTGGAGATCGGCATCCGCGAAGTGCCGAGGGGGCTGGTCGAAGCAGCGCAGTCCCTGGGGGCAACACGGTGGACCATCCTCACCAAGGTCATGGTTGCCGAGGCGGTTCCGGCGCTGGCCCTCGGCCTCTCCACCACCATTGTCGGACTCATCGGCTACTCGGCCATGGTGGGCGCCGTAGGCGGCGGCGGCCTCGGCGATGTCGCCTTCCGCTACGGCTACCAGCGCTACAGCCCCGAGTACATGTTCGGCGTCGTCATCCTGCTGGTCCTGCTGGTGCAGGTGTTCCAGTCCCTGGGCAACTTCGCGGCGCGGCGCCTGTCCCACCGGTAGCCCCAGCCCTCCCCCACGAATTTCCTCCCGACACATCCATTCTGCGAAAGAGTTCCAATGTTCCGTTCACACATCCTGAAGGCCGCCGCCTCCGGCGTCGCCGCCATCCTCGCTCTGTCCGCGTGCGGCGCGGGCACCTCCAGCAGCCCGGCCGAGACCATCAAGGTGGGCGCCCTGGCAGTGCCGGCCGGGGACATGCTCAAGCATGTCCAGCGGGAGCTCGCCGCCAAGGAGGGCCTCACTGTGGATTACAAGGAATTCAGCGACTACAACACGCCCAACCCGGCCGTGAGCGACGGCGACATCGACGCCAACCTGTTCCAGAACACGACTTTCATGGAGACCTACAACAAGGCATCCGGCAAGGACCTGGTCAGCGTGGGCAAGGTCTACCTGCCGCCGATGGCCCTGTACTCCAATGACGTGGCACGCCTGGAGGAACTGCCCGACGGCGCCTCGGTCGCCATCCCCAATGACCCCACCAACGAGTCGCGCGCCCTGAAGCTGCTGGCATCCAAGGGCCTGATCGAGGTCAGCGAGAACCCGATCACACTCAAGGACGTCACCGCGAACCCGAAGAACCTCCAGTTCACGGAGATCGAGAACGCCAGCCTGCCGCAGGCCCTCAACGACAAGGACGCGGCCATCGTGACGCTGGCCTTCGCCCTTCCCGCCGGCCTGAGCGCCGACAAGCAGCTGCTGGTCGAGGGCAAGGACAGCGCCTACTACAACGTCCTGGCCGTGAAGGCCGAAATGAAGGACGATCCCCGGGTGCAGAAGCTGTACAAGATCCTGACCTCCCAGGACATGAAGGACTTCCTGCAGACGAAGTTCAAGGGCCTGGTGATCCCGGCCAGCTGACCGGGCAGCGTGGGGGCGGGCATGGATATGTAACTGGCCACGCAAGCCCCCGCGGCGTGCCGGTGATACGCGCCGAACGGACGGCCGCTTCCTTGAAGGGTGGCAGGCTTCCGGTGATCAGCAGGTCCGGATGGGCCTGCATGACCTTCCGCCCGGCACCGCTGAGGGGCTAAGGTCCAGATCTACCTTGGACGTCCCCACGAGTGAGAGGACCGGCAGATGATGGCAACCCGGAGTAGTCAAAGGAATGGACGCCTGCACCGAATAGCGATCGTCGTCGTGCTGGCCGCGGGCGCCGTCGGTGCCATGAGCGGCGCCGCGCAGGCCGCCCCCAACCCGGACGGTGCCGGCTACGTCGAGGGGGCTTCCGGCAGCGGCGACGAGTACTTTCCCTATGCCGGCAACGGCGGGTACGACGTCCTGAACTACGATCTCGCCCTCCGCTACACCCCGCCGGCAGATCCCGCGGCGCTCGAAGGCCACCTCAACGGCGTCGCCACCGTCACCCTCCGGGCGACGCAAGACCTGCAGTCGCTCAATTTCGACCTGCGGGGCCTCGACGTCACGTCGGTCCGGGTCGACGGCAAGGCCGCGAACCAGGGGACGCCGCAGGGCGGGGACGGCGCCGAGTGGTCACAGGAGCAGGACGACGCGAACCGCATCTGGGAACTCACGATCGGGCTGGAGCCGAAGCTGAGGGCCGGTCAAAAGACGACGATCGTCATCGAGTACGGCGGGACCACCGGCCGGCCCCTCGACACCACGGGGGCCCTGTACGGGTGGGTCACCACGGCCGACGGCGCGATGGTCGTCAACGAGCCGGAGGGCGCTGCGACCTGGTACCCGGTCAATGACGATCCTGAAGACAAGGCCACCTACACGTTCCGCATCACGGTGCCGGAGGGCAAGACGGCCGTGGCGAACGGCCTGCCTTCCGGCCGTCCGGCGACGAAGGCCGGGTGGACGACGTGGACGTGGAAGGCGTCGGACCCGATGGCCAGCTACCTGTCGACGGCGGGTGTCGGTGACTTCGCCCTGACCTACGACAAAGGTCCGCGCGGGCTGCCGATCATCAACGCAATCGACGACGGCGTGACTGACCCGGCGCTGGCGGAGACGCAGGCGTCACTCGCGCTGCAGCCGCAGATGATCGAGTTCCTGGAGGGCCAGTTCGGGCGGTACCCGTTCGAGGCGTTCGGAGCGATTGTCGACGACGATACGGTCGGGTACGCGCTGGAGACGCAGACCCGGCCGGTCTACTCGGGGGTCGCGAACGAATCCACGGTGATGCACGAACTGGGGCACCAGTGGTTCGGCAATAGCGTGAGCCCATCCGACTGGCGGGACATCTGGCTGAACGAGGGGTGGGCGACCTACCTTGAGTGGCTCTGGGGCGAGCACCGGGACGGGGCGACGACGCAGAAGCAATTCACGGATGCGGTCGATTACCTCGATGCGGACAACCGCTGGGCGCTGAACATCGCCGACCCGGGCCGTGACAACCTGTTCGCGGGTCAGGTCTATCTCCGGGGCGCCGCTGCCCTCCACGCGTTGCGGGCGAAGATCGGCGACAAGGCGTTCCTCGCTGGCGCACGGTTGTGGCTTACACGCTACAACGACTCGACAGCGACGACCGAGGACTTCGAGGCCGTCATGGAAAAGGCCTCGGGTGAGCCCCTCGACGACTTCTTCTTTGATTGGCTGCGTGGAGACAAACGCCCGGACATGCCGAGGCGGTAGCCGATCGGCGCGGACCGCCGTCCGGTCCCGGCTTGGGGAAGGGCCCAAAGCCCCTGATCATGCTCCGGGGCCGGGCCTATTCTGACAGGGCATCCTGGTTCCGGAGCTGCGTCCCGCTGTTCCCCTGCCCGCCAATCCGTATTCGGCGTCACCTGGTCCGTGGACAAGAAAGGAACCGGTCTATGGCCACCTATCAGTACCGCTGCTCCGATGGCTCGCTCTTCGAAGAATCCCACCCGATCGGGGAGGCCCCAGACGCCCCGCCCTGCCCCTCATGCGGGGAACCATCCCGGCGGGTCATCAGCGCCCCGCATCTTTCCACGGCGGGATCCCCCGCCTTCCGGCTCATTGACTCCACCAACCGCAGTGCAGCCGAGCCAGAGATCGTGAATTCCCGGATTCCCGGCAGCCCCCGCCGTGTCCAGCCGTATTCATCCAATCCGTTACATCGGAAACTGCCGCGACCCTAGCGAGCATCGAAGCGGCGCCAGTCAAAGGAGATGAAATGCCAGCTAAGAAATTCACCCTGGACTCCAGCAAGAGGTTCGAAGATCAGGAGAAGATCGGGCACAACCGGTGGCACCCGGAAATTCCACCCGTGGCGACTGTCAAACCTGGTGAATCCTTCCGCGTGGACTGCCGGGAATGGTTCGACGGTGCGATCGTCAATGACGACTCGGCCGAGGACGTC
>DATIUQ010000210.1:0-25086 GCA_035466775.1 Arthrobacter sp.
GGCGTCCTTGCCCAGGGCCACCATGGTCTCGGCGAGTTCGCGGGCGCGCGCCTCGTCCTTCATAAAGGCGCCGCTGCCGACCTTGACGTCCAGCACCAGCGAACCGGTGCCTTCGGCGATCTTCTTGCTCATGATCGAGGACGCGATCAGCGGGATCGCCTCGACGGTGCCGGTGACGTCCCGCAGGGCGTACAGCTTCTTGTCCGCCGGGGCCAGTCCGGCGCCGGCCGCGCAGATGACCGCGCCCACGTCCTGGAGCTGGGCCAGCATTTGCTCGTTGCTGAGGTCCGCGCGCCAGCCCGGGATCGCCTCGAGCTTGTCGAGGGTGCCGCCGGTGTGGCCGAGGCCGCGGCCGGAGAGCTGGGGCACGGCCACACCGAAGACCGCCACGAGCGGTGCCAGCGGCAGGGTGATCTTGTCCCCCACCCCGCCGGTGGAGTGCTTGTCCGAGGTGGGTTTTACGCTGCCGTCGGGGCGGCGCAGGCTGGAGAAGTCCATGCGTTCGCCGGAGGCGATCATCGCCGCCGTCCAGCGCGAGATCTCGGCCCGGTCCATGCCGTTGAGCAGGATGGCCATGTTCAAGGCGGCCATCTGCTCGTCGGCGATGGCGCCGCGCGTGTACGCGTCGATCGTCCAGTCGATCTGGGCGGGGCTGAGCACGCCCTTGTCCCGCTTGATGCGGATGATGTCGACGGCGTCGAAAGCTTCAGTCATGTTGGGGCTTGGTGTCACCGGGGTTCCTCCAGGTGTTGGGGGCCAAAGGCATCGGGAAGGACCTGGTCCATGGTCTTGATTCCCTGGGTGGTCATGAGCTCCATGTCGGGAGCCCTGAATTCGTAGAGCAGCTGCCGGCAACGTCCGCAGGGCATAAGGACGTTGCCGCCGGCATCCACGCAGTAGAAGGCGCGGAGCAGGCCGCCTCCAGTCATGTGCAGGTTGCCCACGAGGGCGCATTCGGCGCACAGGGTCAGTCCGTAGCTGGCGTTTTCGACGTTGCAGCCGCTGACGATCCGGCCGTCCGCGGTGAGGGCTGCTGCCCCCACCGCGAACTTCGAATACGGCGCGTAGGCGTTCTCCATGGCGGCGACCGCGGCAGCCTCAAGGGCCGCCCAGTCGACGTCGGCGCTGTCCATGGTCAACCCTTGACGTACGGTATGCCGCTCGCGGCCGGCGGCCGGGACCTGCCGACGAGTCCGGCGACGGCGAACACGGTCACGAGGTACGGCAGCATGGCCATGAACTGGCTCGGCACCGGGGTGCCGATGATCGTCACAATGCTTTGCAGGTTGTCGGCGAAGCCGAACAGCAGCGCGGCGAAGAACGCCCCGATCGGGTTCCAGCGGCCCAGGATCATCGCGGCGAGGGCGATGAAGCCGCGGCCACCCGAAATCTCCTTCGTGAAGCTGTCGATCGCCACGAGGGTGAAGAACGATCCGCCGATCCCGGCTACGGCGCCGCCGAGCGTGACGTTCCAGAAGCGGGTCGCGTTGACCTTGATGCCCAGCGTGTCGGCGGCCTGCGGGTGTTCGCCGACGGAGCGGACCCGGAGGCCCCACTTCGTCTTGAAGAGACCGATCCACACGACAATCACGGCCACGTACATCAGGTAGCCGACGACGGACTGCTTGAAGAGGATGGGGCCGAGGACCGGGATGCTGGACAGGACCGGGATTTCGATGATCGGAAGCCGGCCGGGCGAGTTGAACATTTCCTTGTTCGCCTGCATCACGGTGCTGAACAGGAAGCCCGTGAGGCCCGAGACGAGGACGTTGAGCACCACACCGACGATGATCTGGTTGACCACGTACTTGATGCTGAACACTGCCAGCACCATCGACACGAGCGCGCCGGCCACGGCGGCCGCGAGAAGGCCCAGGTAGGGGTTGTCCGTCAGGCTGGCGACGATCGCGGCGGTGAAGGCACCGCCCAGGAGCTGGCCTTCGATGGCGATGTTCACGACGCCGGCGCGTTCACACAGGACACCGGAGAGGGAGCCGAAGACAATCGGCACAGCGAGGGTGACGGACCCGGCGATGAGGCCGGCCAGCGAGATGCTGGGAGTCCGTGCGCCGCCGACGACCCAGATCAGGAAGGCAACGACGAAAACGACCGTGAAGACGACCGGCAACCAGCGGGGAGGCCGGACGTTCCTTTTCGCCTTCAGGACCAAAGCGTAGCCCGCGAGGCCCAGCAGGATCACGGAGAGCACAATGCCGCTGAGGAATGCGGGAACTTCGATCGCTGGCAGCTGGAAGAAGTCGCCCCCGGAGGAAACGCCGAACTTAGCGGTTCCTTGCGGGCCCATCAGGCCAAAGAAGATGAAGGCGACGGTGGCCAGCACCGATAGCGTCACCGGAAGCTTCCAGGTGACGGGTTTGGCGGACACTGTCTGCTTGTGGTCCTGTGCCTGCTCCGGCTTTCCCTGTCCGGGACCACCCGGGACGGGCGCTGTTGCTGTTGTGCTCATGCTGCACCTCCGGTGGTTGCTGCCTTCTGGGTCTTGCCGGCGGTTGCGGCTTTCTTCTTGCGCGGGTTCATTCCGAAGATCGCCCGGACCAGCGGCGGCGCCGCGATGAACAGCACGATGAGCGACTGGACCACCAGCACGATGTCGATCGGGGTGCCGGTCTGGATCTGCATCTGGACCGCACCGGCGCGGAAGGCGCCGAACAGGATGCCGGCGGCGAACGTTCCCCACGGCGTCGAACGTCCGAGCAGTGCGACGGTGATGGCATCAAAGCCGTACGTTGCCGCAACGCCGTCGGTCAGCACCTTTTCGGTGCCCGCCACCTGCGCGACGCCGGCCAGGCCGGCCAGGCCGCCGGCCAGGGTCATCACCAGGATGGTGGCGCGGGGGACGTTGATTCCGGCGGTCAGTGCCGCCTTGGGGTTGGCGCCGACGGCGCGGAATTCGAAGCCGATCGTTGACCGGTTCAGCAACCATGAGACGAATACGGTCGCCGCGATGGCCAGCAGGAAGCCGAGGTGCAGCCGGTACTGGCTGCCGAAGATCTGCGGGTACAACGCGGACGGTTCCAGGATCGGGGAAATCGGGGTGGTCTCCCCCGGCCGCTGGAACAAATCCGTGTCGAGCAGGTAGCGCAGGAAATACAGGGCGATGTAGTTGAACATGATGGTCACAATGACCTCATGGGCTCCGGTTTTCGCCTTGAGCACACCGACGAGTCCGCCCCAGACGGCACCGCCGATGACGCCGGCGAGCAGGACGAGCAGCAGGTGGAGCCCCATGGGCAGGTCCAGCGCGAAGCCCACCCAGGCAGCAAGGATGCCGGCCATGATGATCTGGCCCTGGGCGCCGATGTTGAACAGCCCCGCTCGGAAGGCCAAAGCAACGCCGAGGCCGGCGGTGATCAGCGGGGTGGCGATCGTGAGGGTCTCCATCAGCGGAGCGAACTGTCCGGCAACGCCGCTCCCCCGCGGGTTGAAGACCGAGCCCTGGAAGAGCGCGACGTAGGAGCCGGTGGCGGCTGACCAGACGGCCGAAAGGAAGTCGGTGGGCCGGGCAAAGAAGTAGCTGGACGTGGCCGCTACCACCTTGTCCGTGGCGGCAATGAGCAGGCCGCCGAGGATCAGGGCGAGGAGGACGGCCAGGATGGTCACGATGCCGTTGCCGGTGAAGATCTTGCGGAGCACCGAATCCGGTTCTTCGGCACCCGGCAGCGTTCCGCTCTGGGCCGAGACCGGCACGGCCGATGGCCGCATCGCCCCGCCGGCGGTGTCCAGCGTGGTGACGAAGTCGGCGTCGTCCTCCAGGGGGTCCTGGGGCTGCCCGGCCGGGGACTGGGTTTTGGGAATCCGCTCCGGATCCTGCTCAGCCGAGCGTCGCGGCTCGTTGTTCTCACTCATGGTCGTCTCCTACGGCGCCGGAGCGGGGCTCCTGCACGGGCTGGGCGGCGGGCGCCTGGTTCGTTACTTTGTTCTCGGCTGCGTTATCGGCGGAGTGGTCCGCTGCTTGGTCCGCCGCGTGGTCGGCGGAGTGGTCCGCGGGCACGTCCCCGGGCGGGGTGGCCGCCTGCCTGCTGGCGGCGTCGGCGAGGGCGTCCTGCGGGGACAGGCCCGCCATCATCAGGCCGAGGACGTCGCGTCCGGTGCCGGCCGGGACGATCCCGACCAGCTTGCCCTTGTAGAGCACTGCGATCCGGTCGGCGAGTTCGATCACCTCGTCCAGTTCGGTGGACACGATCATCACGGGGGTGCCGTGGTCGCGCTCGGCGACGATGCGCTTGTGCAGGAACTCGATGGATCCGACGTCCACGCCGCGGGTGGGCTGGGAGGCGATGAAGAGCCGCAGCGGCCGGGAAAGCTCCCGGGCCATCACTACCTTCTGCTGGTTGCCGCCGGACAGGGTGCCGGCCGCGAGCGAACCCGAGGGGGTGCGCACGTCGAACTCGTCGATCCGGGTCCTGGCGTTCTCCAGGACCTTGGCCGGGCTCATGCTGATGCCCTTGGCGAACGGAGCCTTGTCGTAGCGGTCCAGAATCAGGTTTTCGGCGATCGAGAAGGTACCGATCAGGCCGTCGACCGAGCGGTCTTCCGGCACGAAACCGACGCCCGCGTTCAGGACCTCCTTGACGCTGCGGCCCAGGAGTTCCTCACCGTCCAACAGGATGGAACCGTGGGCGCGTTCCTGGAGGCCCAGGATCGCCTCGGTCAGTTCGGTCTGGCCGTTGCCCTGGACGCCGGCGACGGCGAGGATCTCGCCGCGTGCGATGTCGAAGCTGATGCCGTCCACAACGTGCTGGCCGCTGGGGGCGATCACGGTGAGGTCCTTGACCTGGAAGGTGGTCTCCTGCGGCTTGGCCGGGGCCTTGTCCAGCGTCAGGTTCACGGCGCGGCCCACCATCAAGGAGGCCAATTCGGTCGTCGAGGCGCCCGGGTCGGCGCTGCCCACGACTTTGCCCCGCCGGATCACGGTGATGGTGTCGGAGACGGCCTTGACCTCGCGGAGCTTGTGCGAAATGAAAACGATCGAGGTGCCGTGGCTCTTGAGCTGGCGCATGATGTCCAGCAGCTCATCGGTGTCCTGCGGGGTCAGCACGGCAGTAGGCTCATCGAGGATGAGCACCTTGGCGTCGCGGACGAGCGCCTTGATGATTTCCACGCGCTGCTGCACCCCGACGGGGAGGTCCTCGATCATCGCGTCGGGATCGACGTCGAAGCCGTACCGGTCCGAGATCTCCTTGATCTTCCGGCGGGTGTCGTCCAGGTTCAGGAATCCCCCGGCCTTGGTGGCCTCCGCCCCCAGGGCGACGTTTTCGGCAACCGTGAAAACCGGGACCAGCATGAAGTGCTGGTGCACCATGCCGATGCCCGCGGCCATAGCGTCGCCCGGGCCGCGGAAGGTGACGGGTTTGTCGTCGATGAGAATCTGGCCCTCAGTGGGCTCGTACAGCCCATACAGGACGTTCATCAGCGTGGACTTGCCCGCGCCGTTCTCGCCGAGCAGACAGTGAATCTGCCCGGGTTCAACAACCACATCAATGTGGTCGTTGGCTACCAGGGAGCCGAAGCGTTTGGTGATCCCCTTGAGTTCAAGTTTCAAAACTCTGACCAATCTCGAAGTGCCCGGCGGTTGTGGCCCGGACGGATGATGGGGCTGCAGAACCAGCGTAGTGCCTGCAGCCTGAAGCGGAGTCAGTCCGCTCAACGAAAAGCGCCACAGCCCGTGCGGTGGTGACCGTACGGGCCGTGGCGCTTAGCGGAGGAAGTTAGGCCTTCGGGCTGGCTGCGGATTCAACCTTCAGCTTGCCGTCGGCAATGTCCTTCTTGATCTGGTCCAGCTCGGCCTTCAGTTCGGCCGGAACCTGGGAATCCAGGTCGTGGAACGGGGCCAGCTGCACGCCCTCGTTCGCGAGGGTGCCAACGTACGGCGTGTTGGAGAACTTGCCGTCCTTGTCTTCCTTCACGACGTTCTCGACTGCTTCGCCCATGAGCTTCATGACGGAGGTCAGCATGATGTCCTTGTAATCCGGTGCCGTGAGGAAGCCGTCGGAGTCAACCCAGATGAGCTTGACGTCCTTGCCTGCCGCCTTGGCTTCCTTCAGTGCCGCGCCGGCGCCCTTGCCGACGGGACCGGCGACGGGCATAACGATGTCGGCGCCCTGGTCCAGGAAGTTCTGGGTCAGCTGCTTGCCCTTGTCCTGCTTTTCGAAGTCACCGGTGAAGGAACCGTCCTGCTTGGCCTTGTCCCAGCCCAGAACCTTGACGTCCTTGCCCTTTTTCTCGTTGTAGTACTTCACACCGTCGGCGTAGCCGTCCATGAAGATGGTGACCGTGGGGATCTTGATGCCGCCGAAGGTGGCGACCGTCCCGGTCTTGGTGGTGCCGGCAGCGGCGTAGCCCGCGAGGAAGGCAGCCTGTGCCGTGTCGTAGATGATCGGCTTGACGTTGCTCACGGCGGGGTCGTAGCCGAAGTCGACGATGGCGAAGTGGGTGTTCGGGTTGGCCTCGGCCTGGGCCTTGGTGGCGTCGCCGAGCAGGAAGCCGACCGTGACGGTCAGGTCGCAGCCGGCGGTGACCATGGCGCGGAGGTTCGGCTCGAAGTCGTTGTTGGTCTTGGACTCGGCCTCGTTGACCTTGATGCCCAGGTCCTTCTCGGCCTTCTTCAGCCCTTCGTAGGAGGACTGGTTGAACGACTGGTCGTCGAATCCACCCGAGTCGGACACGATGCAGCCTGTGTAGTCGCTGGCCGTGGCAGAGGCGGTGCTGCTGGCCGTCGGGGCGGCGCCGCAACCGGTCAGCAGAAGTGCAGCCGCACCGGCGGTGGCGACTCCGGCCATTGAACCGCGCTTGAAGGTTGCACGCAGAGAGTTCTTCAATTTTCCTCCAGGAAGAAAGAGTAGGCGCTACGACGGGAGCTCAATGAGTGTCTGTTGGCGGGATTGCCGCTGAAACGCTGTTTTCACTGATGGATTTCGCAGCACTGCGCCGAGGCGCACTGATGCAAGCCACTTTAGTGTCCTGTGACACGTCGAAGTAGCACAGTTCACAGTGATTCCCCAGATTGTTGAGAACTTGTTACCAAGAAGTAGCGACAGCAAAGCCCGCACCGGAATCTCCGGCGCGGGCTTGCAGCGTGCGGACAGGGCTAGAGGCGGACCAGCATCTTGCCGGTGTTGGCGCCGTCGAGGAGATCCATGAAGGCCTGCGGCGCGTTTTCCAGTCCGTCCACAATGGTCTCGTCGTAGCGCACGGTCCCGTCGGCGAGCCAGCCGGACATGGTCCCGACGAACTCGGCCATGTGCTGCCAGTAGCCGCCGACCAGGAAGCCCTTGAGGGTCAGCTGCTTGCCGATGGCCTGCATGAGGTTCCGCGGAGCCGGCGTGGGCTCGGTCGAGTTGTACTGCGAGATGGCGCCGCACATGGCCACGCGGCCACCGACGGTGAGAGCCGACAGCGCGGCTTCGAGGTGCTCCCCGCCGACGTTGTCGAAGTACACGTCGATCCCGCGTTCGCCGGCGGCCTCGGCGAGCTGCGCGGCCACCGGTCCATCGTGGTAGTTGAACGCAGCGTCGAAGCCAAGCTCCAGCAGCCGTGCCACCTTTTCCGGCGATCCGGCGCTGCCGATGACACGGGACGCACCCATGGCCTTGGCGATCTGCCCCACCAGCGAGCCGACTGCACCGGCCGCGCCTGAGACGAAGACGACTTCGCCGGCCTTGAACTCCGCCACCTTCAGCAGGCCTGCGTAGGCTGTCAGGCCGGTCATGCCGAGCGCTCCGAGGAACGCCGGCGCGGGGGCCAGATCGGTGCGGGCGGGAGTGGTGGCACCGGCGTCGAGCACGGCATATTCGCGCCAGCCCAGGGAGTGGACGACGGCGTCGCCCACCTGGCGGTCGGCGGAACGGGAGGCGATGACTTCGCCGACTGCGCCGCCGTCGAGTGCGGCGTCCAGGGCAAACGGCGCCGAGTAGGACTTGACGTCGTTCATTCGGCCGCGCATGTAGGGGTCCACCGAGATGAAAAGGTTGCGGACCAGGACCTGGCCGTCTGCCAGTTCGGGCAGGGCGGTTTCGGCCAGGCGGAAGTTCTCCGGCACGGGGCGGCCATGCGGGCGGGACGCCAGCTGGATTTCGCGGGTGGTGGCGGGCAGAGTAATAGTTTCGGTGCTGGCGCTCATGCGGCGACCTCCAGGATCTTGATGTCGACAGTGATGTTGCCTCGGGTGGCATTGGAGTAGGGGCAGACTTCGTGCGCCCTGGCCACGAGGGCCTCCGCCGTCGTCCGGTCCACGGCGGGCAGGGCGATTTCGAGTTCAGCGGCGATGCCGTACCCGGTCCCGTCGGCGAGGGCGCCGAGGTGGATCCGGGCAGCGACGGCGGAATCGGTCAGGTCGGCCTTGTGCTGGCGTCCGACGAGGCGCAGGGCCGAGTGGAAGCAGGCCGCATACCCGGCAGCGAAGAGCTGCTCCGGGTTGGTGCCTTCGCCGTTGCCGCCGAGTTCCACCGGGCTGGCCAGGGCCACGTTGAGCTTTCCGTCCTTGGTGACGGCGGTGCCGTCCCGGCCTTCGCCCGAGGCCAGGGCCTCAGCTGTGTAGAGAGTCTTCATGGGGATCCGATCCGTTGTGTTTTAGGTGGAAGTCAGTGGGAGCCGTGCAGGGCGGCGGTCAGCCGGCCGAGCGTCTCCCGGAGCTGGTCCAGTTCTGCCGGAGACAGCCCGGCCGCGTCGGCGAGACGTTGCGGGATGCCCGCGGCCCGTGCGCTCAGGGCCGTACCGGCCCCGGTGAGGAAGACCTCCACCCGGCGTTCATCTGCCGCGGACCGGCGCCGTTCCACCAGGCCCAGGGCCTCGAGCCGCTTGAGCAGCGGGGACAGGGTGCCGGAGTCGAGGCCCAACTCCTCCCCCAGTTCGCGCACGCTGCGCGGCTCCTCTTCCCAGAGGACCAGCATCACGAGGTACTGCGGGTACGTCAGGCCGAGCTCGTCGAGCATCGGCCGGTAGGCCGCCGTGGCGGCCCGCGATGCCGAGTACATGGCAAAGCAAACCTGCCGGTTGAGGCGGAGCGCTTCCGGGCGTGCAGTGCGGTCCTCTTCTGGGGTGGTCATAAATCCACCGTACCGCACAATTTAGTTGTACACAACCTAGTTGCACACAATCTAAATGCGGCTACGGATCCCCTGCCGCACCCGGCGCGGCAGCGGGGCGAGGCCCCGGCGGTCGATGGGCTAGAGGTCGCGGATGGTGCGCAGGGCTGCGGCGGTGAGGACCTTGATGCCCAGGCCGAGGGCGCGTTCGTCCAGGATGTAGTCGCCGCGGTGCAGGTCGTACTCCTCGCCGCCGGGGGTCTTGGTGCCGAGGCGCATCATGGCGCCGGGGAGGTCCGCGAGGAACCACGCGAAGTCCTCGCCGCCCATGGACTGCGGGGTCAGGACCACGGAACTCTCGCCGATTTCGGCGCGGGCCGCGGCTTCGATCAGGGCGGTCTCGTGTTCCGAGTTCACCACGGGCGGCACGCCGCGGGTGTGTTCCAGGTGCACGTCGACGCCGTAGGGTGCCGCGATCTGCTGCACAACCTCGTCGAGGATTTCACCGGCGTTGTGCCAGGCGTCGCGGTCCAGGCAGCGCATGGTGCCCGCCATGTAGCCGCTGGCCGGGATCGCGTTGGGGGCGGAGCCGGCGGAGATGTGGCCCCAGACCACCGAGACGCCGCTGCGGACGTCAACGCGGCGGGACAGCACCGCCGGGACGTTGACCGCGATCTGCGCCAGGGCGAAGACGAGCTCTTCGGTCAGGTGCGGGCGCGAGGTGTGGCCGCCGCGGCCGGTCAGTTCGATCTTGATGGTGTCCGAGGCGGAAGTGATGGCGCCGATCCGGGTGCCGATCTTGCCCACGTCGATCCGGGGGTCGCAGTGCAGGGCCAGGATCCGGGGAACACCCTCAAGGACACCCTGTTCGATGCAGCTCTGGGCTCCGCCGGGCATGGTTTCCTCGGCCGGCTGGAAGATGATCCGGACCGAACCGCGCAGCGGCGACACCTCGTGCATCCGCTGCAGGACCAGGGCCGCGCCGAGCATCGTCGCGGTGTGGACGTCGTGGCCGCAGGCGTGGGTGACGCCGTGGTTCTTCGAGGCGAACGGCAGGCCCGTTTCCTCGATGATGGGCAGGGCGTCAATGTCGCCACGCAGGGCGGTGGCGATCGGACCGTCTCCGATGTCGACCGTCAGGCCCGTGCCTTCGAGGCGCCGGGGCTTGAGGCCCGCTTCCTCGAGGCGCTTTGCAAGTTTGTCCGTGGTCCGGAATTCCTTGAAGGAGAGCTCCGGGTGTGCGTGCAGGTCCCGCCGGAAGGCGATCAGCTCCGGCAGCAGGGGCTCGAGCCACGGTCCCACCAGTGTGGTGGGCTCAGCTTCAGTAGAGTAGTTGCGCACGGAATAACTCTAGCGAGCGCACAAAAAATAGCGGCATCGCGTACGGCGCATTACGGATCGGCAAACACTCGAGGGCCCCGGCGGGTGCCTGGGGCCCTGGTGAACGCCGGAACTACAGGACGTCCGTGTCGCCGCTGGCTTTGAGGGCGTCAACGGCCTGCTTCACACGCTGGGAGTGTTCCTTGTGCATCACGAGCAACGCGTCGGGGGTGTCGACCACCACCACGTCCTTGATCCCGATCAGCGCGATCACGCGCTTGGTATCGGAGACCACCACGCCGCTCGCATCCTCGGTGAACACGCGGGCGCCCTCGCCGATCACGGTGACGTCCTTGACTTCCTTGGCGCTGTTGAGCCGGCCCACCGAGGCAAAGTCCCCGACGTCGTCCCAGCGGAAGGTTCCGGGCACGACGGCGACGTCGCCGGCGGCGGCGGCCGGTTCAGCCACGGCGTAGTCGATCGCGATCTTGGGCAGGGTGGGCCAGACGCGGGCCTTGACCTCCTCGCGCTGCGGGGTATCCCAGGCCCGGGCGATTTCCTGGACGCCGGCGAAAAGCTCGGGCTGGTTGGCTTCGAGGTGCTTGAGCATCAGCGACACGGGAGCCACGAACATGCCGGCGTTCCAGACGTACTCGCCGCTGTCGAGATACTGCTGGGCGACTTCTTCGCTGGGCTTTTCCACGAATTCGACGACGGCCTGGGCGCTGGCGGCGCCGGCCACGCCGAGGTTCTTCCCGGCCCGGATGTAGCCGAAACCGGTGGAGGGGTGCGTGGGCTTGATGCCGATCGTGACGATCTTGCCGGCCGCGGCGGCGTGGATGGCCTCCCGGACGGCATCATGGAACAGTCCGTCGGGGCTGATCACCTGGTCCGCCGCGAAGGAGCCCATGATGGTGTCCGGATCGCGCTCGTGCAGGATGGCCGCGGCCAAACCGATGGCTGCGCCGGAGTCCTTGGGCTCGCTCTCGAGCACCAGGTCCGCGTCGTCAATCTCCGGGAGCTGGCGGCAGACCGCGTCGCGGTGCGCCATACCCGTCACTACGAGCATGTGCTTGCCGGCGAGCGGCTCGAGCCGGTCGTAGGTGGATCTCAGCAGGGTACTGCCCGAGCCCGTGAGGTCGTGCAGGAACTTGGGGGCTGCTGCCCGCGACAGAGGCCAAAGGCGGGTCCCCACACCGCCGGCCGGAATCACCGCGATAAAACGGCCCAGGGCCGAACCTTCGGCCGGGTCCTGCGGCAAGTCGTGGCTTGTCATTTTGTCTGTAGTCATCACGGCTACTTTAGCCGAACGTGGTGCAACCGTCCCCGATCCCGTGGCGGACACGACACCGGGCGGTGCGCACGGGGGCGAAGCGAGGGCCATACATTAAGCGGCGGCGTTGGCCCCGGGCAGTCCACGGAATGTGGCGTTCGTCTCAAAACCCGGCGAAAACCCCGCCGGGGCGCCGTCACCGACGGGGGGCTGAATTGAATAAGCTGTGAGCGAAGCCTAGATTTAGGCTTGAGCTTACGAGTGCTCTCGCAGCAGGCGTTCCCCCCGCGTGGATCCCATGCCAGCGCCGCTGTGTTGCAGGGAGGTTTATTCAGTGCCGACAAAACCAGCTGGCACCTTGTACCGCGGCCGTGAAGGCATGTGGTCCTGGGTTGGACACCGCATTACCGGTGTAGTGATCTTTTTCTTCTTGTTGGTCCATGTGCTGGACACCTCATTGGTGCGTGTGTCCCCCGAGGCCTACACCGCCGTGATCGGTGCCTACAAGAACCCCCTGATGGCCCTGGGTGAAACGGGCCTTGTCGCAGCGATTGTGTTCCACGCCTTCAACGGCCTGCGGATCATCGCCGTCGACTTCTGGAAGAAGGGCGCGAAGTACCAGCGCCAGATGCTGTGGGCGGTGCTCATTCTCTGGGCAGTCGTCATGGTGGGCTTCTCCATCCGCCACCTTTCCCTCGCCCTTGGAGGTCACTAGCCATGAGCGCAACTGAGATTCAGAGCCCCCGCAGCCCGAAGGCGCCCGCCGCCAAGGTGGGCAGCAACCGGATCGCCCCGCAGTACCGCCGCAACGGCAGCTCCAAGGGGAACTTCGAGATGCTCGCTTGGCTCTTCATGCGGCTGTCCGGCGTCGTCCTCGTGGTGCTGATCTTCGGGCACCTGTTCGTCAACCTCCTCGTCGGCGAAGGCATCCACGCGATCGACTTCGGATTCGTGGCCGGCAAGTGGGCCGACCCGTTCTGGCAGATCTGGGACCTGGCCATGCTGTGGCTCGCAATGCTGCACGGCACCAACGGCGTCCGCACCATCATCAACGACTACGCCGAAAAGGATGCCACGCGCCTGTGGCTGAAGATCGTCCTCTACGCGGCCACCACCGTCATCATCATCCTCGGCACCCTGGTCATCTTCACCTTTGACCCGTGCCCCGTGGTCAACGGTGTCCAGCTGCCCGGCGGGTTCTGCCCCGCGCCGTAGCGGCGCAGCCCTTGCGGCAACCGATCCCTGCCTGCTTGGTGCAGGACAGGGATTTCCACGAGATTTCACCGGGCAGGCTCCGCCGGCCGGTGTTGTTAGCGAATTTTGAGAGAAAGAGCGTCTGGTATGCAGGTCCATAAGTACGACGTCGTCATCGTCGGTGCCGGTGGCGCCGGGATGCGCGCGGCGATCGAATCCGGTCAGCGCGCCCGAACAGCAGTACTGACCAAGCTGTACCCCACCCGCTCCCACACCGGCGCGGCACAGGGCGGCATGTGTGCGGCCCTGGCCAACGTCGAGGAAGACAACTGGGAGTGGCACACCTTCGACACCATCAAGGGCGGCGACTACCTGGTTGACCAGGACGCAGCCGAGGTCATGGCGAAGGAAGCGATCGACGCCGTCCTGGACCTGGAGAAGATGGGCCTGCCGTTCAACCGCACGCCCGAGGGCCGGATCGACCAGCGCCGCTTCGGCGGGCACACCCGCGACCACGGCAAGGCCCCGGTCCGCCGTGCCTGCTACGCCGCCGACCGCACCGGCCACATGATCCTGCAGACCCTGTACCAAAACTGCGTCAAGCACAACGTCGAGTTTTACAACGAGTACTACGTCCTCGACCTGCTGACCGTCGAGGAAGACGCGGTCCGCGAGGACGGCACCCCGTACAAGCAGAAGCGCGTGGCCGGCGTCGTGTCCTACGACCTCGCCTCCGGCGAGCTGCACGTCTTCCAGGCCAAGTCCGTGGTGTTCGCCTCCGGCGGCGCGGGCAAGGTCTTCAAGACCACGTCCAACGCACACACCCTGACCGGTGACGGCATGGGCATCGCGTTCCGCCGCGGCATCCCCCTGGAGGACATGGAGTTCTTCCAGTTCCACCCGACAGGCCTCGCGGGCCTGGGCATCCTCCTTTCCGAAGCTGCCCGCGGCGAGGGCGCGATCCTGCGCAACTCCGAGGGTGAGCGCTTTATGGAGCGCTACGCCCCGACCATCAAGGACCTCGCCCCCCGCGACATCGTGGCCCGCTCCATGGCCAACGAAGTCCGTGAGGGACGCGGCTGCGGCCCGAACAAGGACTACGTCCTCCTGGACCTGACGCACCTTGAGCCGGCGCACATCGACGCCAAGCTGCCGGACATCACCGAGTTCGCCCGCACCTACCTGGGTGTGGAGCCGTACACGGAGCCGGTTCCGGTGTTCCCGACGGCGCACTACGCCATGGGCGGCATCCCCACCAACATCAGCGCCGAGGTGCTCCAGGACAACGACACCGTGGTCCCGGGCCTCTACGCCGCCGGTGAGGTCGCCTGCGTCTCCGTGCACGGCTCCAACCGCCTGGGCACCAACTCGCTGCTGGACATCAACGTCTTCGGCAAGCGCGCCGGCATCGCCGCCGCGGAGTACGCCAAGACCGCCGACTTCGTGGAACTCCCCGTTGACCCGGAGGCCTACACGCTGGACCTGCTGAACCATGTCCGCACCTCCGACGGCACCGAGAAGGTCGCTGCGATCCGCAAGGAACTGCAGGACACCATGGATGCCAACATGCAGGTGTTCCGCACCGCCGAGACGCTGAACCAGGTCCTGACGGACATCGCGTCCTTCGAGGAGCGGTACCAGCGCATCAGCGTCCAGGACAAGGGCAAGCGCTTCAACCTGGACCTCCTGGAGGCCGTGGAGCTGGGCTTCCTGCTGGAGCTCGCCAAGGTCATGACCGTGGCGGCCCTGCACCGCGAGGAATCCCGCGGCGGACACTTCCGCGAGGACTTCCCCGAGCGCGACGACGAAAAATTCATGAAGCACTCCATGGCGTACAAGGTTGAGCATGCTCCGGCGGACGTTTCCGCCGGGACGGCAAAAACCACAGCCGGCATCCGGCTTGCCACCAAACCGGTGGTCTTTACGCGTTACGAGCCGATGGTGAGGAAGTACTAAGATGACCGCTGAACTCGCTGAGCCAGCCTCCAAGATCGAACTGCCCGCCCACATCGGAGGCGGCGGGGAGATCCCGTCCTTCGACGTGACCCTGCGCGTGCGCCGCTACAACCCGGAGGTCTCCGAGGACGCCACCTGGGATGACTTCAAGGTCACGATGTACGGCACCGACCGCGTCCTCGACGCCCTGCACAAGATCAAGTGGGAGATGGACGGCAGCGTCTCCTTCCGCCGGTCCTGTGCCCACGGCGTCTGCGGCTCCGATGCCATGCGCATCAACGGCCGCAACCGCCTCGCCTGCAAGACCCTGCTGAAGGACCTGGACACGTCCAAGCCCATCACGGTCGAGCCGATCAAGGGCCTCCCGGTGGAGAAGGACCTGATCGTGGACATGGAGCCCTTCTTCCAGTCCTTCCGCGAGGTCATGCCCTTCCTGATCAACCGGGGCCACGAGCCCACCAAGGAACGCCTGCAGTCCGCCGAGGACCGCGAGCGGTTCGACGACACCACCAAGTGCATCCTCTGCGCCGCGTGCACCTCGTCCTGCCCGGTGTTCTGGACCGACGGCCAGTACTTCGGCCCGGCGGCCATCGTCAACGCGCACCGCTTCATCTTCGATTCCCGCGATGACGCCGGCGACATGCGCCTGGAGATCCTCAACGACAAGGAAGGCGTGTGGCGCTGCCGCACCACCTTCAACTGCACCGAGGCGTGCCCCCGCGGCATCCAGGTCACCCAGGCCATCGCCGAGGTCAAGCAGGCCATCCTGTCCCGCAAGATCTAGCGTCAGCCCCGTGTAGACCGAGAAACAACAGACGACGGCGCCTCTCACCTTTTGGGTGGGGGCGCCGTCGTCGTTCCCCCACCCCACGAAAGGGGACACCATGTCCCGCTCCGAAAAAGTCTCGTTCCAGGGTTCCACCGGCGAGCTGCTGTCCGGCATCGTCGACGTCCCCGAGGGCCCGGTCAAGGGCTGGGGCGTGTTCTCGCACGGCTTCACCCTGGGCAAGGACAGCCCCTCTGCGTCGCGGATGTGCAAGGCGCTGGCGGACAACGGTGTGGGCATGCTCCGGTTCGACAACCTGGGCCTCGGCGAGTCCGCGGGCCTGTGGTCGGAGGGCTCCTTCAGCCACAAGGTGGCGGACACCGTCAAGGCGGCCGAGTTCATGCGCGATTCGGGGCGGCCGGTGTCGCTGCTCGTGGGCCACTCGTTCGGCGGGGCCGCCGTCCTGGCCGCCGCCGGGGCGATCCCGGAGCTCGACGCCGTCGCGACGGTGGGGGCGCCGTTCTCGCCCAAGCACGTGGCGCACGTCTTCGACGCCGCCCTGGACCGGATCCTCAGCGAGGGAAGCGCGGAAGTGGACCTGGGCGGTAAGCGGGTGGAGATCCGCCGGCACTTCGTGGAGGACCTGGAGAATGCGGACCTCACGGACTGCATCAAGCGGCTCGGCAAGCCGCTCCTGGTGCTGCACTCCCCCACGGACAACACCGTGGGAATCGAGAACGCCAGCACCATTTTCCAGACCGCCCGGCATCCGCGCAGCTTCGTGTCCCTGGAGGGCAGCGACCATCTGCTGACGGCCAAAGGCCAGGCGGCCCGGGCCGCCAAGATTATTTCGGCGTGGGCCGACCAGTACCTCGACGCCTGAACGCGGCGGACCACGACGTCCGGCGGGGCCGGGGCTCCGACGGCGTTTTGCCCGGCTGGACGCGCCGGGCACCCCACCCGGTGGTCGTGGCGGCGGGTTCCCTGGCGAGGTCCTGCTCCCTGATGGCCACCCACGCGGCGCAGATCACGTAGACCTGGCTGACCAGGTTGAACCAGATCAGCAGGCCGATGATGATGGCGAAGGGCGCCAGGATCGGGTTCTTTCCGGCACTGGCCAGCAGCTGCGTGCTGAAGATCTGCAGCACCGTGGTGCCCACCGCGGCGAGGATGGTCCCTTCCAGCAGGGAGCGCCGGGCGGGCTTCAGCCCGGCCGCCACCCGGAACATGATCAGGGCGGTGCCCCAGCCCAGCAGCAGGGGCACCAGGATCGTTACGGAGGTCGTCAGGGGTCCGGCCAGGAGCGGGTCAAGGCTCAGCTGCGCCGTCACCCAGTCCGCCGCCGTGCCGAACACCAGCGACACTGCAGCGCTGGTGACCAGCGCCGCCCCCAGCAGTACCAGCGCGCCGACGTCGAGCAGTATCTGCAGGACCGGGTTCATGCCCCGCGGGCCGAGCTGCATCATGCCGCGCACACCGTCGCGGATGCCGCTGATCCACCCCAGGGACGTAAAGACCGTCACGGCGGCGGCAATCACGGCCGCCCAGCCCAGGCTGGACGGGTTCAGCAGCGCATACGGGTCGACCAGCCCCTCGCTGCCGTCGACCTGCAGCAGGCCGGGCGCGGTCATGTTGACGCTCTTGATGATCTGGTCCAGCAGGGCCGGCTGGCCGCTGAGGAAGAGGCCGGCCAGGGAGAACCCGGTGGCCAGGAGGCCCGTGACGGAGAAGAACATCCGGAACCCGATGCCGGCGCTCATCAGGGGACCGTGCTGACGGCCGTAGTGCGCGAAGGCGCGGGCGGGCAACAGCGTGTTGACCCGGGCCAGCAGCCACGCGACCATGGCCATCAGCGAGGCCAGTCCCCCGCCGCCGGAGCGCCGGACCCTGCCCCAGTCGACCCGTTTCCGGATGACTTCGAGTTTCAGTCCGGCCAGGTCGGTGGGAAGGGGCGGCTCAGCCGGCGTCCGCGGCGCCGTCCTGGCCTCCGTCGTCGTGAGGTTTGGTCCCAAAATCAAGCTCTTCCCGTAGCTGCCAAATGCCGTTGTCATCGTGCTCGTAGAGTCCCATGCTAGCCACCGGGAACGTGGCCCTGTAATCCTTGAGGACCACCTCGGCCTCATCGAGGCTTTCCGGGGCGACATCGTGGGCCACAGTGACGTGCGGGTGGTAGTCGAACGGCAGCTCCCGCTCCAGCGGCCCGGACTGCAGCTGTTGGTGCAGGTTCACGCAGTCCCCGAAGCCGTCCTCGACGTTCAGGAACACCACCGGGGACACCGGCCGGAATGAGCCCGTCCCCGCGATGGTCACGTTGAAGGGCTCCTGCCGGCCCGCGATCTCCCGCACATGGCTGCGGGTCGCTTCCCAGTCCTGGGTCATGGTGGTCGTCACCAGCGTGATGTGCGCCGGGATGACTCCCGCCATGGGATCACCGAACGAGGCACGCCAGCGCTGGAGCTCCTCGGCGATCTCCGCCGGGAACCCCAGGATCACGCCGATGCTGATGCCTTCGCTGCGGTGTCCGTTGTCCTGCGTGTCCTGGACGTCCGGAGCGGCGCTGCTGACGGCACGCGCGGCGGTGCGCTTCGGCTCGTTAGCGGTGACTTTGCTGACGGAGGACATCGGCCTAGCGGACTCCGTGCGTTCCGGCGTAGGGCAGGAACCCCACCTTGGAGTACACGTCCTGCAGGGTGACCGCGGCGATCCCGCGGGCCTTGTCGGCGCCGAGGGCCAGCAGCCGGTCAAGCTCTGCGGGGTCGTTCAGCAGCTCATTGGCCCGGTCCCGGATGGGGGTGAGGCGCTCCGCCACGACCTCGGCCAGGTCAACCTTGAGGTGGCCGTACATTTTGCCTTGGTAGGCGGCGACGAGGGCCTCGACGCTTTGGCCCGTGATGGCCGAGTAGATGGTCAGGAGGTTGGAGACCCCCGGTTTGGCCTCACGGTCGAAACGGATTTCGGTCTCAGCGTCCGTCACCGCGGATTTGATCCGCTTGGCGATGACTTTGGGATCATCCAGAAGGTTGATCAGGCCGGCCGGTGATTCCGCCGACTTGGACATTTTGGCGGTGGGGTGCTGCAGGTCGTAGATTTTCGCCGATTCCTTCTGGATGAAGGGCGCCGGAACGTTGAACGTCTCACCGAAGCGTGTGTTGAAGCGCTGGGCGAGGTCGCGGCTGAGTTCCACGTGCTGTCGCTGGTCCTCGCCCACCGGCACACCGTGCGGCTGGTAGAGGAGGATGTCCGCGGCTTGCAGGATCGGATAGGTGAACAGGCCCACGCTGGCCTGGTCCGAGCCATGCCTCGAGGCCTTGTCCTTGAACTGGGTCATCCGGGAGGCTTCGCCGAAGCCGGTGATGCAGTTCAACACCCACGCCAACTGGGCGTGTTCGGGGACCTGCGACTGGACGAAAAGCGTGCACTTGTCCACGTCAACGCCGCCGGCGATGTACTGCGCGGCTGTGACCCGGGTGCGGTGGGCCAGTTCGGCGGGGTCCTGCGGAACGGTGATCGCGTGCAGGTCCGGAATGAAGAAGACGGCGTCGTACTCGTCCTGCATCCGGACCCAGTTCACCAGTGCGCCGAGGTAGTTGCCCAGGTGCAGCGAATCCGCCGACGGCTGCATGCCGGAGAGGATGCGCTGGCGGACTCCGGTTGCGGGGGCGGCAGCGCCGGGGACGGCGGAGGCAGCGGCAGCCGGGGCAGCGGCGGTTTCGGCGTCGTTCACGGGGGTCACAGTGGAAGGAGAGGTCATTCGTGGAGGCCTTAAGGCTAGAGCCGGTAGTCCACTACCAGCGGGGCGTGGTCGGAGAAGCGGGTGTCCCAGGACGGTGCCCGGTCAACAACGGCTGACACTGCGGCTGCAGCGAGAGCGGGCGTGGCCATGTGGTAGTCAATGCGCCAGCCGGTGTCGTTGTCGAAGGCCTGTCCCCGTTGCGACCACCAGGTGTAGGGGCCGTCGACGTCGCCCGCCAGGCCCCTGTGAACATCCTTCCAGCCGATGTCCTCGCCAAAGAAGCGGTCAAAGTAGGCGCGCTCCTCCGGCAGGAAACCGGCACGTTTGACGTTGCCCTTCCAGTTCCTGATGTCCAGTTCGGTGTGGCCGACGTTGAGGTCGCCCACTACGAGGGCATGGTCGCTGTGCTTGGCCAGCTCGGGAAGCCGGTCAACCATCACGTCCAGGAAACGGAACTTGTCGTCCTGCTTCGGGGTGCCCGCCTCGCCGGAGTGCACGTAGGCGCTGACGACGGTCAGCTGCGAGGCTTCCCCCTCGGCGTTGCGGACGATGTAGTCGGCTTCGACCCAGCGGCCGGAGGTGGCGAAGTAGTCGTCGTCGAAGCCCACGCGGGTCTGCACCGGTTCGGCGCGGGAGGCGATGGCGACGCCGGCGCGGCCCTTGGCCTCGGCTTCAGCATGCAGGATGTACCAGCCCTCGCCGAGCAGCTCGCGGACGATCGCGTCGGGCGCGCGGACTTCCTGCAGGCAGAGGATGTCCACTTCGCGGGGCTCAAGCCATTCCGCCATGCCCTTCTTGTAGGCAGCGCGGAGGCCGTTGACGTTGACTGACGCGATGCGAAGGTTGTCCTTCTTCAATGCCGAACTCACCCGATCCACTCTAGTCGACAATGGTTCCGGAGACCGGTTCGTCCGTTCCGCCGGCGGACTTGATCATGTCCCGGGCGTTGGTGGCGGTGATCTCGATGGTCTCCAGCGCCCGGCGGATGGTGTCCTGGTCCGAGGCGGCGCCCTTTGCCCGCTCCTGCTCGACGACGCGGACCTGCACCTGCACAATCTTGAACGAGTGGTCCAGCTTCAGGTTCCGCACCTCGTCCGCTTCGCGCCGGACCTCCACGAGGCGCGTGCTGCCGTGGTCGACACTGCCCGACGACGGCGCCCGGCCGGCCGCCGCGTTGAAGGCGTTCTGCGCTTCAGTGAGCTTGGCGCCGGCCTTCTTGGCCGCCTTCTGGATGCTGAAGACCACAAACGAGGCCAGGGCGAGCCAGAAGCCGGCGATGATCGCCACGAGCCAGCCGACGACGTCGTTCTGGTTCGCGGCAAAGATGACCGCGACGACGAAGGCGATGATGAACACCATCATCCCGGGTCCGCTGATGCGGAACATGGAGAACTTGCCGGAGGCGGAGTTGTACGCGGACGGCTTGGAAGACTCGGAGTTGCCCAGAGATTGCATGTGCCTATTATGGCAAACCGCCGGGACGCCCCGGGCCGCTTCCACCCGGGGCGAACGGACGCCCGGCAGATTGCCGATTCAGGACAACACCAGGCAGAACGGGTGGCCGCTCGGGTCCGCGAAGACGCGGAACGTCTCCGTGCCGGCGTCGAGGCTGGTGGCGCCGAGCCGGAGGACCGCCGCCTCGCCGGCGTCGAGGTCCTCAACCAGCACGTCCACGTGCATCTGCTGCGGGTGGTCGGCGTCGGGCCACTGCGGGCGGACCAGCCGGTCCACCCGCTGGAAGTCCACGGACGGCAGGCCGGCGGCGTCGCCGATCGAGATGAAGCCGTCCTCCTCGTGGACCCGGACCATGCCCAGCAGTTCCTGGTAGAAGCCGGCCAGCGCGTCCGGGTCCTCGCAGTCGATCACGAGGGCCCGCAGTTTCCCGATCATGGGGTTCTCCTTTGCGAAGGATCGTTACTTGAGGAACAGCGTGCGCAGGCGCCCGGTGGTGAGCAGGACGCCGAGCACGATCATCACGAGGTAGTAGCCGATGTGGACGGCGGTGGCGGGGGTGAAGACGCCCACGCTGATCTGCCGCAGCAGCTCCACGCCGTGCCACAGCGGCATGGCCTGGATGAGCCACTGGATGTACTGCGGGTAGACGCTCAGGGGGTAGAAGGTGGCGCTGAACAGGAACATCGGCAGCATCACGAAGTTGATCCAGTCCATCTGCTGGAAGGTCTTCATGAAGCTGGTGATGCCCATGCCGAAGCTCGCAAAGCCGAAGGCGATCAGGACCGCGGCCGGGATCATCAGGATGGCCCACGGCGTGGTGATCAGCCCCATCAGGCCCATCACCGCGGTGAATCCGGTCGCGTACATCAGGCCGCGGAGGAGCGCCAGGAAGATCTCCCCCATGGCGACATCCAGCGGGCCCAGGGAGGTGTACAGCATGCCCTGGTAGAGCTTGGCGAAGTTCATCTTGAAGAACACGTTCCACGTGGAGTCGTAGACTGCACCGTTCATCGCGGAGACGGCCAGCAGGGCCGGGGCAATGTACGCGGCGTAGGAAATTTCCCCGCCGCCGGGACCCTGCACCGAGCCGACGATCGCGCCCAGGCCCACGCCCATCGAGATCAGGTACAG
The DNA here is from genome assembly GCA_035466775.1 of Arthrobacter sp. GTDB lineage: Bacteria > Actinomycetota > Actinomycetes > Actinomycetales > Micrococcaceae > Arthrobacter. The sequence continues at coordinate 21,873 of DATIUQ010000210.1, forward strand.
CACCGGCTCGAAGAAGCCCGAGAGCATGACCATCCAGTTGCTGCTCTTGGTGGCCATCAGCCCGCGGGCGACGACGGCGCGGACGTTGCGGGAGTAGAGCGGCCCGAACTGCCGGTTGCGGGCCGCCTCGGTGACGCTGTTGTTCTCCGGCCGGGGGCCTGTGGTGACGGCGCTCATCCGCCCATCCTCTTCACGAACTGGCGTTTGGTCAGGACCCAGCCGACGACGCACAGCGCCAGCAGGAACACGACGTGCGCGATGGTCAGCAGCGGGGGCTCCTGGTAGCCGTAGCTGAGCACCCGGCCCAGCTCCGTGCCGTGCCAGATCGGGGAGATCCAGCCGATCCACCGCACGGCAAGGGGCAGTGTGTCCAGCGGAAAGAAGGTGCCGGAGAACAGGAACAGCGGCATCACGATGAAACGCATCACCATGGCGAACTGGCCCTTGTCTTCCTTGATGGACGCCGCGTAGGCCATCAGCGGGAGGCCGAAGGACAGCCCGGCGAGGGTGGCGACGAGGATGGAGGCCCAGCCCCACGCGCTCGGGGAGGCCCCGAACAACGCGACCACAGCGAAGTAGATGGCCGACTGCAGCAGCAGCCGCAAGGTGACGGCGATGATGTGCCCGAGCGCAATCTGCTCCGGCGTCAGCGGCGAGGCGTGCGGCCCGTAGTACACCCGGCGCCATTTGAACCCGTCCATCACCGGGAAGGTGAACTCGTTCGCGGCGGCCATCACGGCGGCCGAGATCAGCAGGGCCGGGGCGATGAACGCCAGGTAGCTGACCCCGCCGAACGCCGCCGTGCTGTTGGTGTCCACGAGGGTGGCGAGGCCCACGCCCATCGCAAAGAGGTAGGCGACGGGCTGCCCGACGCCGTACATCACGATGGTCCAGCCGTAGCCCTTCATCACCCGCAGGACCTGCTCGGCGTAGTAGACCGCGCCCCACTTCCGGGCCTTCGCAGCGGAGATCGCCGGCGAATGCGCCTTCAAAGTGGGTGCCGCCGTCGTGCCGGCCGCCTGGGGTGACGGAGTCGGCCCTGCCTTCTTAATCAGCTCTGCCTTCTTAATCAACGAGGCTCCTGCCGGTCAGGCGCAGGAAGACATCCTCGAGCGAGGACCTGCGCACCAGCGAGGTCACCGGGCGCAGTCCGCGCGCGGTGACCTCTTCGAGGGCCGCCTCGCCGTCGTGCGCGTAGATCAGGACGCGGTCCGGCAGGGTCTCCACCCGTTCGCCAATGCCTTCGAGTTCGGTGCCGACGGTGGCGTTGCGTTCCGAGCCGAAGCGCAGTTCCAGGACCTCCCGGGTGGAGTACTCGCGGATCAGGCTGGCGGGCGAGCCCTCGGCCATGATCCTGCCCTTGTCCACCACGATCAGCCGGTCGCAGAGCTGCTCGGCTTCGTCCATGTAGTGCGTGGTGAGGATCAGCGTGACGCCCTGCTCCTTGAGCCGGAACAGGCGGTCCCAGAGGATGTGCCGGGCCTGCGGGTCCAGCCCGGTGGTGGGTTCGTCCAGGAGCAGGATCCGGGGTTCGTTGATGAGGGAGCGCGCGATCGTGAGCCGGCGCTTCATGCCGCCGGAGAGCGCATCGACCTTGGATTTGGCCTTGTCCGTGAGCTGGGCGAACTCCAGCAGTTCGTCGGCCTTGGGCTTGAGGTAGCTCATGGGCAGGCCGAAGTAGCGGCCGTAGACCAGCAGGTTGTCCCGGACCTTGAGTTCCTCGTCCAGGTTGTCCTGCTGCGGGACGACGCCCAGGTGCGCGCGGACTTCCGGGCCGTTCTGGTCGGGATCCAGGCCCATGATGCTGAGGCTTCCGGAGGTCCGCTGGGACACCCCGCCGATCATCTTCATGGTGGTGGACTTGCCGGCGCCGTTGGGGCCGAGCAGCCCAAACGCCTCGCCGGCGGGCACCGAGAAGGAGATGCCGTCGACGGCGACGACGTCGCCGTAGCGCTTGGTCAGGTTTTCGGCAGTGATGACGTACTGCGGAGCGCCGGCGGTGGAAGAGCTGCTCAATGGGGTGTCCTTTGAGGAGGCTTCCTTGGGTGGTGTTTGCTTCGAGACAAGTTCAGGCACCCGAACACGGTAATGGAAACCGTCGAACTATGAAAGAGTCTTTTCGTAAAAAATCCAGACGTTTGCCGTTCTGTTATCTCTGGTGCTTAAACGGCCCAGGGCGCCACCTCTTCGACGGAGGGGCGCCCCGGGGCGGCTACGTTCAGGCTGTGCGGCCTTCTGCCGCGTGGCGTTCCGCGGTTTCCACCACGTTGGCCAGCAGCATGGCCCGGGTCATGGGGCCCACTCCCCCGGGGTTCGGGGAGAGCCAGGCGGCGACGTCGGCCGCGGCGGGGTCCACGTCCCCGGTGACCACAGCCTTGCCGGAACCGTCGTCGACGCGGCTGACGCCGACGTCGAGCACAATCGCGCCGGGCTTGAGGTCCTCGGCCTTGATCATGTGCGGCTGGCCGGCCGCGGCGATCACAACGTCGGCCTGCCGGAGTTCGGCGGGCAGGTCCACCGTGCCGGTGTGCGCGAGGATAACGGTGGCATTGACGTCCTTGCGGGTCAGCAGCAGGCCCACCGGGCGGCCGATCGTGACGCCGCGGCCCACCACGAGCACACGTTTGCCGTTGAGGTCGATGCCGTGCCGGGTGAGCAGCTCCACACAGCCCTTGGGAGTGCACGGCAGCGGGGACTTCATCGGACCGCTGACGTTCGCCACGAGCCGGCCCAGGTTCATCGGGTGCAGGCCGTCGGCGTCCTTGTCGGGGTCCATGGCCTCCAGGATGACGTCCTGGTCGATGTGCTTGGGCAGCGGGAGCTGGACGATGTAGCCGGTGCACTCCGGGTTCTCGTTGAGCTCCCGGACCACGGCCAGGAGCTCCTCCTGCGTGGTGTCCTCCGGCAGGTCGCGCCGGATGGACGTGATGCCCACTTCGGCGCAGTCTTTGTGCTTGCCGCCGACGTACCAGGTGCTGCCCGGGTCGGAGCCCACCAGGATGGTGCCGAGGCCCGGGACGATGCCCTGGGCCTTGAGGGCGGCGACGCGTTCGGTCAGTTCGGCCTTGATCGTGGCGGCAGTAGCTTTGCCGTCAAGGATGCGGGCGGTATGGGCGGGGATGCTGGTTGCCTCCGTCGTCGTCATCCGTTTACCACTGCTCGTGCTGCGGGTACAGCGGGAAGTCTGCGGCGAGCTTGTCCACGCGGGACTGGA
>DATIUQ010000211.1:0-2728 GCA_035466775.1 Arthrobacter sp.
GCCCGGCCCGGCGCTGGCGCACATAGTGGAACACCACCGAGGCGTTCACCAGCGTGAAGGCGGTGAACGCACCAAAGTTGATGAACGACGTCGAGGTGGCCACGTCCAGGAAGATCGCGATCAGGCCCACGATGCCGGTGATCACCAGGTTTGCCACCGGCGTGTGGAACTTCTCGTTCAGCTTGCCGAAGACTGCCTTGGGCAGGACGGAGTCGCGGCCCATCGCGTACAGCAGGCGGGAGGCGCTGGCCTGCGCGGCGAGGCCGGAGGCGAACTGCGCCACCACCAGGCCGGCCAGGAACACGGCGCCGAACAGCTGCCCGCCGATCTGCAGGGCGATGGAACTGGCCGCGGAGGCCGAGTCCTCGAACACGCCGCCGGGGTGGACCAGCTGGGTCACGTAGGAGACCGCCACGAAGATGACGCCGCCGATCAGGGCCACCAGCATGATGGCGCGCGGCACGGTCCGGCGCGGGTTGATGGTTTCCTCGGTGAGGGTGGTGACGGCGTCGAACCCCAGGAACGAGTACGCGGCGATGGCCGCGCCGGCGGAGATGGTGGCGAAGCTGGACGTGTCGTTGAAGAACGGCTGGCCGCTGGCCAGTCCCCCGGCGCCGTTGGCGGACACCACGTTGCCGATGGCCAGCGCCACGAAGAACACCAGGACCAGCAGCTGGAACGCCATCAGCACGTAGTTGGCCTTGTCCGCCACCTTGATGCCCAGGATGTTCAGCAGCGTGGTGATCACGATGAAGCCCACGATCCAGACGCCGATGGGGATGCCGGGGAACTGGGCGGTGAGGTAGGAGCCGGCCGATGAGCCAGATGACCATGGGCAGGAAGAGGTAGTCGAGCAGGACGGCCCAGCCCACCAGGAACCCGACGCGGGAATCGATGGACCGGCGGACGTAGGTGTAGGCGGAGCCGGCCACGGGATAAGCGACGGCCATCCGGCCGTAGCTGTGCGCGGTGAACAGCATGGCCACGAGCGCCACGAGGTACGCGGCGGGCGCGGCGCCGCCGGTGGTTTCGGCGATGATGCCGAAGATCCCCAGGACGATGATGGGGGTCAGGTACGCCAGCCCGAACAGGACCAGCGAGGGCAGCTTCAGCGTGCGGGTGAGGGTTGTTGTCACGGTGTTTCCTTAGGGCTTGTAGGACGGCGGCGTCCAGGTGGCCGGGTTGATCCGGCCTTGGTAGACGGAAAGTTCGACGGCGGGCTCCCCCTCGCGGAACTGCGACCAGGGGCGGTTGAGGTTCTCCGTGCCGTGCGTGCGGACGCGCTCGACGGCGGCAAGGTCCAGTTCCGCGGCGAGCAGCCGGGGTGCGTCGTCAGGTGCCTGGGCGAGGGTGTTGCCCTCCGGGTCGACGATGATGCTCCGGCCCATTCCGGTGGGGCCGGCGCAGTTGACGCTGACCACAAAGACCTGGTTGACGATGGCGTTGGCCTTGGCGAGGATCAGTTCCTGTTTGCGGTCCGGGGTGGTGGTTTTGACGACGTTGAGGATCACCTCGGCGCCCATCCAGGCGAGCTGGCGGGACACCTCCGGGTACCAGGCGTCGTAGCAGATGTTCAGGCCCACCCTGCCGATGCCGGGCAGGTCCACGGTGGTGAACCGGTCGCCGGGGTCGTAGGGCTCGAACGGGCGCCAGGGGAAGATCTTCCGGTAGTAGCCGGCGAGCTCCCCTTCCGGGGACAGGACCAGCTGGGTGTTGAACAGCTGGCCTTCCGGGCCGCGTTCGCAGACGCTGCCGGGGACCAGCCAGATGTTGAGGTCTTTGGCGAGCTGCTGCAGCTCTTTGACCCGTGGGCCGTCGAGTGGTTCGGCGCTCGCCTGGAGCATTTCGGTTCTTTGGAGGTCCGGGCTTTGGTCGCCGAAGAGGTGCAGCTCGGGGAAGACCACCAGCTTGCTGTGCGGTTGCACCTCGAGTGCTGCTTTGACCTCATCGGCGAAGGCTGAGACGGGCTCGCCGATGAGCCGCGGCCGGGCCTGGGCGGCGATGAGGGGAAGGATGCGTTGCATGGGTTTTTCTCCGCGTTGGGGTGTGATCCGGGTTATATTAGATCAGAATGATCCAATAAAGGGAAGGGGGCCGGCGTGGGCCGTAAAGTAGCGGATATGACCCGTCAGCTGGAGGACACCGTCGAGCCCCCGCCCCTCGGCGCCGGCAGGATGCCCGGGATGGAGCGCCGCAGTGCGATGGATGCTGTGCGGATGCGGATTGGCATGGCGATTTCGCTGGGGCTGCTGAAACCGGGTGAGCGGCTTCCGGACCAGGAGGACGTTGCCCTGGGCTTGTCGGTCAGCCCGATTACGGCCCGCCGTGCTTTGGCCAGCCTGGCAGAGCAGGGTGTGGTGGTGCGGCGCCGCGGCCGGGCGGGCGGAACGTTCGTGGCGGACTCGCCGCCTTCTGATGTTCTGGCGTCACTTTCCGCGTCCCCGGCCGAGTCCCGGGCCGTGAACCGGCTGGTGGACCGGCGGCTGCTGTTCGAATGCGCGGTAACGCATTACGCAGCGGTCAACGCCACTGGCCAGCAGCTGGATGAGCTGGAGCGGCTGACCCGGGAAATGGCTGGCGCGACCGACTGGTCCTACTACCACCGGATGGACGAGCAGTTCCATCAATTGGTGGGCACTGCATCATGCCTGGACTCCGCCGTCGAGGTCTATCACGAGACGCTCGCCGAGCTATACGACTACTTCATCCCCTACCCCATCGATAAACT
>DATIUQ010000212.1:0-12100 GCA_035466775.1 Arthrobacter sp.
TATCGGCCGGCGCGGGCCGGGTCAGCAGCCAGGCGACCCACACGCCGAGGATGTACAGCGGCGCGCCCATCAGGAGCCGGGTTGTGGCCAGGGCGGCGAAACCGGCGTCGCCCATAAAGTACAGCGGGACCTGGACCAGCAGCCGGAGGGCCAGGACCGCGACGATCACCCAGGTGCCGATCTGGTAGGCCTTGACCCTGGCAGGGTTCTTCCGCCAGTCCAGGCCCTCGTTCCGGATGAACCCGAAGATCAGTCCGGCAAAAGGCCAGCGGACCGCAATCGAGATGGCCATGGCCACGATGTAGCCGGCGTTCGTGAAGAACCCGAGGACGTAGAAGTCCTCGGCTTTGCCCGTGCTGTTGGCAAGCCACGCGGAGAGCCCGACGCCGACAATCCCCGCCAGGGCCTGCGTCAGCGGTTTGCGCTGGACCAGCCGAGTGACGGTGAACGCAGCGGCCACGGCCAGCGCAAGGATCAGGGCCAGGGGCAGCTCGCGTGTGATCGTGAACGCGACCAGGAACACCAGGCCGGGAAGGATGCTCTCCGCAATGCCCTGGATCCCGCCGGCGCTCTTGAGCACGTCGATGTTGCCGTTGCTGGAACGGTGCAGCCCGGCCTTGGCCGCGTAGCCTTCGGCGAGTTGCGCGACGGTCGGCTGGTCAGCCGCGGGCTGCCCGGCAGTATCCTTCCCGGCCGATCCCTGCCCGGTCGCTGTTTCGGGTTTCTCGGGCAAGGTCATTGCTCCTCCTGGCGGGAGAGTATTTCGTAGCGGGGATTGAACATGGTGGGCAGGCCGTCGCGGACGGTGACCATGCCCTGCAGGCGCAGTTCCGTGCCGGCGTCGACCCCGGGGATGCGGCGGCGTCCCAGCCAGACCACGCGGAGCCGGTCCTTGGGACCGTACGGCCGGTGGCGCCGGGCGCCCGCGGCGGGCGGGGCGGCGGGTTGCGCGGCGGCCACGGTCCCTGCGGCCGCGGCTCCGGGCGCTTTGGCGCCGGGAACCTTGCTGCGGGGCGCGTCGTGGTCGACGACCACCGCGGTAAAGGCAGCCACCTGGCTGGCCGGGGCGTAGGTGACCGACTCGATGAAGCCGTGGCACACCACGCGGCCGCGGTCCGGCAGCCCCCTCACGGAGATGGAAGAGGCCGGATCCTGGCGGGGGGCATCAGCCAATCTGGGTAGTCTCCGGTCCTCGTTCGGGCCGCTCGAGGTCCGGTGCGGACTGCGGTGCGGGCGCGGCGTTGTCCTTGGGCAGGCGCAGCTGCAGCAGGTCCCGCGGCGGCATCGGGTTCTCGCCGCGGACCACCACGATCTGCCGGAACAGGCTCTCCAGCCCGGCGGCCGCGTCGCGGTCCACGGCGGCCTCGCCGCCGAACACGCCACGGAGGAACCAGCGCGGGCCATCGACGCCGATGAAGCGGGCAACGCGGTAGCCGTGGCTGCCGTCTGCGCCGCCGGCGGGGAGCTTGGCGAGGAGCTCAGTGCCGAAGCCGCCCGGGATTTCCTCGATCTGGCCGCCCTGGCTGCCCACCGACTGGGCGATCTGCTCACGGATTTCGTCCCACAGGCCCTCGGACCGGGGCGCCGCGAACGCTTGGAGCTGGAGGCTTGAGCCGTTCAGGTCCATGGTGACGGCGACAACGCGCTGCGTGGCCTCTTCGACTTCGAGCCGGAGCTGGAGGCCTTCCGCGGGAGCAATCAGGAGCGCACCGAGGTCCACGTAGCCGTCCTGGTCCTTGATTTCCGAGACGTCGAAGGGTCCCGTGGCGCCGCGGCCGGGAACAGCGGGGCCGGGTGCGGCGGAGTCATCGGCGGAAGCGTCAGCAACTGCCTCCTGGGTTTCCCCGGGATCGGTCAGCTGTTCCTGCTTGGCTTTCCTGCCACGCCCAAAAACCATGGGGTTGTCTCCTTAGTTGTGATCCTGTGCCGCCGCGCCGCCCCGCGTCCGCGTGGCGCCCGCCGTCGTCTGCTGTTTCATCCTGTTGCAGAAACGACGGCCGGCTGAAAGTCCTGCAAAATAGGTCCTGCTCATAAGTCCCTGCGTAAATACTGCGGGTCCTGCCGCCGTCGGTCAGACCGGCGCGCCGAAACCGCCGGTGGATCCGAAGCCTCCGCCGCCGCGAACCGAGCCGCTGAGCTCCTGCACGGGCAGGAACCGGGCGTACTCCACGCGCTGAATAACCATTTGTGCAATTCTATCGCCGCGCTTGAGTTCGATCGCCTGCCGGCGGTCAGTATTGAGCAGCGTCACCGCAATTTCCCCCCGGTAGCCGGCGTCGACGGTTCCGGGGGCGTTCACCACCGTCAGGCCGTGCTTGGTGGCGAGCCCGGAGCGCGGGTGGATCAGGGCCACAAAACCATCAGGGAGGGCTATGGAAACACCGGTGGGGACCAGCCTGCGCTCCCCCGGTTCCAGCACCACGTCCTCGCGGGCACGCAGGTCCGCTCCGGCGTCGCCCGGGTGCGCGTACGACGGCGGTTCCAGCCCGTCGTCGAGCATTTTCAGTTGAACCGTCAGCGTGGGGGTCCCGTATTCTGCCACTGCCTCTGCGGCAGTCGTTTCTTCAGTCACAGTCCCTCACTCTAACGCCAGCGGGGAAGATCAGCCTAGCCGCGGCCGGTGGGCAGCGACGGGCACGGCCGCTTCCGGCGCCAAGGTGAAATAGCCCGGAAAAAGTGGAAAGCTGGGCCTATGCCCGAATCCAGTGCAGCCGTGCCTGCCCCCAACAGCACCCCCAGCGACGCCGTTCTGTACAACGAGAAGCTCTGGCCGAACGTCTGGATCTGGCTGGTGTCGGCGGGACTGTCGGGCGCCGGGATCCTGGTGTTCGCCCCCATCAGCCTGGCCGCCGGGCTCACCGCCGCGGTTGTCCTTTTCGTGATCATCGCGGTGCTGCTGGTCCTCTCCACCCCCGCGATCACCGTCACCGGATCCACCCTGCGCGTCGGCCGGGCCACCATCGAACGACGCTTCGTCGGGACCGCGTCCGCCTTCCGGGGCGCGGAGGCGACGGCCGAACGCGGCACCCGCCTGAACGGCCTCGCCTTCATGTGCATCCGCGGGTGGATCGATCCGGTGGTCCGCATCGAGATCACCGACCCCTCCGACCGCACGCCCTACTGGCTCACGTCGACCCGCCACCCGGACCGGCTGGTCGCCGCGCTGGGCTCCTAGCCCTCACAGTCCTTGCAGTACTTGAGGCCGTCCTTCTCGCGGGCAATCTGCGAACGGTGGCGGACCAGGAAGCACGAGGCGCAGGTGAATTCGTCGGCCTGGGCCGGCAGGACCCGGACCAGCAGTTCCTCCCCGGACAAGTCCGCGCCGGGGAGTTCGTAGCCTTCGGCAAGATCGGATTCGTCCTCATCGACCACTGCGGACGGCTTTTCCGTGCGCCGGGCTTTCAGCGCCTCTATGGAGTCCTCGCTGAGGTCCTCCTCGGTCTTGCGTGGCGCATCGTAGTCTGTCGCCATTATTTGTCGCTCACACTCCGCAGTCGTTCGGTTGGATCGCCGCGCCCGGTGGTCCTGCGGGGCTGTAGCCCTGGGACCCCGGAAGCGGTTCTCCGGTGTCAACGCCGGCCACGCGGTTTTTGTGCCCGATGTCGGGTCATTTTTGCTTAAGCCTCCAGTGAAAGCCAGAGTCCTCTGGTCTGTGACGGCGGGCTCCGGCCGCCGTCACGGGTACCGGGAGGCCCGGGCGCCTCTGGATAGGCCCAAAACTGCCGTAAATTCGCGGAAAATCACGGCGCGCCCTCCGTCCTCACCGGAATTGGCCCGCATCGGTGGCAGAGTTTCGATTGTTAGTAATGCCAGGGTGGAGGATTTGTATGCAGGATCTACGGCTTGTAGGCGTCCACGACGACGGGGAGCATCTCCTGTTGAGCGGCACCGGCGGCGAGATGTTCCAGCTGCCAATCGATGAAGCACTTCGGGTGGCAGCCAGCCGGACGACGGCCAAGGCCGCCTCCGTCGCGGGCGCCACCCCTATTGCCATGTCTCCGCGCGATATCCAGGCGCGGATCCGCAGCGGCTCGACGGCGGCAGAGGTGGCGGAGCTCTCCGGCATTCCGCTGGCGAAAGTCCAGCGCTACGAGGGCCCCGTGCTCGCCGAGCGCGAGTACGTTGCCCAGCAGGCCCGCAAAGTGGAAGTTGCCGCGCCCGCCCCCGGCCACGACGTGTACCGTTCGGTGTTCGGTGACCACCCGGCGTCGCTCGGCGACATGGTGGCCCACCGGCTCAGCGCCCACGGCATTGAAGCGACCACCGTGGAGTGGGACTCCTGGCGGCGCCCCGACGGCAGCTGGAACGTGGTGGCCCGCTTCGAGGCCAAGCCCGGCGGCCCCGCCGGCATCGGTGAGGAACCGCCGGCCATGTGGACGTTCAGCCCGGCCCGGAAATCCCTGCAGAACGCGAACCGCTGGGCGCAACAGCTCAGCGAGCTGGAGCCCCTCGACGGCCCCGTACCGGCCCGCCGGCTCACCGCAGTCTCGGACCGGCCCTTCGATTTTGAGACCGATGCGGAAGCTGCGGCGCGTACCGCAACGTCCCAGCTCCAGGTCGTCCAGAAGCTCCAGTTGCAGCAGGAACAGGAGTCCGACGGGCTGCTGGACATGTTGCGTTCCCGCCGCGGGCAGCGCCTCGGAGTGGACGAAGACGCCGACGACGCCCTGGCCAAGCTCCTGACCAACGGTGTCCCCGCGGCCCACCCCCGGCCCTCCGAAGTCCTGGCGGAGGTACCGGCAGGCCCGGACAGCGATGAGTACGGCAGCGATGAGCACGGCAGCGACGGGCCTGACAGCAGTGCGCAGACTACCGACCGATCCCCCGACGCTGGCTCCGGGGCCGGGACGACCGAGCCGGAGCACGTGGAGGCAGCCGGATCGGACCCCCGCCAGGCGTCCGATCCGTGGGAACGCCGCCGCGACGGCAGACCCTCGATCATGTCCCGGCTCACCCTGGCTCCGCGCCACGAGGACTCGCCGGACGATGCCCTGAAGCTTCATGACGGTGTCAGCACCGAGACCCGGGAAATCACCATCGCGGCGTCGCAACTGCGGCCCGTGGGCCAGCAGGGCCCCACCTCCAGCCCCGGGCTGGATGAGCTCCTGGGCGGCGGAACCTCGCGGCGCCAGCAGCGTGAATCCCCGGCCCCTGCCAGGGAAGACCGCGATGCGGAGCAGCCGGAGCGCCAACCGGCGAAACCGAAGCGCTCCAGCATTCCGAGCTGGGACGAAATCGTCTTCGGGGCCCGCGGCGACTAGCTAAGGCTGCTGCGGACCCCAGGGTCATAGGGTTTGGCAGTCAGAATGCGCGGTCAGGCGCGGGGAGCCCTTTTTCCGTCCGCCTGGAAACAGAGCAGCGGGACTTCGCGTTCGGCCTTCGTCAGCGAACCGTGCTGGCCCACCACTTCAAGGGCCGTGGGCCGGACGCGCCGGGTGTCATAGAAGGCCAACGGCTCCCGGGCAGCAATCATCACGTCGCCGATCCGCGGGGCGACTGCGGCCCGGACGTCACCGAAGAGCCCTGCCGTGATGGCCTCCTCCCGGGTGAAGGCCCAGATCCGCTCGCCGAAGCGCGCACGCCAGGCATCAACCAGGCGTACGCGGCCGGCGTCGTCCTCCGACTCCTCAAGGTAGAGGTGGACCATCCGCGGCTCGCCGGCCGTGTGGCGTACCCCGGCAACGAGGGCGGGGTCGGCCGAATAGTCGATCCGCTGGGATTCCGGCACATCGAGCATGCCGTGGTCCGCCGTCAGCAGGATGGTGGTGCCTGCCGGCAGGGTGGTGCTGAGCCGTTTGACGGTGGCGTCGAGTTCCTCAAGCTGGTGCTCCCACTGCGGTGACTGGCAGCCGTGGCGGTGCCCGGCCTTGTCCAGTTCGTTGACGTAGAAGTACATCAGCGAGCTGCCGGCACCGGCCATTGCCTCCGCGGCGGCCGCGGTCCTGGCGTGTGAGGTGGTCGCGGCGACGTGGCGGCCCCCGCGGAGCGCGGCCCGGGTCATGGCGGAGTCGCTGAACTGCGGGAGGCTGACCGTGGTGACATCGACGTGTTCCGCGGCCCGTTCGAACACCGTCGGGAACGGCTGCCACACGTCCGGATCGACGCCGGCGTCCCAGCCGCCGAGCATGTTGACCACCCGGTCCTGGTCCGGGTCCAGCACGTCATAGCCCACCATGCCGTGCTGCCCGGCGGCGAGTCCGGTGCCGAAGCTGGCCAGCGAGGCTGCAGTGGTGGAGGGAAAGGCCGAATCCAGGGAGACAGGCACCCGTCCCTGGCCGGACTGCATGACGGAGCGGAGGAACGGTGTGTGCGCCGACTTCTGCTTCAACAGGCTGCGGCCCAGCCCGTCGGCGAGGACCACGCAGACACGCTGGGAGGCGGGCAGGTTCAGGCGGTTTTCGAAGCCGGGAACGCCCAGGCTGGCCGCGGCGCTCGTGAGCACCTCGGCGACGGACCGGTCACCAAAGGCCGGGGCCGCGGGCAGGCTCCCGGCCGCGGCACGGGTGAGGGCCGGGGCGGAGGACAACGGTTCGGGCATGCGGACCGGCGTCATATCAGCGCTGGTGGCCGCGGCTGGCGCGACTCCCAAAGACACCCATCCGCGGGCGGGGCGGGAGCCCGGGGCCGGTGTGGGGCACCGGGGCGGAGGATCCCGTGTTCACGGCGCGCAGGGCACGGGCGAACAGCTTGGCGTCCTGGACGGCCTGCAGGCCGTCGGCTTCGGCGCTGATCCGGAGCACAATGTCCTCCTGGGCGATCGTGCCGCTGTAGCCGTGGTCGGCCTCGCACTGCGGGTCGCCGCAGCTGGCCGGACCCATGTCGAGGCGCTGGCCGCCGGACCAGGCGATGGACAGGGTCAGCTCGCGGACCGGATCCGACGATTTGTAGTCCTGCGGCTGGGCGTACACGTAGCTGAGCACCACGGAGCGGATCTGCGCTACGGGCACGGATTCGGTGGACACCTGCGCCACCGTCTGCTCCCCCGCTTCGTCGAGCTGCTGGTCGTCCACGTGCGTGATGACAAGCATGTCCTCGGTCAGGACCAGCACGGTGATGTGGCGGCGGACCTCCGCGCGGTCGAAGTGCGTCTCGAGGTGGACCAGGTGGGCGACGCAGTCGCGCCCGTCAAGGGCGTCGGCGACGACGTCGGCCACCAGCCGGGGGTAGAAACCGGCCTGCTGGAGGGCCCCTTCCAGGCTTTGAGCGTGCTCACTGTGGTCATGCAGGCCGTGGTGCTGCGTGTCCGGGCGTCCGGAGACGGTCGCCTGGGGCTTGGGTGTCGGAGACTGAAAGCTCATGGTCCCCATTTTCACAGATCGGCTGGGGACATGCTAACCATCGCCGGCCGGGCGGCGCCCGGTGCTTCCCCGACGCCTCCACGCAGCCTCCCCAGCGCGTCAGCTGCGCATGGCGCGGCGGGCACTGTCGGTGCGCTGGGCGGCGTTGGCGATCCGGACGTCGGCGGAGAGGATGGATGCCCCCTCCGGCCCGGCGAGCACGGGGTTGAAGTCGACGAGGGCGATCTCCGGGTGGTTGTCCTTGAGCCTGGTCAGCCGGGCGGCGAGGTCCTCCAGCGCCTTGGCATCCACGGCCGGCAGGCCCTGGTAGCCGAAGAGTTTACGCGAGGCCCGGGGCGCCCGGATGAAGTCATGCAGGTCGGAGCCGGAGAGCGGGGGCACCCGGTGGGCCCAGTCGTCGAGCAGGTTGACGGCGTCGCCGGCCAGGCCGAACGACACCACGGGGCCCAGCAGCGGGTCCTCGATGGCGCGGAAGGTGCAGGCCTGCCCCACCGGCGCCATGGTCTGCACTTCCAGCGACGGCGAGCCGTAACGTTCCAGCGACTTGCGCATTTCCAGCACATTCCGCCGCAGCGAGTCCGCATCCTGGATGTCCAGGCGCACCCCGCCGAGGTCCAGCCGGTGCCGCAGCGCGGGGTCTGTGGTCTTCAACGCCACCGGCCAGCCAAGCCGGTCCGCCGCGGCGACGGCCTCGTCAGCGGTTTCGAAGCCGGCGGACGGGACCACCCTGATGCCGTAGCGGGCCAGCAGGCCCGCAGCCGTTTCGGCGTCCAGCCGGACCAGGTGCTCGCCGCCCACCTTGTCCAGCAGCCGTTCCAGCTCGTCGTGTGTGCCCTCCGGGTCGCAGCCCTCGGGTTCCACGAACAGGCCCTGGTCGCGGCCCAGCCATTGGGCGTAGCGGACCACGGATCCCAGTGCGGCCACCGCCGCCCCGGGGTTGGAGTAACAGGGAACCACCGGTGAGCCCGCCTGGTCGCCCACCATTCCTTCCACGTAGATGGACGGATCCAGCAGTCCGCTGAAGGCCGCCACCACGGGTTTGCCGGCCGCCACCGAACACTCCGCCAGCACGCCGGCGATCTTTTCGACGGTGAGGCCGTGGGCCGGCAGCAGCGCCACAACTACCGCGTGGACGGTGTCGGCGGTGAGGACTTCCTGCAGGCTGTGCCGCAGCGCCGGCAGCGCCACGGACATCCCGGCGTCGAGGTCCACGTCAGTGACGATTTGCTCCACGCCGAGTCCCTGCGCAACAGCGCTGTCGGCGACGACCTTGCCGAGCGCCCGCGAGTTGCTGAACACGGCGACGCCGGGGCCCTTCGGCAGGGGCTGGCTGGAGACGATCTGGGCGACGTCCATGAGCTGTTCGATGGTTTCGACACGGATCACGCCGGCCTGGCGCATCATCGCGTCGAGGGCCTCCGGCGGGGCCTGCGTGGTGCGGACGGCGTGGCCGGGAGGCAGGCCCATCGCGTCGGACTTGGCCACGATGACCGGCTTGGTCCGGGCCAGGCGCCGGGCGAGCCGGGAAAACTTGCGTGGGTTGCCGATCGATTCCAGGTAGAGCCCGACGGCGGTCGTGTCGGCGTCGTCCTCCCAGAACTGCATCATGTCGTTGCCGGAGACGTCGGCGCGGTTGCCGGCAGAGAGGAACGTGGAGATCCCGACGCGGCGCCGGCTGGAGGCCGCGTAGAGGGAGACGCCGATCGCTGCCGACTGGCTGAACAGGCCAAGGCCGCCGCGGCGGCCCAGCGCGGGCGCCATCGAGGCGTTGAGGGACACGGCAGGGTTGGTGTTCATGATGCCCAGCGAGGCGGGGCCGATCACGCGCATGCCGTTGGCACGGGCCTGCCGGACGAGTTCGCGCTGCCGGGCGAGGCCGCGTTCGCCGTCGTCCGCGTACCCCGCCGTGGCCACCACGATGCCCTTGACCCCCGCGGCGCCGCATTCCTCCACGACCTTCGGGACCTCCGCGTACGGGACAGCGATGATCGCGAGATTGACTGGCCCCGGCACCTCGGAGAGCCGGGCGAAGGAGAGCATTCCGGCGAGCTCGAACGCCTCCGGGTTGATCGCGTAGACCGGGCCGGTGAAGCGGCCCTCAATGATGTGCTCGAGCAGCTGGTAGCCCACGGCGCCCCATTTGCGGCTGGCGCCGATCACCGCCACGGAGGACGGGGCGAGCAGTTCCTGGATGCTGCGGGCCTCGGCACGGTGTTCCCGGGACTCCATCACGGCGCGGGACTTGTCCGTGGGGTCGATGTTGAACTCGAGGCTGACCACACCGTCGTCGAAGTGGCGTTTGACGTCGTAGCCGGCGTCGGAGAACACCATCAGCATCTTCCGGTTTTCCGGGAGCACCTCGGCGCTGAACTTGCGGATCCCGTTTTCCCGGGCGGCGGCCGCGAGGTGTTCGAGCAGGATGGAACCGATGCCGCGGCCCTGGTGCGCGTCCGCGATGTTGAACGCGACTTCGGCTTCTTCGGGGTCATCGAGCCGGTCGTACCGGCCGATGCCCATGATCTCCCCGCCGATGGTGATCACCAGGGCCACCCGGTCCTTGTAGTCCACTTCGGTGAACCGTTTGAGTTCCTTGGCGGAGAGTTTGGACTTGAACGCGAAGAACCGCATGTAGATGGACTTCTGCGACTGCCCGCCGTGGAAGGCCTGGACGGCGTCCGCGTCGGAGGGGTGGATCGGGCGCAGATGGGCTGTCCCGCCGTCGCGCAGGACAACATCGGCTTCCCAATATTCCGGATATACGCCGTCCGAGGGCTGATCCACCATAGGCTTAGCCTAGTCATAAACTTTTGCAGCACACGTTCAGCACCCCTCAGAAGGACCCACCAGCCTCATGGCCCGCCGCCAAACCACGCCCCCGGCAGGGGAAGCCAGCACCGATTTCGTAGAGAACATCGTCGATATCGACGTCACATCGGAGATGGAAGGATCGTTCCTCGAGTACGCCTATTCGGTGATCTACTCGCGGGCGCTTCCGGACGCCCGCGACGGCCTGAAACCGGTGCAGCGGCGCATCCTGTACATGATGAGCGAGATGGGCCTCCGCCCGGACCGCGGCCACGTCAAGAGCGCCCGTGTGGTGGGCGAGGTCATGGGCAAGCTGCACCCGCACGGTGACACGGCGATCTACGACGCGATGGTGCGCATGGCGCAGGACTTCTCGCTGCGGCTGCCGCTCATCGACGGTCACGGCAACTTCGGCTCGCTCGACGACGGCCCGGCGGCCCCGCGGTACACGGAGGCACGCCTCGCGGCCGCGGCGCTGACCCTGACGGACCACCTCGACGAGGACGTCGTCGACTTCGTCCCCAACTACGACAACCAGCTGACCCAGCCGGACGTCCTGCCGGCGGCGTTCCCGAACCTGCTGGTCAACGGCGCCACCGGCATCGCCGTCGGCATGGCCACCAACATGGCCCCGCACAACCTGGTGGAAGTGATCGCCGCCGCCCGGCACCTGATCGAGCACCCGGACGCCACGCTCGAGGACATCATGAAGTTCGTCCCGGGCCCGGACCTGCCCACCGGCGGCCGGATCGTGGGCCTGGACGGCATCCGCGACGCCTACGCCACGGGCCGCGGCTCGTTCAAGACCCGGGCAAAGGTGGAGGTCGAGCAGCTCTCGGCCCGCCGCACCGGACTGGTGGTCACGGAACTGCCGTACATGGTGGGGCCGGAGAAGGTGATCGAGAAGATCAAGGACGCCGTCAACGGCAAGAAGCTCACCGGGATCAGCGACATCGTGGACCTCACGGACCGCAAGCACGGCCTCCGCCTGGTCATCGAGCTGAAGAATGGCTTCAACCCCAACGCCGTCCTCCAGCAGCTGTACCGCTACTCGCCGATGGAGGATTCCTTCGGCATCAACAACGTCACGCTCGTGGACGGGCAGCCGCAGACCCTCGGGCTGCTGCAGCTGCTCTCCGTGTACGTGGAGCACCGCATCAACGTGGTCCGCCGCCGCACCGCCTTCCGCCTCGGCAAGAAAAAGGACCGCCTGCACCTGGTCGAGGGCCTCCTGGTCGCGATCGTGGACATCGACGAGGTCATCCAGATCATCCGGTCCTCGGACGAGGCGGCCGCGGCCCGGACCCGGCTGATGTCCATCTACGACCTCTCCGAGATCCAGGCCAACTACATCCTGGAGCTCCGGCTCCGCCAGCTGACCAAGTACTCCCGGATCGAACTCGAGAAGGAGCAGGACGAACTGCGCCGCGAGATCGCCGAGCTGGAAGCCATCCTCGGCTCCAGCGAGCGGCTCCGCGCCCTCGTGTCCACCGAACTGGCCGAGATCGCCGAGAAATACGGCACCCCCCGCCGCACCGTGCTGCTCGAATCCGAGGCCGTCTCCCCCACCGTCGCCGCGCTGACGGCCGCAGCGGGGGCCAAGGGCAAGGCCGCACCGCTGGCCCTGGAAATCGCGGACGACCCCTGCTGGGCCATCCTGACGGCCTCCGGCCAGATCGCCCGCACGGCCAACCAGGACAGCCTCGCCGAGTCGGGGCCGCGGACCAAGCACGACGTGTTCCGCTCTGTGGTCAAGACCTCCGCGCGCGGCGAGATCGCCGCGGTCACCTCCCAGGGCCGCATGCTGCGGCTCCAGGTGATGGACATGCCGGTGCTCCCGCCCACCTCCGGAACCCCCAATATGGCCGGCGGTGTGCCGGCCAAGGACTTCATCACCCTGCTCAAGGGCGAATCGCTGGTGGCTTTCGCGCCGCTGGACGAGGTACTGGCGATCGGCACCGCGCAGGGCGTGGTCAAGCGCGTGCAGCCGGACTACC
>DATIUQ010000213.1:0-45251 GCA_035466775.1 Arthrobacter sp.
GGTGCGCCGGGCCGGGTCCACGCCGTCCTCCCTGGCGTAGTCCGGGACCTTGCGGCCGTCGACTGATCCCGCGGTATACCGGGCGCGCCGTGTGCTTTTGGCGTAGGGTGCCTTGATGCTGCTGGCCCGCAGCACCGTGCCCACCGCGTCGCGGAGGTCCCGCTCGTCCACCGAGGCGGGCGGTTCGATCGCCATCAGGGCCATGATCTGCAGCAGGTGGCTCTGGATCATGTCGCGCAGGGCGCCGGCGCCGTCGTAGTAGCGGGCCCGGCCCTCCAGCGCCAGGTCTTCGTCGAAGATGATCTCCACCTTCTCGATATGCTGCCGGTTCCACACCGGCTCCAGGAACGTGTTCGCGAAACGCAGGCCCAGGATGTTCAGCACCGTCGCCTTGCCCAGGAAATGGTCCACCCGGTGGATGTGGTCCTCAGGGACCAGTGCGGCGAGGGTTGCATTGAGGTGGCGGGCGGACTCTTCACTGGAACCGAACGGTTTCTCCATGACCAGCCGCGTCCCGGCGGGTACCTGGCCGGGAGCCAGCGCCTCGCAGGCCAGCTGGCTGACCCGCGGCGGCAGGGCGAAGTAGATGGCCACGGGCCCCTCCAGCTGCGCCAGCAGGCCGGCGAGCTGGCCGTCGGCGGTGACGTCGAGCTGGTGGTAGCTGGTGGTTTCCCGGATCCGCTTCAGCTCCCGGCGGCCAGTGGCCTCGGCCTGGGAGTGGGCGTCGGCGAAGGACTCCTCGAGGCGCTCCATCCACTGGTCCGGGGTCCAGGCATCCGAGCCGGCACCCACCAGGGTCAGGCCGTCGGCGCGGCCCCGGGATACGAGCCTGGCGAGGCCCGGCAGCAGGAGCCTGCCGGTGAGGTCGCCCGAGGCGCCCAGGATGAGCAGGGTTTTTACAGTTGTTTTGCTGGTCACCTACGCCAGCATGCCATCTTGAACGCCTGTCTTGGTACCCTAGATAGTCGAGTCCCGTTGTCGAGGCGGTTCGTTCAGGCGAACTTCAGTCGCGACGCTGGCGTGCCGGACCGGCCGCCATCCGTAGATCCACTGAAAGAAGTGCACGGCGCGTGTTCAATTCACTCTCTGACCGGTTGACAGCAACCTTCAAGAATCTCCGTGGCAAGGGCCGCCTGACCGAGGCGGACGTTGACGCCACGGTCCGCGAAATCCGGCGGGCCCTCCTGGACGCCGACGTCGCCGTGCCCGTGGTCCGCGAGTTCACCGGACGTGTGCGCGAGCGTGCCCTCGGCGCCGAGGTTTCCGCGGCGCTGAACCCGGGCCAGCAGATCGTGAAAATCGTCAACGAGGAGCTCGTCGAGATCCTCGGCGGCGAGACCCGCCGGATCCGCCTCGCCAAGACCGGGCCCACCATCATCATGCTCGCCGGCCTCCAAGGTGCCGGCAAGACCACCCTGGCCGGCAAGCTCTCCAAGTACCTCAAGGCGCAGGGCCACAGCCCCATGCTGGTCGCCTGCGACCTGCAACGCCCCAACGCCGTGACCCAGCTCCAGGTCGTCGGCCAGCGCGCCGGCGTGCCGGTGTTCGCCCCGCACCCGGGCGCCACCTCGACCGAACTCGACCACCCGGCCGGCGACCCGGTCGCCGTCGCCCGCGCCGGCGTCGAGGAAGCCCGCCGCACCCTGCACGACGTCGTGATCGTTGACACCGCCGGCCGGACCGGCGTCGACGCCGAGATGATGGAACAGGCGCGCCAGATCCGCCGCGCCATCGTTCCGAACGAAGTGCTGTTCGTGGTGGACGCCATGATCGGCCAGGACGCCGTCAACACGGCCATGGCCTTCGACGAAGGCGTCAACTTCACCGGCATCGTGCTCTCCAAGCTCGACGGCGACGCCCGCGGCGGTGCCGCGCTCTCGGTTTCCTCTGTCACCGGCAAGCCCGTCATGTTCGCGTCCACCGGTGAAAGCCTGGACGACTTCGAGCTGTTCCACCCGGACCGCATGGCCTCCCGCATCCTCGACCTTGGCGACGTGCTCACCCTGATCGAGCAGGCCGAGCAGAACTGGGACAAGGACGAGGCTGCCCGGATGGCGAAGAAATTCGCCGACCAGGAAGACTTCACCCTGGACGACTTCCTGGCCCAGATGCAGCAGATCCGCAACATGGGCTCCATGAAGAAGATGCTCATGATGATGCCCGGCGCGCAGAACATCCGGCAGCAGCTCGAGCAGTTCGACGAGCGCGAGATCGACCGCGTCGAGGCGATCGTGCGTTCCATGACGCCGCATGAACGCGTCGCGCCCAAGATCATCAACGGTTCCCGCCGCGCCCGTATCGCCCGCGGGTCCGGTGTGCACGTCTCCGAGGTCAACGGCCTGCTGGAGCGCTTCGCCCAGGCCCAGAAGATGATGAAGAAGATGGCCGCCGGCGGCGGTATGCCCGGAATGCCGGGGATGCCCGGCATGGGCGGCGGCGGTGCCCGCAAGGGCGCCAAGGCTGCGCCCAAGAAGAAGGCCCGCTCCGGCAACCCGGCCAAGGCAGCCCAGGAACTGCGCGACGCCGAGGCCCGGCGGGCCGCAGGGGCCAAGGCCCTTCCGACCGGGGCCGCGTTCGGCCAGCAGGGCGGGGATTTCGATCCCTCCCAGCTGAACCTGCCCAAGGGCTTCGACAAGTTCCTCGGCGGCGGCAAATAGGCCCGTCCGGCCGAGATGTCGACGGCCTCATTGCGGGGCCGGTGCCATAGGGTTAGACCATGTTCAAGCAGCGCGTAGTTTTCGTCCACGGGGCGGGCAGCTTCGGAGCTGCCGCGTGGCCGAAACAGCACGGAATGGCGCTGAACTACGACGCGCTGTTCCTGCGCCGCCACGGTTTTGACCCCGTCGCGGAACCGCTGGAAACCGACTTCGCCGCCGACGCCGCCATCGTCCTCCGCGCCCTGGCCGACGACGGGCGTGGTGCGGCCGGCGGCCACGTCGTGGCGCATTCGCAAGGGGCCATCGCGGCGATGATGGCAGCCGTCGAGCGTCCTGACCTGGTGCAGTCGCTGACCCTGGTGGAACCGGCCTGCCTCTCGCTCACCGCGGAGCTGCCGGCGACGGCGGCGCACCGCGCCCTGATGCAGCCGCTCCTGGAGGTCCGCCACCACCTCAGCGATGAGGATTTCCACCGCGAATTCGTCCGCCGGGTGTTCGCCGCGCACACGCCCGCGCAGGCGACCCTCGGCGCCCCCCGCCCGGAGGACCAGCGGGAGGCGCGCCGCCTGCGCCTGCAGGCCCCGCCCTGGGAAGCCCCGCTGCAGATCGTCCCCGGCGTCCCCACGCTGGTCCTGACGGGCGGCTGGGAACCGCTCTACGAGGAGATCGCGGGCTACCTGCGTGAGACCGGAGCCCTGCACCGCACCGCCGCCGGCGGGCACCGGCCCCAGGATTCAGCCGAGGGCAACCAGGCCATCCGGACGTTCATCGCCGACGTCGGCCGGCGGCAGCACGCCCAGGCGTCCTGACTGGTGCGGCGGCGGCAGACCCGGGCCGGCGTTACCGTGGCAACGTGACTCAGCCCCGGGCCGTGCCCCGCATCAGGACAGCGACGACTGGGGACCTCGCCGCCCTGCCGGTTCTTGAGGCCGCGGCTGACCGTTTGCTCGAAGCGGAGCTCGGACATCAGGCGCTCCCGGCTGCGGAACTGCAGGCGGCTGGGGCGCCGCTCTTCATCCTGGTCGCCGGCCTGGTCGCCGGGAATCCGCCTGTGGGGTTTGCCCGTGTTGACGAAGTCGGCGGCCAGGCCCATCTGGAGCAGCTCTCCGTTCATCCCGACTCGGCCGGGCGCGGAATCGGAAGGTCTTTGCTCGCGGCAGCCATCGACCGGGCCCGGAGCGCCGGCTACAACGCCATGACGCTGTGCACTTTCGCGGACATCCCGTTCAATGCGCCGTTCTACGCGAGCTGCGGGTTCGAGGTACTTCCCGAGCCGGGGCCGGCGCTGGCCGCCCTGCGGACCCATGAAGCGAACCTGGGGCTGGATGATCTTGGCCGGCGGGTCGTTATGCAACTTAGGCTTTAAGCCATGACCCGCATCATCGAATTCAGCGGCACCGTCCTCACCGGACCCGGCACGGAGCATCACGGCCTGTGGTCCGTCGACGGTCTCCTCACCTTCCGCCGTCCCGCCGTCGCCCCGGACCTGGTCTTGGACGGCTGGGTCATCCCCGGACTGGTCGACGCGCACTGCCACATCGGGCTCGGCCCTGGCGGGGACGTCCCGGAGGACGTTGCGGAGCGGCAGGCCGCAACCGACCGCGACGCCGGAA
This sequence comes from Arthrobacter sp., assembly GCA_035466775.1. Lineage (GTDB taxonomy): Bacteria > Actinomycetota > Actinomycetes > Actinomycetales > Micrococcaceae > Arthrobacter. Next base: position 4,271 of record DATIUQ010000213.1, read on the forward strand.
CCCTGCTGGTCCGTGACGCCGGCGCCGTGCACGACACCCGCTGGATCCAGCAGCGTGCCGACCTGCCGAGGCTCATCCGCTCCGGGCGGCACATCGCGCGGACACGCCGGTACCTCCGGGGCTTCGCCGTCGAGGTGGAGCCGGAGGACCTGGTGGAGGCGGTGCGCAAGCAGGCCCGCGCCGGGGACGGCTGGGTCAAGCTCGTAGGGGACTGGATCGACCGGGGCGCGGGCGACCTCGCCGCGAGCTTCCCGGCCCGGGTTGTCAGGGACGCGGTCCGGGCCGCCCACGACGAAGGCGCCCGGGTCACCGCGCACTGCTTCGCGGAGGACACCCTCGATGACATGCTCGACGCCGGGATCGACTGCATCGAACACGGCACCGGCCTGCTTCCCCGGCACCTGCCGCGGTTCGCCGAACAGGGCGTGCCGATCGTCCCCACCCTGATCAACATCGCCACGTTCCCGGACATCGCCGCGCAGGCGGAGGGGAAGTTTCCGCGCTATGCGGCGCACATGCGCTCGCTCTGGGAGCGCCGGGCGGAACGTGTCCTTGAAGCCTACGAAGCCGGCGTCACGATCTACGCCGGAACGGATGCCGGCAGTGTCATCAAACACGGTCGCATCGTCGATGAGCTGCAGGCGCTGCACGCCGCCGGTCTCCCGGCCGCGGCAGCGCTCGACGCCGGCGCCTGGGCCGCGCGGGACTGGCTGGGGGCGGCCGGCATCACCGACGGTGCCAGCGCCGACGTCGTGGTCTGCGCCGAGGACCCGCGCGGAAACCTGGCAACCCTTCAGGACCTTAAGAGCATCGTGCTGCGCGGAGAAGTGGTCCGCTAGGAACTGCCCGCTCCATTAGGAATAAATTGAAGCTTCAAGTAATTTAGAACTATGAAGGGTCATCGACGGACGGTGGCCGCGGAAGCATCGGAGCGATGAAATGACTGCAGCAGCCAACGCACAGGATCTCCTGCCCGCCGAACTCACCATGGGCACCGTGATGCTCAAGGTCGGCGACATGAAAGTGATGACCGACTACTACCAGCGCGCCCTTGGCCTCGACATCGTGGCCGAGCAGGACGGCGGGCTCTACCTCGGGCGCAAGCGGAAGCCGCTGGTCCACCTGGCCCCGGCCCCGGGGCTGAACCTGCCCTCCCGTGGCGAGGCCGGCCTCTTCCACACCGCCCTGCTGTTCGACGACCAGCCGGCCCTCGCCGCCACGGTCGCGTCCGCCGCACAGTACGAGCCGCAGTCCTTCACCGGAAGCGCCGACCACCTCGTCAGCGAGGCCTTCTACTTCAATGACCCCGAAGGCAACGGCATCGAGCTCTACTGGGACCGGCCCCGTGACGCCTGGTCCTGGGACGGCAAGAACGTCGTGATGGACAGCCTCGCCCTGCCCCCGCAGCGCTATCTCGAGCAGCACCTCACCGAGGCGTCGCTCGCCGGGCAGCGCGAGACGAATGCAGGCGTTGGGCACGTCCACCTGCAAGTCGGCGACGTGCAGTCCGCCCACGACTTCTACGTCGGAACCCTCGGCTTCGAAAAGACCGCCGGCTGGCACGGCCAGGCGCTTTTTGTCTCCGCCGGCGGCTACCACCACCACATGGCCATGAACGTCTGGAACAGCCGCGGCGCCGGCCCCCGCCGCGACACCCTGGGCCTCGGCGAGGTGCTGATCGAAGTACCGGCCGGCGACGATGTCGGCGCCCTCGCCGACCGCCTCAAGACCGCCGGTGTCCAGTCCCAGCACACCGGAGCCGAACTGCGCTTCGAGGATCCGTGGCGCAACCGGATCCGCGTCGCCGTCCGGTAGGTGCCGGTCCGGCCCTGGCGTCGCCGCCCGCCCGCCCGGCTCGGACCGTGTCCCTGCCTGCCGGGCGGTCCGGCCTTTAGGACCTGCCCAGTGCTGGCGATAGCGAGTGGACCCAGTGCCAATATGCCCACTCGTGCAGGTCACGGGAGGGCATGTCCATCGTGCCGGGGGGCAAGTGCGGCAGCGCGGGACCACGTTGGCGGAGGGCATGTCCAATTTTCGCTGGCCGGAACGCGGAGCATGTCCACTGCGTGTGGCCAGGAGTGGGCATAGCGGCTTATGTCCAGTGGCCACGGTCGGGGGAGGGCATGTCCCGCCGGGGCGCCGGCCCATGCCGAAAGGGCTAGGCTGAAGCGACGCCAAAAACAGCGGACCAGCGCCGCCAAACAGCTAAGGACGAGTTCCATGGGATTCACCGAAGTCTTTGTCTCCACTCACGACGAAGCCCTCAAGCGTGCCACCGCCCTCGACGGCGGGGCCGCCGCGGCGCCCGGAGCCGTCCGCATTGCCGACATCACCGACTTCGAAATCGAGCGCCTGGGCGACCTGGCCGGCACGGCCGTCCACGCCTCCGGCGCCGACTACGAGCTCGCCTTGGTGGATGTGGCCAGCGACTCCCTGCTCGGCGTCCCGCCGGCGATGGTCCGCGCCCTGGCCGAGCTGCTCACCTATGAGACCGAGGGCGAGGAAGTCGTGCTGGACGACGTCGCCGAATCCTGGGCCGCCGAGGAGGACATGCCCTTTGGCACGGAGCAGGCCGCCCGCTACGTCCGCCAGCTCGCCGAACTGGCCGCCGCCGTCGATCCCGCCAGCAAATCCGGCCTCTACGTCTGGACCTCCTGACGCGCCCCGGGCTCTGACAGGGCTCTAAAATGGACCGGTTGCGGGTGTCAAGTCGAAATCCCGCCGCTGATCTGGCACAATAAACAGGTACTTGATCTGCGTGGCCCCTCTCTCCGCGTCCGGATCTTGTCCTTTTAGAACCCCCTAGTATGGCCCGCCCCACGGGTGCAGAACGCCGGGCTCGACCCCGTTTCAGAAACAGGAGTGACCACAAAAGTGGCCGTAAAGATTCGCCTTAAGCGCTTCGGCAAGATGCGCGCACCGTACTACCGTATCGTCGTCATGGATGCACGCTCCAAGCGTGATGGCCGTGCGATCGAAGAGATCGGCAAGTACCACCCGACCGAAGAGCCCTCGTACATCGAGGTCGACACGGACCGTGCCCAGTACTGGCTCGGCGTCGGCGCACAGCCGTCCGAGCAGGTCGCGGCGATCCTCAAGATCACCGGTGACTGGCAGAAGTTCAAGGGTCTCCCGGGCCAGGAGGGCACCTTGAAGACCAAGGCTCCCAAGGCTGCCTTCGTTACCCCGGAAAAGGGTTCCGTGATCATCCCGGAAGCCATCACCAAGAAGGCCAAGAAGGACGACGCAGCCGAGGCTCCCGCCGACGCCGAAGCAGAGACCACCGAGGCCGAGTAAATTGCTGGCCGAAGCGCTCGAACACCTCGTCCGCGGGATCGTTGACAGTCCTGAGGATGTCAAGGTCAGTGCGAAGAACAACCGCCGCGGGGACACCCTCGAAGTGCGCGTTCATCAGGACGACCTCGGACGGGTAATCGGCCGCCAGGGACGCACCGCACGCGCTTTGCGCACTGTGGTGGCAGCGCTGGCGGACGGCGAGCCGGTCAGGGTCGACGTCGTCGACACCGACCGCCGCCGGTAACGCTTTCAGCAATACTTGTCTCGAGTCCGGCCCCTTCACCAGATAATGGTGGAGGGGCCGGACTGTTTTCCGCGCAATTCCCGTAGACCCACAGACCCACCAACCCCGAACAGAGGAACAGATGCAGCTTCAGGTGGCACGAATCGGCAAGCCCCACGGCATCCGCGGCGAAGTGACCGTCCAGGTACTCACGGATGCTCCCGGCGACCGCTTCGTCCCCGGCACCCAGTTCGTCGTGGAGCCGGCCTCGGCCGGCCCGCTGACCGTGGAGAGCGCCCGCTGGAACAAGGACATCCTGCTGCTCGCCTTCGAGGAGATAGAGACCCGGAACGAGGCGGAGACCCTCCGCGGCGCCAAGTTGTTCATCGAAACCGAGGAACTCGACGACGATGACGAGGACGAGGGCTGGTACGAGCACGAGCTGGAGGGCCTGGAAGTCCGCGTCGGCGGCCAGGTAGTGGGCAAGGTTTCCGGCCTCCACACCCTCCCGGTCCAGGACCTGCTCGTGGTCACGGCGACGGACGGCAAGGAAGTCCTGATCCCCTTTGTGGAGCAGATCGTCCCCGAGGTCAACGTCGGCGAAGGCTACGTTGTGGTCACTCCGCCGCCGGGCCTCTTTGAGGTCAATGCCGAGGACGAGGCCAAGCCGGAAGACAAGCCGAAGCCCACGGGCGCAGACGCCTCCGGAGACCGTGCCGACGCCGGAGACAACGCCTAAATGAGGATCGACGTCGTCAGCATCTTTCCCGAGTACCTGGCACCGCTGGAACTTTCGCTGATCGGCAAGGCACGCCAGGACGGCCTGCTGAAGCTGACCGTCCACGACCTCCGGGACTTCACCACGGACCGCCACCGGACCGTGGACGACACCCCCTACGGCGGCGGCGCCGGGATGGTCATGAAGCCCGAGCCTTGGGCGCAGGCGCTGGCCGCCGTCGCCGCGGCGGGGCCGGACGCATCCGAACCCGTTGCAGCGAAACCGGTCCTGATCGTGCCGTCACCGGCCGGGGAACGGTTCACTCAGGCCACGGCCCATGAACTGGCCGGGGAAGACCGGCTCGTGTTTGCCTGCGGACGCTACGAGGGCATCGACGAGCGCGTGATGGAATGGGCCGCCGAGCACTTCACCGTGCGGCCCATGAGCCTCGGCGACTACGTGCTCAACGGCGGCGAGGTGGCCGTGCTGGCCATGGTGGAAGCCATCGGGCGCCTGCTGCCCGGCGTCGTAGGCAACCCCGAATCCCTGGTGGAGGAGTCGCACTCGGACGGGCTGCTGGAGTACCCCGTGTACACCAAACCCTCCAGCTGGCGGGACCGCGACGTCCCGGCAGTGCTGCTCAGCGGCAACCACGGCAAGATCGCCCAGTGGCGCCGGCACGAACAGTACCGGCGCACCGCCGAGCGGCGCCCGGACCTGCTCGAGGAGTTCGACGCCGCCAAACTGCCCCGCGCTGACCGCACTGCCCTTGCCGACCTTGGGTACGACGTCGTCGACGGCCGCCTCGAGCGCCGCGCCGACGCCGGCGGGGATTCCGCCTGACCGGATTGGCTGGAAAGCCCCGGGTGTGGCAAAATTAGTCCTTGTGCCTGCTGGGTGCGAACCTGCCACAGGGGGAGCGTCACCAACAGCGCGGCACCCCGGCCCCCGCCAATTCCTGGCGGAGCCGGATTGACAAATTTTCGGCGGGAATTTCCGGGCCGCATCCGCGCCCGGGCTTGGCCGCCGTGACCCAACGTGAAGGACCTGTGGCGTTCACCAGGAGTGAATCAATGCATATCCTCGATTCCGTAGACGCAGCCTCGCTGCGCACCGATGTTCCCGTTTTCCGCGCGGGTGACACCCTCAAGGTGCACGTGAACATCATCGAAGGCAAGAACTCCCGTGTCCAGGTCTTCCAGGGCTTCGTCCTGGGCCGCCACGGCGACGGGCTGCGCGAAACCTTCACCATCCGCAAGGTTTCCTTCGGCGTTGGCGTGGAGCGTACCTTCCCGGTGCACTCCCCGATCATCGACAAGATCGAGCTCGTCTCCAAGGGTGACGTGCGCCGCGCCAAGCTCTACTACATGCGCAACCTGCGTGGTAAGGCCGCGAAGATCAAGGAAAAGCGCGACTTCCAGACCGGAAAGTAAGTCTTTTCAGACTTCCACCGCAGTCTTCCACCGCGGGTCCAAGGACCGTGTCCGGCCAGCGCCGGAGCATCCGCAACAGCGCTGTTCACTTTAGAAAAGCGTTAGAGGATACGGATCATGGAACACACAAAACGCCAGCCCAGGAAACTCGGCTGGCGTTTTGTGTTGCTGGCCGCCGTGCTGGCCGTCCTCATCAGCGGACTGGTCCGCTCGCTGTGGCTCGATGTCTACTACATCCCGTCCGCCTCGATGGAGCCGCTCTTCCAGGAAGGCGACAGGATCCTCGTCTCACGGACGGACTTCCGGGCGGAACCGGTGGGCCGGGGCGACCTTGTCGTCTTCGACGGCCGCGGCTCCTTCGCCCCGCTGAACAGCGGCAGGGGTCCCGTGCTGGACTTTCTTGGCGGCGTCGGACATTGGGTCGGCCTATCCGGCGGCGACAACACCTACATCAAACGGGTCATCGGGCTCCCCGGAGACCACGTGATTTGCTGTGACGCCGGCGGCAATCTCACAGTCAACGGCCAGCAAGTTGCGGAACCCTATCTTTACGAGGGCGACGCCGCGAGCCAGCTGAAGTTCAGCGTGGTCGTCCCCCCTGGCAGGCTCTGGCTGATGGGGGACCACCGCTCACAGTCGGCCGACTCCCGCAGCCTCCTGGGCGCCCCCGGCGGCGGCATGGTGCCGCTGGACAGAGTGATCGGCAGGCCCGTACAGATCATCTGGCCGCTTGATAGATTTACAGCAGTAGCACGGCCCCCCGAGGCCGCCACGACGACAGCGAAGAACGGACAGTAAATGCCCGAGACCGGACCCCGGACTCCTGATCCGCGGGGGCAGGACCAGCCCCGGGTAACCTCGTCCCCGATCCCCGCCACGGAGCACACGCCGTACGCGACTACGGGTTCTTCGCCTGCCACCGGCGGACCGGACTTTCCTGACGCCCCGGGCCAGGCCGGCCCGGCTCGCGGTGTACCGGCGCGGGATGTTCCGCCCAGGGATGTTCCCACGCAGGATTCTCCGGCGGCAGGCGGGCCCGCCCATGCGGGGGCCTCGTCGAGGCGTGCGCGCCGGGCCAAAGCCCGGGAGGGCCACAGCCCGCTATTCCTCTGGGCGAAGGAAATAGCGACAGTGGTGCTCGTCGCCATCGTGCTGTCGTTCCTGATCAAGACGTTCCTTTTCCGGGCCTTCTATATCCCGTCTGAATCCATGGTCAATACCCTCGACGTGAACGACAGGATCTTCGTGAACCTCCTGGTTCCGGAGCCGTTCGCCCTGGAGCGCGGCGACGTCGTTGTGTTCAAGGACTCCCAGGGCTGGCTTGTTCCTGCGGCGGAGAAGGAAACCGGCCCCTTCACCTGGGTGCAGGATGGACTGACGTTCATTGGCCTGCTGCCGGACAACTCGGAGCAGCACCTGGTCAAGCGCGTCGTCGGACTGCCGGGCGACCGTGTGGCCTGCTGCGACGCGGGCGGTCGGATCATGGTCAACGGCGCGCCGCTGGACGAGCCTTACATCAACCCCACCGAAGTTCCCCAGGTCCGCGAATTCGACGTTGTGGTCCCCGAAGGCAAGGTCTGGGTGATGGGCGACAACCGGAACCACTCCGCCGATTCGCGCGCCCACACGGACAGCAACGGCGGTTTCGTGAATATCGCCGACATCGAAGGCAAGGCCGCCGTCATTGCCTGGCCGCTGAACCGCATCACCGCCCTGGACAACTACCCCGACGTCTTCCGCGACGTGCCCGCCCCGGCCGGAAAGTAGCGACCGGTCGTCATGTCTGAAGCACCCACCCTCGACTACGAGCGCCGCTTCCGAGGCTCCGGCGCCCGCCTCCTCGCCGGCATCGACGAGGTGGGCCGCGGCGCCCTCGCCGGGCCCGTTAGTGTGGGAATCGCCGTCGTGGACCTGCACCGGCTGACGCTGCTCGACGACGTCCGCGACTCCAAGCTGCTCAAGGTGGCGGACCGCGAACGCCTGGTGCCGCTGGTCCAGAGCTGGAGCGTGGCCTCTGCCGTCGGGCATGCCTCCGCGAAGGAGATCGACGACGTCGGCATTGTCGCCGCGCTCCGGCTCGCCGGCACGCGCGCCTGGCTCGCGGTCCTGGCCGGCGGGGTGACCCCGGACGTGGTGCTCCTTGACGGCAGTCACAACTGGCTTTCGCCCGATACCCAGCCCTCCCTGTTCGACGACGGCCCGGCGGAGCCCGCCTGCGACGCACCGGTGCACACCCTGGTCAAGGCGGACATGCAGTGCCTGAGCGTCGCCGCGGCGTCCATCCTGGCCAAAGTGGAACGTGACGGCATCATGCGAGGGCTGCACTCCGAATACCCGGCGTATGGCTGGGACGTCAACAAGGGGTACGGCACCGCCATCCACAAGGATGCGCTCCGCGCCGCCGGACCCACGCCGTACCACCGTGTGAGCTGGCAGCTGCTCGCGGACTGAGCCCACGGCCGGCCCCGGTGTCACGCGGGCGGCGCCGGATGGTGCAAGATGGAACCATGAGTGCCGAGGACCTTGAAAACTATGAAACCGACATGGAGCTGCAGCTCTACCGCGAATACCGCGACGTCGTCGGGCTGTTCAGCTATGTGGTCGAGACCGAACGGCGTTTCTATCTGGCCAACCATGTTGACCTGCAGGCGCGCAGCGCCGACGGCGAGGTCTACTTCGACCTGACGCTGCAGGACGCCTGGGTCTGGGATGTCTACCGTTCCGCACGCTTCGTCAAGAGCGTCCGCGTGATCACCTTTAAGGACGTCAACGTCGAGGAGCTCCCGCGCAGCGAAGAGCTCGCCCTGCCCAAGGTGGAGGACCTCGGGAACTGACCCGTCCAGGCTGCCGGGAACGGCTGACCACTCTTCCTCCACACAGCGGTTCTTGGGCTGGCTTTCCACATAGCGTCCTGAACCGCTGGGACGTCTTGCCGCGGCGGCGCACGCTGGTTTCATGAGAGCTAAGGACGTGCTGGGCCGGCGCGGGGAGGAACTCGCGGCCGGATACCTCGAAGCCCAGGGCATGCGGATCGTGGACCGCAACTGGCGGTGCCCCGAGGGCGAAATCGACATTGTGGCGCTCGACGGCGACGCACTGGTCATCGCCGAGGTGAAGACGCGCAAGTCCCTCGCCTACGGGCATCCCTTTGAGGCCGTCGGCGTCGACAAACTGGCCCGGCTTCACCGGCTGGCGTCGGCCTGGTGCCGTGACCATGAACTGCGCATGCCACTGAGGCGCGTCGACGTGATCGCCGTGCTCGACGACGGCATCGGCGAGCCCGTGGTGGAACACCTCAAGGGGGTGGGGTAGTTGTCGCTCGGCCGGACGTACTCCGTGGCCCTGGTCGGGCTGAACGGCTACATCGTGGAGGTGGAGGCCGACATCGGCCAGACCCTGCCGGCATTTATCATTCTGGGGCTGCCGGACGCGTCGCTGAATGAGGCCAAGGAACGGATCCGTTCGGCGGCCCAGAACTCCGGTATTCCCTTGAGTCGCCGGAAGATCACGGCCAACCTCATCCCGGCGTCGTTGCCCAAGCGGGGCTCCGGCTTCGACCTCGCCATCGCCATGGCTGCGCTGCTGGCCTCGAACGACGTCCGGTCCACCGGCCGGACAGTGTTCATCGCCGAACTGGGCCTCGACGGCAGGCTGCGCCCGGTCCGGGGAGTCCTCCCCGCGGTTATGGCCGCGGTGCGGGCCGGCTATGCCGACATCATCGTGGCGCAGGCGAACGCGGCCGAGGCGCAACTGGTGCCCGGCGCCCGCGTACAGGGCTACGCCACGCTGGCCCGTCTGGCGTTCGATTTCGGCGCCGATCCGCAGGATTTGGCCTTGGATTTCGAGCCCGCACCCGAGCCTTGCGAACCGCAGGCCGAAGGCGGAGTGCACTCGTGGGCGCCGCCGGACATGCGCGACGTCTCCGGGCAGGGGGACGCGCGGAGGGCGCTGGAGGTGGCCGCCGCCGGGGCGCACCACCTGCTGCTCACCGGTCCTCCGGGGGCGGGCAAAACGATGCTGGCTGAACGGCTTCCCGGGCTCCTCCCGGATCTGGGTGACGCCGAGGCCATGGAAGTGACTGCCATCCACTCGCTCTGCTCGCTGACGTCGGCCTCCCTGCGCCTTGTGCGCCGGCCGCCCTATGAGAACCCGCATCACACGGCTACTCCGGCGGCCATCATCGGAGGGGGCTCCGGGTTGCCGCGGCCCGGGGCCGCATCCCGGGCCCACCGCGGGGTGCTGTTCCTCGACGAAGCCCCCGAATACGAACGACGGGTTCTCGACGCTCTCCGGCAGCCGCTGGAGAGCGGGGAACTGGTCCTTCACCGGTCGGCAGGCACAGCGGCTTACCCCGCCCGCTTCCAGCTGGTTCTTGCCGCCAACCCGTGCCCCTGCGGGAAGGCCACGGGCAAGGGAGTCGACTGCGTCTGTACTCCGACCATGCGCCGGCGGTATCTGGCGCGGATGTCCGGGCCATTGCTGGACAGGGTGGACATCCAGCTGCAGGTGGAGCGGGTGTCGCTGGCGGACTTTGGCCAGCCGGCGGCGGAGGAGGATACCGCCACCATCGCGGCCCGTGTCCAGGCCGCACGGGAGCGCCAGCTCGGGAGGCTGCTGCCGTTCGGCATGGAAACCAACGCCCAGGTGCCGGGGCGGGTGCTCCGGGGTGCCCTGCGGCTCGGCGCCTCCACCACCCGGATCCTGGACCATGCCCTGGAACGCGGGGTGCTGACCGCGCGCGGCTACGACCGCGTACTGCGGCTGTCTTGGACTCTGGCGGATTTGGCCCTCCGCGACGTACCGGAGGCCGACGATATCGGGCTGGCCCTCAATCTTCGGCAGGCCGCCGTCGCGGCCTGACGCTCATTCTCGCCGGCTTGTGAAAGGACAACACCATGACAGAGAGCGAACGGACCGCCAGGGCAGCGCTGTCCCGGCTGTTCGAGCCGCAGGACGCCGCGGGCCTCGCGCTCGTGCGCATCGCCGGGGCTGAGGACGCGCTGAGGATCGCCACCGGCCAGCTGGCCCCCGGTGCGGAACTGGAACAGGAGCTTTTCGGACTCCTGGACGAGAACAGTTCGGGCGGCGGCTGGACGGGCCTCGGGACTGCCCGGAAGCGCTGGGCGCCGAGGGTCCCGGATCTGGCGCCGGACCGTGACCTCGCGACGATGCAGCGGCTCGGCGGTCGCCTGATCATTCCTTCGGACGAACTGTGGCCCCGGCAACTGGCCGACCTTGGACTGCAGGAACCGATCTGCCTCTGGTGGCGCGGGACCGAGCAGGAGCTGCCTCCGGCCGCCACGTCCATTGCGCTGGTTGGGTCCAGGGACAGTACCTCGTATGGCTCGTCCGTGACGGGCGACCTCGCGTACTCATTGGCGCAGCGCGGGTTCACGATCATCTCGGGCGGCGCCTACGGGATCGATGCGCATGCCCACCGGGCTGCCCTCGCCGCCGGCTCCTCCGGGACCATGCCCACGATAGCGGTGATGGCAGGGGGAGTGGATCGTTTCTACCCCTCCGGCAACGAGGACCTGCTCCGAGCCGTCGCCAGCCAGGGCGCGGTCCTGGCCGAGGTTCCGCCGGGGTCCGCGCCGACGCGGTACCGGTTTCTGCAGCGCAACAGGCTGATAGCGGCGCTGGCGTCGGTCACGGTCGTCGTGGAGGCACGCTGGAGATCCGGCGCACTGAACACGGCGCACCATGCGGAAACGCTGGGCAGGGCCGTGGGTGCGGTGCCGGGTTCGGTGCACAGCGCCAATTCCGCCGGTTGCCACCGGCTGCTCCGCGAGGGAGGGGCTGTCTGCGTCACCGACGCGGGGGAGATCGCGGAGCTCGCCGCGCCCAGCGGGGAATCGCTGCCCGAAGCCCGGACCGGCCGGGCGGCCGTCCAGGACGGGCTGACCCTGGAGGACCTCATCCTGCTCGACGCCCTGCCGCTGCGGACCACCAGTTCCGTCGAAAAGCTCACGGCTGTGGCGGGACTGAGCGCGGACTCGGTCAGGGCAGGACTCGGCCGGCTGGGGTTGCTGGGCCTTGCCGAGTCGCACGGCGGCGGCTGGAAACGGGCGGGCAAGGCAGAATGACTGGGGGCCGGCTCCGGGTGCATGGCACGGGCACGACCGGCACGACTGGCAGCACCGGCGCCACACGCGGCACCGGTGCGGACCGGACCTGCGGCTCGCCGTCGGGCTCCTTGATCGCCGGGCGAATCCTGCGAGAGTAGGGGAGTGCCAACACAGCAGATCCCAGCCCCCCTGGCCGCCGCCGCCCAGGCTTTCGGCCGCTACTTGGAGGCGGAACGGGGCCGGTCGGCCCACACCGTGCGCGCGTATCTCTCCGACGTCGGAAGCCTCCTGGAATTCGCTGCCTCGGAAGGAGTGGAGGACCTTCCCGGGCTCGAACTGGGCACCTTGCGGCGCTGGCTCGGCTCGCAAAGCGAGGGCGGCATGTCCCGCGCCACCCTCGCCCGCCGCTCCGCCACCGCCAGGGCCTTCACGGCCTGGGCCGTCCGCGAGGAGCTGATCGCCGCGGACCCCGCCCTGCGGCTGAAGGCGCCGAAGCGGGAGAAGTCCCTGCCCGGGGTGCTGCACCAGCAGCAGGTCCTGCGGCTCGTTGAAGGCACGGAGACCGCCGCCGCCGAGGGCGGACCACTGCCCCTGCGGAACCGCGCCATGGTGGAGCTGCTGTACGCCACAGGCGTCCGGGTCGGCGAACTTGCCGGCCTAGACGTGGACGATCTCGATCCCGACCGCAGGACCCTGCGGGTGCTGGGCAAGGGCAACAAGGAACGCACCGTGCCCTACGGCCTGCCTGCGGCACTCGCCGTCGACGACTGGCTGCGCCGGGGCCGGCCCGCCCTCGCCACGGACGCCTCCGGACCGGCATTGTTTCTCGGTGCCCGCGGCAATCGGGTCGACCAGCGGCAGGTCCGCAGCGTCGTCCACGACTTGCTTGAGGCCTTGGGGGACACCGCCGCCACGGGGCCGCACGCCCTACGGCACACCGCCGCCACACACCTGCTCGACGGCGGAGCCGACCTCCGGGCGGTGCAGGAAATCCTGGGCCACAGCAGCCTGGCCACCACCCAGATCTATACCCATGTTTCCGTCGAGCGGCTTCGACAGAGCTACCAGCAGGCCCATCCGAGGGCCTGATCGCCGTCGCCCGTCACGGCACCGCGAACCTCTTCGCGGCCGCTCCGGACCCGCCCGAGGCGGGTGTACGACTCGCCGACAACGACGCGCCGAATTGCACTGGCGTAATTAGGCGGGGTACGGCAGAATAAGACTCACGCCCGGCAACTTTCAAGTGGTGCTTGAAGCTCTTGAGCATCGTTCCATCACCTGAGGTCCGGACATATTTTTGAGTAGTGTGGCTTTGAAGAAACTGAATAGTCTGGCAGGGGCAACCGCCCCGCACGCGGATCCACGCATCAGACAGGCATCCAGGCAGAGGTCGTTGGGGAAGACGTACCTATAGCTATGGAGGATGGAATGTCTGTTGCACAAACCCGCGGTGTCTTGTTCGTTCACTCGGCTCCAACTGCCCTGTGCCCTCACGTTGAGTGGGCCATAGGTTCCGTTGTGGACAAGCGGACGGACCTTGAGTGGACTGCCCAGCCAGCAGCGCCCGGAATGTTCCGGGCCGAGCTGTCGTGGACCGGGAATCCGGGCACGGGGGCTCAATTGGCGTCCGCTCTTCGGGGCTGGGCGCACCTGCGCTATGAAGTCACGGAAGAACCCAGCCAAGGCGTGGATGGCGGCCGCTGGTCGCACACGCCGGAGCTCGGCATCTTCCACGCCGTCACTGACGTGCACGGCAACATCATGGTCTCCGAGGACCGCATCCGCTACGCCTACGAATCCGGCGCGGGTGACCCGTCCGCGGTCTACCATGAGCTCTCCCTGGCCCTCGGCGAGGCATGGGACGAGGAACTCGAACCCTTCCGGCACGCCGCAGAAGGTGCACCCGTGCGCTGGCTCCACCAGGTGGGCTAAGCCGCCCCGCAAGACCGGCACAAAACACTCCATAGCTGCGCCAAACGACAGATGGCGGCAATGTTCACGAAGAACATTGCCGCCATGTGTCATTTGGAAGGCCCCCACACCTTGCGTCGTACGCCTCCCCACCGCGGCGTCGTCATCAACACCTACCGCCTGAACTAGCGTCGAAACGACAGATGGCGGCAATGTTCACGAAGAACATTGCCGCCATCTGTCATCTCGGCGTGCTGCGGGCAGCCGGAACTAGATGCTCCGCACCGCGATCACGGCGTTGTGGCCGCCGAAGCCGAAGGAATTGCTCAGCGCCGCGATGCTGCCGGACGGCAGTTCGCGGGCGGTCGTGACGACGTCGAGCGGGATCTCCGGATCCTGGTTCTCGAGGTTGATGGTCACCGGCGCCTTGCGGTCGTAAATGGCCATCACGGTCAGCACGGCTTCCACCGCACCGGAGGCGCCCAGCAGGTGCCCCATCTGCGACTTCGTGGCCGAGACGGCGACGCTGTCCAATTGCTTGCCCAGGGCGGCCTTGAGGGCCGCGTACTCGGGCTTGTCGCCGACCGGGGTGGAGGTGGCGTGCGCGTTGACGTGCACCACGTCTTCCGGCTGGATCCGGCCGTCGAACATGGCGGCCTTCAGCGCGCGCGTGGCGCCGAGGCCCTCGGGGTCCGGGGCGGTGATGTGGTACGCGTCGGCGGTGACCGACGTGCCGGCAAGTTCGGCGTAGATCCGGGCGCCACGGGCCAAGGCGTGTTCCTCGGCTTCGAGCACCAGGGCGCCGGCGCCTTCGCCCATGACAAAGCCGTCGCGGTCACGGTCGTAGGGGCGGGACGCGTGCTCGGGGTCGTCGTTGCGGCGCGAGAGCGCCTGCATGGAGGCGAACGCGGCGATCGGCATCGGGTGGATGGCGGCTTCGGCGCCGCCGCAGACGACGACGTCGGCCTTGCCGGAGCGGATCAGGTCCAGGCCCATGTGCACGGCTTCGGTGCCGGACGCGCAGGCGGAGACGGGGGTGTGGGCGCCGGCGCGGGCGCCGAGGTCGAGGCTTACCGCCGCAGCCGGGCCGTTGGGCATCAGCATGGGCACGGTCATCGGCAGGACGCGGCGGGGGCCCTTTTCGCGCAGGGTGTCCCAGGCATCCAGGAGCGTCCAGACGCCGCCGATGCCGGTGGCGAAAGCCACGGCGAGACGGTCGTGGTCGATTTCGGTGATGCCGGCGTCGGCCCACGCCTCGCGGGAGGCGACCACGGCAAACTGTGTGGAGGGGTCCATGCGCTTGGCTTCGACCCGGCTCAGGACCTCGGTCGCGGGGGTGGTGGCGCGTGCGGCGAAGTGGACGGGCAGTTCGTACTTGGCCACCCAGTCGTCTTCAAGCGTGTGCGCGCCGGAGACGCCCTTCAGCGCGTTCTTCCACATCGTGGGGACATCGCCGCCAATGGGTGTGGTGGCACCCAGACCGGTAATGACTACTTTGCGTGCCATGGGATCACTCTCTGTCGGTGCGCCTGCCGTATCCGGAACCTGGGGGCGGTTGCCGGGGCCTGCGTTTGAAAAGCTCTGGGGTGGTGCAGTGGAATGGTGCTGCAAATGGCGCGGTCCGGGGGTGCAGTGGCGCCCCCGGACCGGCCCGGGCCGAACTTAGGCCTGTGCGTTCGCGATGAAGCTGACGGCGTCGCCGACGGTCTTGAGGTTCTTGACCTCTTCGTCCGGGATGCGCACGCCGAACTTCTCTTCAGCGTTGACGACGATCGTCATCATGGAGATGGAATCGATGTCCAGGTCCTCGGTGAAGGACTTGTCCATTTCGACAGCCTCGGTGGCCAGGCCGGTTTCTTCGTTGACGATTTCAGCCAGGCCGGCCAGGATCTCTTCGTTGCTAGCCATTGGTGGCTCCTTTTCTTGTTGTCGCCGTGGACTGCCGGTGTGCCGGCATCTTCGGGCGGTAATGATTCAAACCGAGGGTTCGGCTTGCTGTGTGATTTGAAGACGGGGAAAGACGGGGAAAACGGGAACGCCTATGGAAGCACGATCACTTGGGCACCGAAGACCAGCCCGGCACCGAAGCCGATCTGCAGTGCAAGCCCGCCGCTGAGCTGCGGGTTTTCCTGCAGCAGGCGGTGGGTGGCCAGGGGGATGGAGGCAGCGGAGGTGTTGCCGGCGTCGGCGATGTCCCGCGCGATGATGACGTTCTCCGGGAGTTTGAGCTTCTTGGCCATCTCGTCGATGATCCGCATGTTCGCCTGGTGCGGGATGAAGGCCGCGAGATCGTCGGCCGTGATGCCTGCGGCGTCCAGCGCCTGCTGGGCCACCTTGGCCATCTCCCAGACCGCCCAGCGGAAGACCGTCTGGCCGTCCTGGCGGAGCGTCGGCCAGACAGCCGCGTCAGTGACGGCGGCTTCCTCGGCGCTCAGGGCCCCGCCCTGCTTGCCCGCCGAGGCGAGCTCGCGGAGGTCGAGCATGGAGTGGGTCATGCCGATCGCGTCCCACTTGCTGCCGTCCGAACCCCACACCGACGGGCCGATGCCCGGGGTGTCGGAGGGGCCGATCACCACGGCGCCTGCGCCGTCGCCGAGCAGGAAGGAGATGGTGCGTTCGGTGTTGTCGATGACGTCCGAGAGCTTTTCGGCGCCGACCACGAGGACGTAGTCGGCCGTGCCGGAGCGGACCAGCGCGTCGGCCTGGGCGATGCCGTAGCAGTAGCCGGCGCAGGCGGCGGAGATGTCGAAGGCCGGGGCGGGCGTCGCGCCGAGGCGGTCGGCGAGGCTTGCCGCGGCGGACGGCGTGGCGTAGGGGTGCGTCACGGTGGAGACGATGACGGCGCCAAGCTGGGAAGCCTCGATGCCGGCCTTCTGCAGGGCCTCGCGGGCGGCGCCTTCGGCCATGTCGATCACGCTGATATCGGCGGGGGCGCGGTGCCGGGTGATGATGCCGGTGCGCTGGCGGATCCACTCGTCCGAGGAGTCGATCCACTGGCAGACATCATCGTTGGTGACGATCACGTTGGGCCGGTAGGCGCCGACTCCCATGATGCGGGTGTTCTCCTGCAGGGGCGCCTGCTTCAAGGTGGGAACGCTCATGCCTGTCCTTCCAGTTCTGCGAATAGGGCCAGGGCGGCGGACAGGTCGTCCGGGGTCTTGACGGTGACGGTCTTTACCCCCGGCATGCCGCGCTTGGCGAGTCCGGCAAGTGTTCCGGCGGGGGCCAGCTCAATCACGCCGGTCACACCGCGCTTCACGAGCGTTTCCATGCAGAGGTCCCAGCGGACCGGTCGGGAAACCTGGGCGATCAGGCTCTCGACGGCGGCGTCACCGTCGGTGACTTCGGCGCCGTCGAAATTGGAGAGCAGGGGAACCTGCGGGTTCCGCGGGTGCAGCGTGGGCCGGAGGGCCCGCAGCGCCGCGACGGCGGGGGACATGTGCGAGGTATGGAACGCGCCGGCTACCTTCAGCGGAATGACCCGGGCCTTGGCCGGCGGGTTCTCGGCGAGGGCCTTGAGCTGGTCCAGCGTTCCGGCCGCGACGGTCTGGCCGGCGCCGTTGACGTTGGCTGCCGTGGCGCCGCAGGCCTCGATGGCGGCGAGGACCTCGGCCGGGTCGCCGCCCACAACGGCGCTCATGCCGGTGGGGGTGGCAGCGGCAGCGGCCGCCATGCCGTTGGCGCGTTCGCGGACGAAGGTCATGGCTTCGGTTTCCGTCAGCACGCCGGCCAGTGCGGAGGCCGTGATTTCGCCGACGGAGTGGCCGGCGAGGACCACCGGCAGGGTGCCGAGTTCGACGTCGAACAAGGACTTCGCGGCCACCAGCCCGGCGGCGACGATCAGGGGCTGCGCAACGGCAGTGTCCTTGATGGTCTCTTCATCCGAGGTGGTGCCGTGGGCGGTGAGATCGATACCTGCGATTTCGCTGAGGGAGGCCAGATGGCCTGCGACGGGAGGCAGTTCCAGCCAGGGGGCCAGAAAACCAGGGGTCTGGGAGCCCTGTCCAGGGCAGACGATTGCAAGCACGTATCCAGCTTTCCAAACTACGGAGTGATTATCGGTGTATTCATGCACCAAGCTCATAGGGTCACTTTGTAGGAAGTCTACAACTGCTCAGGGGTTGTTGCGGGACGGCTGCCGTTCGGTCGCGGGCTTCGGAGGGGCCGCGAGCCGGCCCACGACGAGGGCCGTCTGGAGCACAAAGGCCTCCCGGGGCAACAGCGGATCCCAGCCCGTGACGTCGCAGACGCGCTTGAGCCGGTAGCGGACGGTGTTGGCGTGGACGAACAGCTCGCGGGCCGTGGCCTCCAGCGAATGGCCCAGTTCGAGGTAGGTGCCGAGGGTCTCCACCAGGCCGTTGGATGCCGCCAGCAGGGGCCGGTAGATGTTCTTGACGAGGGAGCGCCGGGCGGCGTCGTCCCCGGAGATCACACGCTCCGGCAGGAGGTCATCGGCTGCCACCGGGCGCGGCGCGGCGGGCCATGCCCTGGCAGCGGTCAGCCCGGCGAAAGCGGACTGGGCCGAGCCGCTGGCCTCCAGCAGGGAACCCGCTTCGGCGCCGTAGACGACCGGGCCCGGGGCGAAGAGTTCGGCGAGTTTCAGGTACGCGGTCTCGCGGTCATGGACCCCGCCGAGGATCAGGATGAGCCGGTCGCCCTGGATTCCGACGAGGGCGTCCTCGGCGAACCGCCCGGCCGTGCGGCGCAGCTCGCTGACGTAGCTTGCGCTCGGTTCGGACGGGGAATTGCCCACCATGACAGTGAAGCGCTCCTGTGCCTTCCAGCCCAGGGCGGCAATCCGGGACCGCAGGGCATCGGTGTTTTCGCCGCGCAGGATGGCGTCCACAATGAGGGCCTCCAGCCGGGTATCCCAGGATCCTCGGGATTCGGCGGCGCGGGCGTAGACATCGGCGGCGGCGAAAGCCACCTCGCGGGAGTACCGCAGCACCGCCTCGCGCAGTGCGCCCTGGTCCGCCTCGGGGGCAATCACGGGGACCTGGTCCTCGACCACTTCCACGACGATCCGGATCAGCTGCAGGGCCTTCTGCAGGCTGATGGAGCGGGTGAGTTCGGTGGGCGCGGTGCCGAAAACGTCGGACAGGATCCAGGACGGAGAGCTGGGGCGCTCGTACCAGGTGACGAAGGCGGCGATGCCGTTCTGGGCCACCATGCCCAGGGCCGATCGTTCGTCGGAGTTCAGCCGGCTGTACCACGGCAGTGATTTTTCCAGCTGGCGCAGCGTCGTCGTGGAGAGCTGGCCGACGCTCGACCGAAGCTTTTTGAGGGTCTCGACCTTCTCCGGGGGCATCGCCCGTGAGGAGGGCTTGCGTTTTGCTGGAGTGGTGATCGGCTCGGCCATGCATCGAGCATACGGTGCCCGCCGTCCAAGCTCCATTTGTGCAAAGGCTACAACACGCATTGTCGGGGATCACAGTGCAGGATCACAGTCGGGGATCACAGCGCGGGACCACAGTGCTGGATCACCGAGGTGAACCACAAGGGTGCACCGCGCCGGCGCGGCCTTCAGGGTTAAACGACGACGGCGGCCCCCGCCTTCCGGTGGGGACCGCCGTCGTACGGTGCTGGACTGGCTCTAGGAGTCGCCGCCCGCGTTGCCGGTGGTTCCGGCGTTGACGTTGTGCAGGCGGTACTTCTCGATGGCCTGGGCCGGAGCCTGGGCATCCACCTCGCCACGGCGGGCCAGCATCTGCAGTGAACGGACAACCACGGAGTGGATGTCGTTCTTGAAGAAGCGGCGCGCAGCGGCACGGGTGTCCGAGAATCCGAAGCCGTCGGCTCCGAGCGAGGCGAACTCGTTCGGGAGGAACTGGCGGATCTGGTCCGGGACGGCCTTCATGTAGTCGGTGACCGCCACGATCGGACCGGTCGCGCCGGCGAGCTGTTCGGTGACGAACGGCACTCGGGCGGGCTGGCCCGGGTTCAGGAAGGCTTCTTCCTCGGCTGCCATGGCGTCGCGACGCAGTTCGCTCCAGGACGTCACGGACCAGACGTCGGCGGACACGCCCCAGTCCTCGGCGAGGACCCGCTGGGCTTCCAGCGCCCAGGGGACGGACACACCGGAGGCAAGGATCTGCGTGCGCGGGCCGTCGATCTTGGCCGGTGCCAGCAGGTAGATGCCCTTGATGATGCCCTCGACGTCGATTTCCGCCGGTGCGGCAGGCTGGGAGATCGGCTCGTTGTAAACGGTGATGTAGTACATCACGTTCCGCGACGGGTCGTTGTCAGCCGGTCCCGGACCGTACATGCGGTTGAGGCCGTCGCGCATGATGACGCCGATCTCATAGCCGTAGGCGGGGTCGTAGGTGACCACGGCCGGGTTGGTCGCCGCCAGGATCGGGGAGTGGCCGTCGGCGTGCTGCAGGCCCTCTCCGGTCAGGGTGGTGCGGCCGGCGGTGGCGCCGATGATGAACCCGCGGGTCATCTGGTCCGCTGCGGCCCAGAAGGAGTCACCCGTGCGCTGGAAACCGAACATCGAGTAGAAGACGTAGATCGGGATCAGCGGTTCGCCGTGCGTGGCGTAGGACGTGCCCGCGGCGGTGAACGCCGCCACCGAGCCGGCCTCGTTGATGCCGGCGTGCACAATCTGGCCGGAGATGGACTCCTTGTATGCCAGGACGAGCTCGCGGTCCACGGACAGGTAGTTCTGGCCGTTCGGGTTGTAGATCTTCGCCGTCGGGAAGAACGCATCCATGCCGAAGGTGCGGGCCTCGTCGGGGATGATCGGGACGATCCTGTTGCCGAACTCCTTGTCCCGCATGAGGTCCTTGAGGAGCCGCACGAAGGCCATGGTGGTAGCGGCCAGCTGCTTGCCGGAGCCGCGGTTGGCGACTTCGTAAACCTTGTCATCCGGGAGGGTGACGTCGGTGTGCTTGGAGCGGCGTTCGGGGACGAAGCCGCCGAGGGCGCGCCGGCGTTCCATGAGGTACTGGATCTCGGGGGAGTCCATGCCGGGGTGGTAGTACGGCGGCCGGTAAAGGTCCCCTTCGAGCTGCTCGTCCGTGATCGGGATGCGCAGGTGGTCGCGGAAGGCCTTGAGGTCCGCGAGGGTGAGCTTCTTCATCTGGTGGGTCGCGTTGCGGCCCTCGAAGTGGGTGCCCAGGCCGTAGCCCTTGACCGTGTGGGCCAGGATGACGGTCGGCTTGCCCTTGAACTCGGTCGCGGCCTTGTACGCGGCGTAGACCTTGTTGTAGTCGTGGCCGCCGCGCTTGAGGTTCCAGATCTGGTCGTCGGTGAGGTCCTGGACCATTTCCTTGGTCTGCGGGGTCTGTCCGAAGAAGTGCTCGCGGACAAACGCGCCGGACTCGGCCTTGTAGGTCTGGTAGTCGCCGTCGACGGTTTCGTTCATGATCTTCACGAGCGAACCGTCCTCGTCCTTGGCCAGGAGGTCATCCCATTCCCGGCCCCAGACGACCTTGATGACGTTCCAGCCCGCGCCGCGGAAGAACGCCTCAAGTTCCTGCATGATCTTGCCGTTGCCCCGGACCGGGCCGTCGAGGCGCTGGAGGTTGCAGTTGATCACGAAGTTCAGGTTGTCCAGCTTGTCGTTCGCGGCGAGCTGGAGCAGGCCGCGGGACTCGGGCTCGTCCATTTCGCCGTCGCCCAGGAACGCCCAGACCTGCTGGTCCGAGGTGTCCTTGAGGCCGCGGTTGTGCAGGTACCGGTTGGACTGGGCCTGGTAGATGGCGTTCATCGGGCCGATGCCCATCGAGACCGTGGGGAATTCCCAGAACTCCGGCATGAGGCGCGGGTGCGGGTAGGAGGAGAGGGCGTGGCCTTCCTTGGACTTTTCCTGCCGGAACCCGTCCAGGTCCTCTTCGGTCAGTCGGCCTTCCATGAACGCACGGGCGTACATGCCGGGGGAGGCGTGGCCCTGGAAGAAGACCTGGTCTCCGCCGCCGGGGTGGTCCTTGCCGCGGAAGAAGTGGTTGAAACCGACCTCGTACAGGGTCGCGGCACCGGCGTAGGTGGAGATGTGCCCGCCGACGCCGATATCAGCCCGCTGCGCCCGGTGCACCATGACCGCGGCGTTCCAGCGCAGCCATGCCCGGTACTTCCGCTCGATCTCTTCGTCGCCCGGGAACTCAGCTTCCTGGTCCACCGGAATCGTGTTGACGTAGTCCGTGGTGGTGACCATCGGCACGCCCACGCTCTGCGCGCCGGCCCGCTGGAGCAGGCTGCGCATTATGTACTGGGCACGCTCGGTGCCCTGTTCCTGAATCAGCGTATCCAGGGACTCCAGCCATTCGGCGGTCTCTTCCGGATCACGATCAGGCAGCTGGTTAGTCAACCCGCTGAGGATATGGGAGGTCTCTTCTCCTGCAGCCACGTCCAACCTCTCTTTGAGCGCATTCATCGGCACCCTCAGCTCCGGCAGGGTAACTGCCTGGCGTGAACGCGACGTGTGCGACATATCGGTTACAACTGCCCGGTCATGTGCGCCGGGCAAGGTCCAATCACAACTATTCCCGCCGGCGTCGGCGGGGCGTTCGCCCTCGCGGGCGTAGTCGTCATCAGCCACTCTAGCTCTGACAGCTCGGGGATGCGTAGCTGTCGTGTGGGGGTCCCGTCGTATTTGACCGGCATACTGGTTGTGTGACGATGTGCCGCCCGGCGGTGCTCGGATCGCCGTGTGTGACGCAGAATATGGCGGATCGCGGGGCCAACAGCTTGAAGCGCAGGCGCAAAGGGTGTTGGCTTGGAGTAATGGAAATCACTAGAGCTATTGAAAACACCAAGCATAGGAGCAACACGTGAGCGAGGCCGACGCCGCCACTTCGGTAAATGTGGCGGAGAAACTGGGTTTCAAAACCGGAGACCTTATTCAGGAATTCGGTTATGACGACGACGTCGACTTCGACTTGCGCGACGACATCGAAGATCTCACCGGCTCGGAACTCTTCGATGAGGACGATCACGAAGTCGTCGACGCCGTGATTCTTTGGTGGCGGTCCGACGACGGCGACCTCGTTGACACCCTGGTCGGCTCGCGGACCACCCTGACCGAGGGCGGCGTCGTGTGGGTACTGACCCCGAAGTCCGGCCGGGTTGGCTACGTTTCGCCGGCTGACATCCAGGACGCTGCACCCACGGCAGGCCTGCACTACACCACTTCTGCGGGCGTCTCCAAGGACTGGAGCGCCACCCGACTGGTCACGCGGAAGAACAAGTGACCCCAGCGGGAGCGGCTGGCGTGACCGGGGATCAGCTGCTTGAAGCGCGGGCCGTGCCCGCCCTCGGCGAGGCCGCTCCCGACTTCGAACTGGTGAACCAGTTCGGTGAACCCGTGCGGCTCTCGGAACTCCGGGGCCGGAATGTCGTCCTTGTCTTTTTCCCGTTCGCCTTCTCGGGCATCTGCACGGGGGAGCTGTGCGAAATCCGGGACAACCTGGCGCTGTTCGAGGATGCCGACGCCGTCGTGCTGGGGATCTCGGTGGACAGCAAGTTCGCCCAGAGGGCCTACGCGGAGAAGGAAGGCTATGCCTTCGACCTGCTGGCGGACTTCTGGCCGCATGGCGCCGTCGCCGAACGTTACGGCGTGTTCGACGCCGACAGCGGGATGGCGAGGCGCGGAACCTTCATCATCGACGCGGCCGGAACTGTGCGTTACGTCGTGGTGAACCCCCGCGGCCAGGCCCGGGACTTCACCGCGTACCGCGCCGCCCTGGCGGGACTGGGCAGGAACTGACGCGGTGAAGACGCGGCGGCCCGGGATCGGCATGACTGGCTTCGCCAGCCTGCCGCCGGTCACCGCCGGCGAACCTGCCCGGGACGAACTTGAGGTCCTGCAGGACATCCACGGCATTCTCGCGGGGGAGCGCTTCGCGCTGTTGACCGGTGCCGGCCTCAGCACTGACTCCGGCATTCCGGACTACCGCGGACCAGGTGCCGCGCCCCGGGCGCCCATGACGTACCAGGAATTCATCGGCGCCGCGGACAACCGGCGCCGGTACTGGGCCCGCAACCACATCGGCTGGTCCCACCTCCGCCGGGCCGACCCCAATGACGGGCACGCAGCCGCCGCCCGGCTGGAGCGCCGCGGGCTGCTCACCGGCCTCATCACCCAGAACGTAGACCGGCTGCACGAGGACGCCGGGAGCGTCAACGTAGTGGACCTGCACGGCCGGTTCGACCAGGTGGTCTGCCTCTCCTGCCAACGCCGCTACAGCCGGACGCTGCTGGCAGGCGTGCTGGAGGAACTCAATCCGGGATTCCTGGAACGCGCCCTGGCCGCCGGGGTGGTTGAAATGGCTCCCGACGCCGACGCCACGGTCGAGGACGCCGCCCTGATCGAGAGTTTTGTCGTGGCCCACTGCCCGGCCTGCGGCGGCACGCTCAAGCCGGATTTCGTCTACTTCGGCGAAAACGTCCCCAAGGACCGGGTGGAACGCTCCTACGCCATGGTGGATGAGGCCGGAGCCCTGCTGGTTGCCGGCTCCTCGCTGACGGTCATGAGCGGCCTGCGGTTTGCCCGGCACGCTGCCAAACACGGAAAGCCCGTGGTCATCATCAACCGCGGCCAGACCCGCGGGGACGGGCTTGCCACCATCAAGCTCGACGCCGGCGTCAGCGAGGCGCTCACCTGGCTCGCCGCCGAACTGCCGCCGCTGTGAACCGACGGGGCACCCTGGTCCGATTGGCGTTCCGCCGGGTTCATCCGGTACAGTAACTGTTCGTTGGTTGAAGCGCGGAAGCGTGAAAACAGCGGTTTGGGTCTTTAGCTCAGCTGGTAGAGCGCCACGTTTACACCGTGGATGTCATCGGTTCGATCCCGGTAGGACCCACCACGTTACGCAGCCCCGTTGTTCCGGAAATCCCCGGAACGGCGGGGCTTTTGCGTGGGTTCCGGACGTGTCGAGTTCCGCTGGCGGATATCAGGAGTCAGCGGTCGCATCAGGGCTGCGACCGCTGACGCCTTCAACTATGAAGACGCGGGCAGCTCCGCCTCGTTTTGGTCCCGCATCATGTCAGCGTCGGTGGCATTGGACGCAGCCCAAACACTCTGCGGATCGGCGCCGCCATCCACGGCCTCCGTCATTGCGTCGCGCAGGTTCATCCTCGCTTGATCCGCTGCAAAGTCCGCGGACTCACTGTTAGCGGAAGCAACCCAAACACGCGCCAAACTCTCGTCCACATCAGCCTCCAAAGTATTGAATCCACAGCCCTCCCAGCGGGAGACAAAATCGATTATAGCCACTCGATTGCCGCGAAATTCGTGCTGAATACGGTTGGTCTCACGCCAGTGAAGTAAAGATCACTTTCGACGTCCCCGCCGGTCAATCCGACCAGGAACTCTCCGACGTGGCTGCACGCATGGACTCCCTGATCCAAACTCAGGTGCAGCTGAGCCCCCTGAATCTCCCTGCCCTAAGGCAAGTCCACGTGCGCAGGGCGGGGTTTCTTGCTGCCGTGCATATTGTCAGTGCCCCGGCCTACCGTGGCTGGCATGGAACACGTCATGGTGAAATCGGGCCCGGATGGCAGGCCCCAGGCGGTAGTCCGCGGCGGCCGGGAATGGATTGTCGGCGCGGAGCCGGTGCGCTGGTTCGAGCGGGTCAGCTGGTGGGAGGCAGAGCGGAGGATGCCCAGGGGGCTGAGCCGCGTCGACGTCGAGGTCTGGCAGATCCAGGCGAGGCTGGGCCGCAATCCGGGTTCCGCCCTGACAACGATGGAAATCATCCGTGACGGACTGGGTGGCGGCTGGCGGCTGCGGGAGGCCATCGCGGACGCGGCGTAGCGGCGGCCTGGCGGGCACGAAACGCCCGAAGTTCCGGAGGCATTGGAAAAGCCTTCCACCGCGACTATTGGGGGATGCCGCGGTGGAAGGCTTGCTATGAATATACCGTGAATATTTGGAAATGTGAAACAGGCGGCGGCGATTCTGACCTGCGGAAATGCCTATTCGATGGCGTAATTGACGGCCCTTCGTCGGCTTAGTCAAGGCCGTGCCAGGAGCCGCTAAGCCAACCGCGCCCGACACTTTCCGTGCCGGCCCGGAGCCCGCCGCCTAGGATGACTTTCATGAATGCCACGAGTGCCCGCCGCATTGCCCGGGTCCGCCCTCTTGCCCCTGCGTCGGAGGTCGAGCACTTTTTTGTCGCCAACGATGCCCCGGACTTCGACAGTGAGGCAGGGCGGGTGTGGACGGTGATCGACTCGCCGTTCCCTGGCTCCGTGGCGAACGCCGGCAGCACACCCCGGACGGGGTGGGAACCCGGCGCCACGGTGGACGAAGGCTTGTTCACGTTCCTGGCACCAAGCACTCCGGCCAACGTCCTGGGCATGGCCCACAACACCGGGCCTGCGGGCCGGTCCCTGCCTCCCCAGGCCTTCCACAAGGCAGCAACCAGCGTGGTCGGACCGGGAGTCGCTATCGAACTGGGGCCGGGCGTGGGCCACGTAGATCCGGAAGCGGAGCTCACCATCGTCGTCGGGAGCAGGGCGCGGGGACTCGCGCCGGAAAACGCACTGACCGCGGTGCTGGGGTTCACGATCGGAAACGATGTCTCGGCCAGGGACTTGCAGAAGACGGACGAGCTCTGGATCAGCGCCAAGAGCCAGGACACGTTCACGCCGGCGGGGCCGTGGGTCGTCACGGGACTTGATGGCGCCAACCTGGCCATCGGAATCACACACAACGGCACGGAGCTCAAGTCGGCCAGCTCGGCCGATCTTGGCTGGGGCGTGGTGGAGATCCTCGTCTACGTGACGTCCTTCATGACGCTTCACCCCGGCGACCTGGTGCTGACGGGCTTCCCCGCAGAGTGCGCACGCATCGTCCCCGGCGACACCGTCACCTGCCGCATTGAGGGGATCGGGGAGCTCACGAATCCGGTCGTGGCCATGGCCGTGGCCTGACGCCGCTTCCTGCAGAGGTCTCTTGCGTGGCACGGAGGACGGGCAGCCGCCTGCGTCGGCCGCCCTCTGTGGGCGAACGACTCCTCCAGACATTATGATGGTTACTGTTCAGCTGAATGAACAACCGTGCGAATGGCGCCTGTGGCACACACGCGATACCTGAAGGAGAATCATGGCCGATTCCCGAGTTCCCCGTACCTCTGATGGACTGGGGAGCGCCTCCCCGGCGCCGGCGGTCACCCGCGCTGCCGCCGTGCTGGAGGCCCTGGCCGCCTCTGCGACCGGACGCCTCACGCTGAGTGATCTCGCGCGGGAGCTGGGGATTCCCAAATCCTCCACATCGAACCTCCTGCTTGCGCTCGAAGAGGCCCGGCTCATCAACCGCCAGGGCGCCGAGTTCACCCTGGGGCGCAAACTGGTCGAGCTCGGCGCGGCCTATCTCAGCCGCCTCGACGAGGTCCAGGAGTTCTACCGGTTTTGCGAGCAGGCTCCGACACTTTCCGGCGAAACCGTCCGCATCGCCATGCTGGACGGAACCAACGTCATCTACCTGGCCCGCTATGAGGGCCATCCCGCAGTGCGCCTGACGTCCAACATCGGCGACAAAATGCCGGTGTCCCTCTGCGCCGTCGGCAAAGCGCTGCTGGCACGCCTGCATGACCACGACATTGCCGAGATGTTCCCGGACGACGCCGAGCTGCCGGTTCTGACGCCCAAGTCACTGCGGACCGGTGCCGAACTCAAGGCCCAGCTCGAGGTCATCCGGGAACAGGGCTATGCCTTCGAGGACGAGGAATCCACCACGGGTGTCGTCTGCCTCGCCGTTTCCGTCCCAACCCGCGGCGCACACGGGCCCAGCCTGGGCCTGTCGGTGACCGCGCTGAAGGCCACCTACTCGGACGAGCAGGGCGCCCTGATGGTCAAAGAACTCAAGGAACTGGCCCGCTCCCTCGGTAATCCCATGGGGTAACTCCCGCTTGTCTCCCCGCCGGGAGGGGCGCCGAAAATAAATCGGATTACACATTGGCTAGGTGATCACCATGTTGTACGCTGTTCAACATGATGATCACCCCTGTTGGGGGTTGCTCATATCCCACCAGGCCAACGGGGGTCTGGAGTGTTCTTGAGGGAGTGCTTGTGACAACTAGTACCAATACACCGCTGGCCGAAGCGGACGGCGCCGTCGTCGATCCGGATCAGCTGCGAAGGGCAACTCTTGCCAGCTCCGTGGGCTCGGCTCTGGAGTACTACGACTTCTACATCTATGGCCTGGCGTCGGCCCTGATCTTCGGCCCGCTGTTCTTCAAGCCGCTCGGCGAGGACGGTGCCCTGATCGCCTCGTTTGCCACTTACGGCGTCGGCTTCGCGGCCCGTCCCTTCGGCGGCATGATCTTCGGCTACATCGGCGACAGGTTCGGCCGCAAGATGGTCCTCATCCTCACTATCGGCCTGATGGGTGCGGCCAGCTTCGCCATCGGCCTGCTGCCCACCTTCGAACAGGCGGGAATGGTGGGCGCCGTTCTCCTGGTCACCCTGCGCATCCTCCAGGGACTGGGCGCCGGCGCTGAGCAGGCAGGGGCCACCACGCTGATTTCCGAAGTCGCACCGCGCCGCCGTCGGGGCTTCTTCGCTGCGCTCCCGTTCGTCGGCATCCAGCTCGGCACCCTGCTCGGCGCCGGAACCTTCGCCCTGATCGCCATGGCGGACAAGGCCACGCTGGAGGGCTGGCTGTGGCGGGTTCCGTTCCTGTCCAGCGTGCTCCTGATTGCGGTTGCCATCTTCATCCGGCTGCGGCTGAAGGAAACGCCCGTCTTCCAGGAACTGGAGAAGCACAAAAACGTGGCCAAGAACCCCATCGGCCAGCTGTGGAAGCATTCCAAGAAAAACACCCTGATCGGGATCGGCCTGCGGATGGGCGAGAACGGGAACTCCTCCATCTACTCTGCCCTGCTGATCGCCTTCCTGGCAGCTAAGGACGGGGTCTTCCCCGGCGACAAGTTCATCGGACCCGTAGGCCTGCTCATCGCCGCCGGTTTCGCCGCCGTTATGGTCGTCACGTTCGGTGCGCTGTCGGACCGGTTCGGCCGGGTTCCGGTCTACCGCTACGGCGCGCTCTTCCAGGCCCTGATCGCGCTGCCGGCGTTCTACCTGGTGACCCTGGGCAACGTCACGCTCGTGTGGATCGTCATGGTCGTGGGCATCGCTCTCGGCGTCCAGTCCATGCTCGGCCCGCAGTGCCCGCTGCTGCCCGAACTCTTCGGTTCGCGGTACCGGTTCACCGGGGTCGCCATGAGCCGCGAGCTCTCGGCCGTGATGGCCGGCGGGCTTGTCCCGCTGGTGGGTGCGGCGCTCCTGGCTGTAACGGACCACTCCTGGCTGGTGCTCGCCATCTACTCGCTGGTGCTTGCCCTGATCTCGTTCGTCACGACCTTCTTCACCCCCGAGACCGTGGGACGCGATCTCCTCCTGACGGAGGACGCCAGCTAGTCGTTCCTGGTTCTTTGCCCCGCTGCGGCGGGACCAAGGCCGTGGCCCTCTTCCGCCAAGGAAGGGGGCCATGGCCTTCCTGCGTTGCGGGGCAGCGTCACGGGGCCCGCATCGACGCGTCGGGAAGAAACGGTGCAGCCATTCCTGCCTCACGCCGGCACAAAGCGGACCGGCGCAAAAAGGGCGGCCCCTCCGTTGCCGGAAGGGCCGCCCTCGTGCGTGCGGCCAAGGCCGCGTAGCCAGCCCGCAGGGTCCCGGGGTGCAGGCCAGGACCTAGTAGAAGTGGACCGTGTCCACGACGTGGGGGAGTTCGCCGCCGTCGAGGTAGGTCCGAAGGTTGCTGCAGAACCGTTCGGTGATCAGCCGGTTCTCAGCGGCGCTGAGTGCGGACGTGTGCGGGGACACCATCACGCGGGGGTGGTTCCACAGCGGGCTGTCCTGCGGAAGCGGCTCCACGGCAAAAACGTCGAGGCAAGCGTAGGACACCTGGCCGTTCCCGAGCGCCTCCAGCAGTGCCTCCTCGTCCACCACGGTGCCGCGGCCCACGTTCACAAAGACCGTTCCCGGCCTCATGGCCGCGAACACTTCGCGGCCGAAGAGCTTCTCGGTGGACGGCGTGCCGGGGAGGGTGTTGACGACGGCGTCCGCCGTGGCCAGCAGGCCGGCGAGGCCGGCGTTGTCCGTGACCTCCTGGATGCCGTCGAGGGGCTCCACCGTCCGCTTGGTGCCGCTGACGGTCATGCCGAGCGCACGGGCGATCCGGGCAGTCTCGAGGCCGATCTCCCCGAGTCCGGTGACCACGAGGTGGGAGCCGTTGACCAGCCGCGTGGGCGTGCGGAGCTCGGGCCAGAGCCTGGCCGCCTGGTCTTGTGCCAGTTCCGCGGTGCGCTTGAAGCCGTTGAGGATTCCGAGGGCGGCGAACTCGGCCAGCGGCAGGGCGTGCACCCCGGCGGAGGTGGTCACCTTGAACTTCTGCAGCGTGCCGGCGTCGAGCCCCGATGCCTTCACGGCACCGCCGGCTCCGGCCGCCATGGCGTGGATCCACTCCAGATGGGCATTGCTGCCGGCGATCCTGGCGAGGCCCGCGGGACTCTCGTTGGGGAAGCCGTACAGCACCTGGGCCTGGTTGAGCATGTCCCAGTAGCGCTCCTCCTGCTCGGGCGTCCGGCGGAAGTCCGGATCGCCCGAGTGGTCTGCGGGATAGCGCTCCGGAGGCAGCAGCTCCGGCTCGTAGAGGACGGTAACGGAGGGATCTACGGCGCGGATGCGCTCCACCAGCTCTGCTTCGAGGGGGACGGCGATCGCGACGGTGGTTTTAGTCGTCATAGTGTTCATCATACTGAATGGAGGCTAGGATATTGAACAGTTTCAAGAATTGAGCATCCTAAAGATTAGCCACAACGAAGTGAGGCAGCATGGACAGGGACCGGAAGGAAGCCGGCTTTGTGGGCCTGGGCCTGATGGGGGCGCCGATGGCGGCGAACCTCCTCAGGGCGGGCTGGGCCGTCAGCGCCTGGAACCGTTCGCCCGCGGCGCTGGGGGAGTTCGAAGCCCTCGGCGGCGCACGCGTGGACGACGTCGAAGAACTCCGCGACGCCCCGGTCATCATCTTTATGCTCCCGGATCTGTCCCACATCGAGGCCGCGGCGGCGGGACTCCTGGCCAACTGGTCGGCAAACCCGCCCGCACCCGGAACCTTCGTGGTGGTCATGAGCAGCGTCTCGCCCGCCGCGGTGAAGGAGTTCGGCGCCCGGGTGGCCCACGCGAGTGGCGGAAGCGCCGTCGTCGTCGACGCCCCCGTCAGCGGCGGCAGCCAAGGCGCCGCGCAGGGGACCCTGGCCATCATGGCCGGTGCGAGCGACGAGGACTTCCAGCGCCTCCTGCCGCTGTTCAGCGCCATGGGCAACACCGTCCGGCGGCTGGGGCCGCTGGGGTCCGGATCGCTCGCCAAGGCATGCAACCAGCTCATTGTCGGGACCACGACGGCGGCGCTCGCCGAGGCCGGGGAACTCGCCGAACGCTCCGGCATGGACGTCGCGGCCCTATATGACGTGCTCGCGGGCGGCCTGGCCGGCAGCAGGGTCCTGGAGGTCGTGGGACCGCGGCTTGCCGCCAAGGACTACGAGCCGACCGGCCCGGCCAAGTTCATGCACAAGGACCTGTCCTTCGTGATCGAGAGTGCCGCTGCCGCCGGTGCCGCGGCGCCGATGGCGTCCGCCGGCGTCGACCTCTACGCCGAACTGGTGCGCCAGGGACTGGGAGACAAGGACCTTGCCGTCGTCCGTCAGGCCATCGCCAATCTCAGCGACGTCCCCAGAGGCGAAACGACAGCCAACACCGCCGCCAACACCAAGTAAGGATCAGCAAACCGATGAGTGGACTTTTTGACCTGACCGGCCGGACCGCGCTGGTCACCGGATCCAGCCGGGGGATCGGCAACGCCCTGGCCCGGGCCCTGGCGGACGCCGGTGCCACGGTGGTGCTCAACGGCATCAACCCCGAACGGCTGAAGGCCGCCGAAACCGCCATGGCCGCGGAGTACCCGCCGGGACGGATCCACAGCTGCGCCTTCGACGTCACCAGCGACACTGAGGCCGCCCGGGGCGTCGCCTGGGTTGAGGAAAACGTGGGACCGCTCGAAATCCTGGTCAACAACGCCGGCATCCAGCACCGGGTCCCCATGCTGGAGCTCGACGTCGCCGACTGGGAACGGGTGATCTCCACCGACCTGACCAGCGCCTTCCTCGTGGGCCGTGAAGCGGCGCGGCACATGATTCCGCGCGGCCGCGGCAAGATCATCAACATCTGCTCCGTCCAGACAGACCTCGCCCGCCCGACGATCGCCCCCTACATCGCTGCCAAGGGCGGACTGCGGAACCTCACCCGGGCCATGACGGCCGAGTGGGCCGGGGCCGGCCTGCAGATCAACGGCATCGCACCGGGCTACATCCACACCGAGATGACGCAGAACCTCGTGGACGATGAGCAGTTCAACGCCTGGATCCTGGGCCGGACCCCGGCACACCGCTGGGGGACCGTGCAGGACCTCGCCGGCCCGGCGGTCTGGCTCGCGTCCGACGGCTCGAATTTCGTCAACGGCCAGACCATCTTCATCGACGGCGGAATGACGGTGGTGGTCTGATGGGCCGCGCAGCGGAACTTCCCGCCACAGCTGCCGCAATGGTGGCCCACGCCGCGGGCGATCTCCGGATCGAGGACATTCCCGTCTCCGCGCCGGCGTCCGGCGAAGCGGTCGTCGAAGTCGCCTTCGGCGGCATCTGCGGCTCGGACCTGCACTACTGGCTGCACGGCGCCGCGGGGGAATCCGTCCTCAAGGCGCCGATGATCCTGGGGCACGAAATCGTGGGAACGGTCCTCGTGGCAGCCGGGGACGGCACAGGTCCCGCCGCCGGTACCCGCGTCGCCGTGCATCCCGCCACGCCGGGGCCGGGCGCCGCACCGTATCC
This sequence comes from Arthrobacter sp., assembly GCA_035466775.1. Classification (GTDB taxonomy): domain Bacteria; phylum Actinomycetota; class Actinomycetes; order Actinomycetales; family Micrococcaceae; genus Arthrobacter. The sequence goes on from DATIUQ010000213.1 coordinate 36,751, forward strand.
GGAGGACCGCCCGAACCTTTCGCCGGGCTGCACCTACCTCGGCAGCGCTGCGCGTTTCCCGCATACCGACGGCGCCTTCAGCCGCTACGCCGTCCTGCCCGCCCGGATGCTCCGCCCCTTGCCGGCAGGCCTGGACCTGAGGACAGCCGCGCTGGCGGAACCTGCGGCCGTGGCCTGGCACGCCGTCGGGCGCGCGGGAGAGGTGGCGGGAAAGACGGCCCTCGTGATCGGCAGCGGTCCCATCGGCGCGCTGGCGGTGGCTGTCCTCAAACGCGCGGGAGCGCGGCGGATCGTGGCCGTGGACATGCACGAGCGGCCGCTGGAAATTGCCCGGGCCGTCGGCGCCGACGAGGTCCTCAAGGCCGGCGACGCCGAAGCCATCGCGGCCGTCGCGGCGGACGTGGTCATCGAATCCTCGGGCAGCCACCACGGCCTAGCCTCCGCGATCAACGGTGCGGTCCGCGGCGGCAAAGTGGTGATGGTGGGGCTCCTGCCCTCCGGGCCGCAACCCGTCCTGATCTCGCTGGCCATAACCCGCGAGCTGGAGCTGCTGGGCTCCTTCCGCTTCAACGACGAAATCGATGACGTCCTGACGGCGCTGGCCGACGGATCCCTGCAGGTGGATCCGGTGGTCACCCACACCTTCCCGCTCGGGAGCGGGCTGGAAGCCTTCGACGTGGCCAGGAACTCGGCCGTCTCCGGAAAGGTGCTGTTGGACTTCAGCCCGGACGCAGGGGAGTGAGGGTGGCGCGGACAGCAGGGCCGGCGTGGCGCGGCCGTGCAGCTAGGGCCGCGGGACCGGGACGAACACCCTCGGCTGGTCTTTCCATTCAGGTTCCATGTCCGAGATGGTCTCCCGCATGATCCGGTCCGAAGCCTCGCGGGCGGCCGCCGGGTTCCCCGCGGCAATCGCCTCCGCCACGTCCACGTGCCACTGCAGCGCCGTGTCGCGCGGGTGGTCCGGCATCAGGCCGTGCACGGTGCGCCCAGTCAGTGTCTCGGCCACCTGGCCCACCATGTTGGCGAACATTTCGTTCCCGGAGCCGGTGAGCAGGAGGGAATGGAAGTGGATGTCCAGCTCGAGGAACCTCGGCACGTCCCCGGCCTGGCCGGCGTCGCGCATCGCATGCGAGACGTCCACCAGCTCCCGGCGGATTTCCTCCGGGGCGTTCGCGGCAGCCAGTTCGGCGGCCACGGGTTCGACGGCGGTGCGCAGCTCGGCGAGGGAGCGCAGCTGGGCGCCGCGGCCTTCGCCGGCGAGGCGCCAGCGGATGACCTGGGGATCGAAGGGATTCCACCGGTTGGCCGGCAACACCCGGATGCCCACGCGCTTGGTCGTTTCGACCAGGCCGAGCGACTGCAGGACACGCACGGCCTCGCGGACCACCGAACGGGAGACCTGGAGTTCCTCTTCGAGGTGCTCTGCCAGCATGATGTGGCCGGCGGGAAGATCACCCGCGACGATGCGGGTGCCGAGATGCTCAATCGCGCGGTGGTGGAGGCTGGTTGACATAGTCGTAAGCATAGTGCGGCCAACGCCGTTCCAGCCGCCGTTTCGGCCCGGACCGGCGCAGAGGGCGCCGGAAATCATAGACTGTTTGTGACGCGCCATATTCCGCCACGTGGGCACTGCTTTCCCGTAGCCCGCGGAAATACATATGGTTTATTGACAGCCACTGATCCCAAGAAGATAAGTCCCGCCCCACGCGCGGGACGAACTGCACTCGTTGCACAGAATGAATTGGAGTTTTGATGTCAGCACACATCGGTGTCACCGGCCTTGCGGTGATGGGGGCCAACCTCGCCCGCAACCTGGCCCGGAACGGCTTCACCGTTGCCCTGCACAACCGGTCCGTCGAGAAGACCGACGCCCTGCTGGCCAAGCACGGCCAGGACGGCGACTTTGTCCGCACGGAAACCCTGCAGGAGCTCGTCGACTCGCTGGAGAAGCCGCGCCGCGTGCTCATCATGGTCAAGGCCGGCAAGCCGGTGGACTCCGTGATCGAGCAGCTCGAGCCGCTCCTGGAACCGGGCGACATCATCATCGACGCCGGCAACTCCCACTACGAGGACACCCGCCGGCGCGAGGCCGCGCTCGCCAAGAAGGACCTGCACTTCGTCGGCATCGGCGTCTCCGGCGGTGAGGAAGGCGCCCTTAACGGCCCCTCGATCATGCCCGGTGGCTCCAGGGAGTCCTACGACGCCCTCGGCCCGCTGCTGGAAAAGATCGCCGCGCACGTCGACGGCAAGCCCTGCTGCGCCTGGATCGGCACCGACGGCGCCGGCCACTTCGTCAAGATGGTCCACAACGGCATCGAATACGCCGACATGCAGGTCATCGGTGAAGCGTTCGACCTGCTGCGCTCCGGCGCTGGCATCGAACCGGCGGACCAGGCCAAGATCTTCGAGGAGTGGAACAAGGGCGAGCTCGCCTCCTTCCTCATCGAAATCTCCGCCGAGGTCCTCGGCCACGTGGACGCCAGGACCGGCAAGCCGTTCGTCGACGTCGTCGTTGACGCTGCCGGCCAGAAGGGCACCGGCCGCTGGACCGTCATCTCCGCGCTCGAGCTGGGCTCCCCGACGTCGGGCATCGCCGAATCCGTCTTCGCCCGTGCGCTGTCCTCCCAGACGGAGCAGCGCCAGCTGGCCCAGGAACTGCTGGCCGGCGGCGAGGCCGCCGTCGAGGTCCCCGAGAGCTTCGTCGAGGACGTCCGCCAGGCGCTGTACGCCTCCAAGCTGGTCTCCTACGCGCAGGGGCTGGACATGCTCACGTCAGCGGCGAAGGAATACGGCTGGGACCTGAAGCTGGACGAGATCGCGTCCCTGTGGCGCGGCGGCTGCATCATCCGCGCCGAACTGCTCAAGGAGATCACCAAGGCCTACGCCGCGGAGGAGAAGCCGGCCAACCTGCTCTTTGCCCCGGCATTCACCAAGGCCATCGCCGACGTCCTCCCGGCCTGGCGCCGCGTGGTCTCGACCGCCGTGCAGCTCGGCATCCCGGTGCCGGTGTTCTCCTCGTCGCTGGCCTACTACGACGGACTGCGCCGCAAGCGCCTCCCGGCCGCCGTGATCCAGGGCCAGCGCGACCTCTTCGGCGCGCACACCTACGGCCGTGTCGACGCCGAAGGAACCTTCCACACCCTCTGGGGCGAGGACAAGTCCGAAATCGAGGCAGTGGACACCCACTAGGCTTCGAACCGACACCGACGGCCGGTGCTCCCCGTTACGCTGGGAGCACCGGCCGTTCGCGTTTCCCCAAGAATCCCGTCCACGCCGCCGTCCCCGTCCCCATCCCAGTCCCCGTCCCAGGAGCGCAGCAGATGTCCCAGCCCGTAGCATTCGTCACCGGTGCCTCCACCGGAATCGGTTTTGAGACCGCCTGGAAGCTCGCGGCCCGCGGGTTCACCGTCTATGCGGGGGCGCGGCGCGTCGAGAAGATGGAGGCCCTCAAGGCCCACGGGGTGACGGTCCTGGCGCTCGACGTCACGGACGAGGAGTCCATGAGTGCCGCCGTCGGGCAGGTGATTGCAGACCACGGCCGGGTCGACGTCCTGGTGAACAACGCCGGCTACGGATCCTACGGGTCGCTGGAGGAGGTCGAGCTGGCCGAGGGGCGGCGCCAGTTCGACGTCAACCTCTTCGGGCTCGCGCGGATGACCCAGCTGGTGCTCCCCGGAATGCGGGCGGCAGGGCGGGGGAGGATCATCAACGTGTCCTCGATCGGCGGCAAGATGTATGAACCGCTGGGTGCCTGGTACCACGCCACGAAGTTCGCCGTCGAGGGCCTGAGCGACTCACTGCGGATCGAACTCAAGCCCCACGGCATCGACGTGTGCATCATCGAACCGTCGGGAACCGAATCGGAATGGGGCGCCATCTCCGGCGACAGCCTGCTGGCCACGTCCGGGCACGGGCCCTACATGGACCAGGCAAAGGTGGTGGCGGCGGCCCTGGCCTCGACCGTGGGCTCCTCGATGTCCACGCCGCCGGACGTCATTGCCGATGCGATCGTCCACGCCGCGACGTCGCCGCGGCCCAAGACCCGCTACCCGGTGGGCAAGGGCGCCCGGGCCATCCTGCTGCTGCGGCGGCTGCTCCCGGACCGGGCATTCGACGTCGTGATCTGGCGAATCTACAAGCGGTTCCCCGCGTAGCTTCGGAAGGTCCGGCGGCAGGACCCGCAGGTCAGATCCGGTATTCGATCAGGTATTCGGCCGGGTCGACCGCGGGCTTGGTCTCGCGCTGTGCGTCCCGGTGCCGCCATGTGGCCGGCACGCCCGTAAGGATCGATTCGGCCGGGGCGTCCTTGACCACCACGGCGTTGGCGCCCACGGCGCTGTCCCGGCCGATGGTGATGGGGCCCAGGATCTTGGCTCCGGCGCCGATCACGACGCGGTCCTCGATGGTGGGGTGGCGCTTGACCTTGGCCAGGGAGCGGCCGCCGAGGGTCACCCCGTGATAGATCATGACGTCCTCGCCGATCTCGGCGGTTTCGCCGATGACGACCCCCATGCCGTGGTCAATGAAGAAGCGGCGGCCGATGGTTGCTCCGGGGTGGATCTCGATCCCGGTCAGGAACCGGGCCAGCTGGGAAATCAGCCGTGCGGGGAAGCGCAGCGCCGGGTTCTGCCACAGCCGGTGCGTCACGCGGTGGAACCAGATCGCGTGCAGGCCGGAGTAGGCAAAGAAGTTCTCAAAAGAACCTCGAGCCGCCGGGTCGTGTGACCGGGCGGCGTCGAGGTCTTCCTTCAGTCTTGCGAAGAAGCTCACAAAGACCTTTCTACGAAATCTTGGGACAGGGCCGGGCTCAGCCGCGGATGTCGTCGTACAACACGGTGGAGATGTAACGCTCACCGAAGTCGCAGACCACAGCAACAATAAGCTTACCGGCGTTCTCCGGGCGCTTGGCCAGTTCCAGGGCTGCCCAGACGATCGCGCCGGAGGAGATGCCGCCGAGGATGCCCTCCTGCACGCCGAGCTCCCGGGCCACGCGGACCGAGTCCTCGAGGGTGGCGTCGAGGACTTCGTCGTAGACGTTGGTGTCCAGGATTTCCGGGACGAAGTTGGCGCCGATGCCCTGGATCTTGTGCGGGCCGGGGGCGCCGCCGTTGAGGATGGCGGAATCCTTCGGCTCGACGGCGATGATCTGCACGTCTGGCTTGCGCTCCTTGAGCACCTGCCCGACGCCGGTGACGGTTCCGCCGGTACCGACGCCGGCGACGAAGATGTCCACCTTGCCGTCGGTGTCGGACCAGATTTCCTCGGCCGTGGTCTGGCGGTGGACCTCCGGGTTGGCCTCGTTGGCGAACTGCTGGGCCCAGATGGAGTTCTCCGTGTTGGCGACGATCTCCTGGGCCTTCTCGACGGCGCCACGCATGCCCTCGGAACCCGGAGTGAGCACAATCTCGGCGCCGTAGGCGCGGAGCATGACCCGGCGTTCGGTGGACATGGTCTCCGGCATGGTCAGGATGACCTTGTAGCCGCGGGCAGCGCCGACCATGGCCAGGGCTATGCCCGTGTTGCCGGAGGTGCCTTCGACGATGGTGCCGCCGGGCTTCAGGGCACCGGACTTCTCCGCGGCATCGACGATCGCGACGCCGATCCGGTCCTTGACGCTGTTGGCCGGGTTGTAGAACTCCAGCTTGACGGCCACGGTGGCGTCAAGTCCTTCGGTCAGCCGGTTGAGCCGAACCAGCGGGGTGCCGCCAATCAGCTGGGTAACATCGTCATAGATCCGTGCCATGGGTGTCTGCGCCTGTCTTTGGAAGGGAATGCTGAGGTCAGCCTAACGAGGGCCCGCAGGCCCTAGCTAAGCATTAAGCCATGCAGAGTAATATTTCCTGGCCTTGGCCAGCTTCGGATTGATGATCACCTGGCAGTAGCCCTGCTCCGGGAACTTGGCGTAGTAGTCCTGGTGGATTTCCTCGGCCCGGTGGAACACGGGCAGCCGGCTGACTTCCGTCACGATCGGATGCGCCCACAGCGACTGGTTCCGGTCGATCGCGTCCTCAAAGAGGATCTTTTCCTCGGTGGTCTCATAGAACATCGAGGAACGGTACTGGGTACCGACGTCGTAGCCCTGGCGGTTGGGTGTGGTGGGGTCATGGAGGGCGAAGAACATGTCCAGGATGACCTCTGCCGGGATGATTTCCTCATCAAAAGTCACGGCCACGACTTCGGCGTGGCCGGTGGTTCCGGAGCAAACGGCGTAGTAGTCGGGGTTGCGGTCGTGGCCTCCGGTGTAGCCCGAAACAACCGCGCTGACACCCTTGGTTTTCTGGTAAACGGCGTCGAGGCACCAGAAGCAGCCTCCGCCGAGGACAAAAGTTCTCATGCTCTCTTCAATGGTTGAAGGGCCCCGATGATTCCCGGGTCTGCGGGGCCGGCCGGCCAATAGGGTAAAAATGTGGGTATGGAACCTGTAAACACCGACGTTTCAGCCGGCCCTTCCGAAGGAAGCGACGCTGCCGGCAGCGGATCCGCGGAGACGCCCGGGGCCCCCACCCTGGGCATGATCCTGCTGGCCGTCGAAGAGCTCTGGCCGGAATCCCTCGCCGAGGACTGGGACGAGGTGGGCCTCGTGGCGGGGCACCCCTCCGCCGGGGTGAGCAGGATCCTCTTTGCCGTCGATCCGACCCTTGAAGTGATCGAGGAAGCCATAGAGTTCGGCGCCGAACTGCTTATCACCCACCATCCGCTGCTGCTCAAGGGTGTCACCTCGGTCGCGGCGACCACGGCCAAGGGCAGGGCCGTGCACCGCCTGATCGAATCCGGCACGGGCCTGCTGACGGTGCACACCAATGGTGATTCCGCCGTCGGCGGCGTCTCGGATGTCTTGGCCGACGCGCTGGGACTGCAGAACGTCGTCCCGCTGAGCCCTGCGGCGAATGGCCTGCCGGAAGAAGGCATCGGGCGGGTCGGGGACCTTGCGGAAGTCTTGACCCTCGGCGACTTTGCCGCCCGGGTCTTCGGCATCCTGCCCGCGGTCGCCGGCGGAGTGCGCGTATCCGGGGACCGGGACGGGCTGGTCCGCCGCGTGGCCGTCTGCGGCGGCGCCGGGGATTCTCTCCTCGGCGAGGTCCGGGCCAGCAACGCCGACGTCTTCCTGACCGCCGATCTCCGGCACCACCCGGCGTCGGAGGCCCGGGAGGCGGCGGTCAACGACCGGCCGTACCTGATCGACGTTTCGCACTTTGCCAGCGAGTGGCTGTGGCTGCCGGCCGCTGCCGAGGCGCTCGGCAACGTGCTGAGCGACCAGGGCCACGACGTCGAGATCCGGGTCAGCACCACCAACAGCGATCCGTGGGACTTCATTCTGACTCCGGGCTAGGCCTGGCGTGCGAGGGGCCCCGGGTGAGCGTAGCGAAGCTGGGGAGCACGCTAGGCGCTAGAGTCTAAAGAGCGCCGACTAGGTGCCCGGCTCCGGCCGGCAGGGAACAAGCGGAGGTAAATAGTGGCCAAGGCAGCACCGGCGGAACAGTTGAAGTTGCTCGAATTGCAGGGACTTGATGCGAAGCTCAAATCCCTGTCCAACCGCCGCCGAAGCCTTGAAAGCGACTCCCGGATCACCGATCTTGAGGCAGCACTCAGCGTGGCCAACGGCGAACTCGGGGCCGCGAAGGTGGCAGTCCATGACGCCGAACTCGAGCTCAAGCGTGCCGAGGCGGATGTGGAGCAGGTTGCTTCCCGGATCGAACGGGACGAGGCGAGGCTCAACAGCGGCACCGGCCTGTCCAAGGACCTCGTGGCCCTGCAGCGCGACCTCGTGTCCCTGAACAAGCGCCGGTCCGACCTCGAGGACGTGGAGCTGGAAGTCCTGGAGCGGCTGGATTCCCTGCGCCTGCGCCAGGCCACGCAGCAGCAGATCGTCGACGACATCCAGGGCTCCTTCGGCTCCATCCGCGCCGACCTGGACGAGAAGCTCGCCGAGATCGCCGCCGAGGCCACGGTGGTGCGCGGCAAGCGTGCCGAATTCGCCGACGGCGTGGATGCCGGGCTGCTGGCGGTCTACGAGAAGACACTCGCCAAGCGCGGTGTCGGCGCGGCCCGCCTCTTCCACGGAACGTCCGAGGGCTCGGGCATGCAGCTCAGCCCGGGCGACCTCGCCGAGATCAAGGCCGCCGCCGAGGACGATATCGTGTTCTGCCCGGATTCCGGCTGCATCCTGGTCCGCTCGGCCGAGTGGAGTGGGCCTAACCTCCCGACTGGCTAGCAGTTACGGGCCGTTTTGGGGGCTCACCGGCCCCTGCTGCGAGCTAGTTGGGCAGGATGATGTTCAGGGTGTGCGGCTTGCGGGCCGTCCCGTCGACCAGTTCCGCGGTCCACTTCTCGGACGCCGCCTTCCGCAGCTGGGCGGGAGTCTGCGGCGCCTTGCCCCGGCGGGTCAGCAGGTGGCGGGAGAATTCGCCCCGGGTGTGCTTGGCGAAGTGGCTGACCACCTTCCGCACGCCGTCGACCTCGGTGAATACGTTCACCGCAACGGTCTGCGACGGCGGGGGAGC
>DATIUQ010000214.1:0-3112 GCA_035466775.1 Arthrobacter sp.
CAGGCAAGGAACAATCAAGCCCATGACCCCGACCACGAAAAAGCCGAGCGTGCTGTTCGTCTGCAGCAAAAACGGCGGAAAGTCCCAGCTCGCCGCCGGGCTGATGAACCAGCTCGCCAGCGGGACGGTCACGGTGCACTCCGCCGGAACCAAACCCGGCAAGTCGCTGAACCCGCAGTCCGTGGACGCGCTGGCGGAACTCGGCATTGACATCACCGGCGAACACCCCAAGCCCGTGACGGACGAGGTCCTGGACGCGGTCGACGTCGTGATCGTCCTGGGCAGTGAGGCAAAAGTCGAAGCCCCCGAGGGCAAGCGGCTCGAGGTCTGGGACACGGACGAGCCCTCGGCGCGCGGCATCGAGGGCATGGAACGCATGCGCCTGGTCCGGGACGACATCAAGGCCCGCGTCCAGAGGCTGTACACGGAGCTCGCCGGGAACTGACCGTGCCCGCGCCCGCTGCCACCCGGATCCTCGCCGCGGAGGGTGCACCGCGCGGCGGCCTCGCCGCGCTGTGCATCACGCAGACCGCCGGATGGGGCGTGCTCTACTATGCGTTGATCGCGGCGGTCCGGCCCATCAGCCAGGACACCGGCTGGGACCCGGCCCTGGTCACGGGGGCTTTTTCCACCGGCCTGCTGGTCTCGGCGGCGGCAGGCATCTTCGTGGGCCGAATGCTGGACAGGACCGGGCCGCGCACACTGATGATCGGCGGTTCCCTGGTGGGGGTGATGGCCCTGGCTGTGGTGGCGTTGGCACCGAACCTGCCCGTCTTCTTTGCGGCTTGGGTGCTGGCCGGCACCGCGCAGGCGGCGGTCCTCTATCAGCCGGCCTTCACCGTGATCAGCCGCTGGTACGGGCCGGCCCGGGTCCGTCCGCTGACCGTCCTCACCCTCGTCGCCGGGTTCGCGTCGACCATTTTCGCCCCCGCCACGGCCGCCCTCAGCGGCTGGCTCGGCTGGCGGGTCACGTTCCTGGTCCTGGCCGGAGTGTTGGGCCTGGTGACCGTGCCGCTGCACGCCCGTTTCCTCAACAGATCCTGGATCCGGACCCCGCACCAGGACCAGGCGGCGTCGGCGCGGAAGCGTGTCCGCGCCACGCGCCGCAGCCCCGAGTTCCTTGGCCTGCAGGCCCTGATGGTCCTGCTCTGCCTCGGTCTCTACACCGTGACGCTGAACATCATCCCGCTGTTGACCGAAAAGGGCGCCGATTACGCCACGGCCGCGCTGGGGCTGGGCCTGGTGGGCGCCGGCCAGGTCGGCGGCAGGCTGCTGTTTGGCTCCATCCCCGCCGGCGCCCGGCTGCCGGTTATCACCGGAACCGGTGCCGCCGCCGTCCTTTTGCTGGCTGCCCTGCCCGGCCCGGCGCCGTTACTGATCGCCACGGGAATGTTGGCCGGCGCCGTCCGAGGCTGCCAGACCCTGCTGCAGGCCACGATCGTGGGGGACCGGTGGGGAAGCCAGGACCTGGGCGCCCTGCAGGGGGTTTTCGCGGCACCGCTGACAGCTGTTACGGCCATCGCCCCGGCCGCGGGTCCGCTGCTGGCCGGTTGGCTGGGCACCTATACGGCCATGGCGTACGCGATGGCAGCTGCCGCGGGGACCGCGGCAGCCATCGCCGCCGTCACGTCACGACGCGCCCGGAATGTCCACGGGGATGTGCGATGAGGAAGAGCCGGGCGGCCCGATCTTGCCAGTGGCAGCCGGGCCCAAAAGGGCAGAAAAATGGTGCCGAACCGGATACGCCTCTCGGCGGTAGGCCGCTCTAGGCGGCTAAATGTTGAAGCCCGGGGGTTTCGCGGTTCGGCACCGCTTTTAGTTTTCTACGTGGGTTGGGACAAGTCAACATTGACAGTCCGCGGGCGGCATGCCTACCGGGGTCGGCGGCCTGCCGTGGGGCTCAGTCCAGTTCGCCCAGCCGCCATGCATTGGCGGCGTGCTCGAGGTCCTCGGCGGTCTTCACCAGGAGGTGCGAATTGCGCGTGAGCTTGCTCGCGTGGCCCTCGTTGCCGTGCTCGGCGCCGTCGGCGAGGGTGGCCTGGCCCAGCGCCACCACGCGGCAGAACGCGGCGGAACGTTCCAGCGCGACGTCGAACTCGCCGTCGAACGCGCCCGAGAGGATGGCATCCGCCATCAGCTTCATCTCGTCCGCTCCGGGAGGCTCGGCGGCGCCCGCCACCACGTGCGAGACCTGGGCGGTGTCCTTGCCCGCTTTGAAGTACACGGAGATCCGCTCGGGGTCCTGGATGGTGGCGGCCCGGAGGGCGTACAGGCGCCAGAGTGCGCCCGGGAGCGAGCGTGCCGGGCTTTCGGCCCACATTTCGGCGATGGCCTCTAGGCCCTGTTCGTCGGCGAGTTTCACGAGCCGTTTGGTCACCACGGGGTCGTCGCTGTCGCGTCCGCGGCGCACGAGTGCCTGTGCGGCGAGATGGGCGGCCTCGGAGATGCGGGCAGGATCGGCTCCCCCCGCGAAGGGCTCAAAGTCGATGGGGGCGAAGGCCTTCGGCTTGTGGTGCCGGTGCGGTCCGGGGGCGCTGGATCCTGCTTGCTCGCTCATGCCACCACGCTACTCCAGTGCTGTCGGGGAATCGAGCATGCAGCCCGCAGGGGCGGAGCCCGAGGCCCGGAGCGGACGCCCGGAGCGGGGGCTCCGGCGCAGGAGCGGCACCGGAGCGGCACCGGAGGCCCGCCCGGGCGCACGACGGCGGCGTCCGCGCCGCGTGCGACAAACCGGCCGCGGTCTGGGGTACAGTATTAACGTCCAGAAATGGACTGGGCTGATCGGCCCTGCGACAGCGGATTCATCCGCCGTCCAGGGCATTCGGCTGGGGCCTTTAGCTCAGTTGGTAGAGCATCGGACTTTTAATCCGTGGGTCGTGGGTTCGATCCCCACAGGGCCCACCCACGAGGGCCGGAATTGCGCGGAAACGCGCGGTTCCGGCCCTTTTTTGTTTGCTGGCTAGGCGCTCCGCGGAGACATTCGGGGGAGTCATGACAGCCCGTGGACCCCGGACCAGTCTTCTGCGATGACGCTCTCGGTGGTCTCGACGTTTGCAGCGATGGCCCAGTGCCCGGCTCCGGGATTAGGATGCCGTCATGGACGCACGGCTCT
>DATIUQ010000215.1:0-3401 GCA_035466775.1 Arthrobacter sp.
GGACGTATTGCGGGACGGCATGACGCTCGCCGTCGGAGGCTTTGGCCTGAGCGGCATCCCCGCCGACCTGATCGAGGCCGTGCGCGATTCGGGCGTCAAGGACCTCACTGTCGTGTCCAACAACATGGGCGTGGACGGCAAAGGCCTCGGCGTGCTGATTGAAGCCGGCCAGGTCAGCAAAGTCATCGCGTCGTACGTGGGCGAAAACAAGCTCTTCGCCGAGCAGTACCTCGCCGGCAACCTGGAGGTCGAGTTCACCCCGCAGGGCACCCTCGCCGAGCGCCTCCGCGCCGGCGGCGCCGGCATCCCGGCCTTCTACACCAAGACCGGCGTCGGCACCCTCGTCGCCGAAGGCAAGCCGCTCGCGGAGTTCGACGGCGAAACGTACGTCCAGGAACGCGCCATCAAGGCCGACGTCGCCCTGGTGCACGCCCACACCGCCGACACCGACGGCAACCTGATTTACCGCTACACGGCCCAGAACTTCAACCCGGTGGTCGCCACGGCCGGCGCGGTCACCGTCGCGGAGGCCGAGGTGATCGTGGAACCGGGCCAGCTGGACCCGAACCACATCGTCACCCCCGGCGTCTTCGTCCAGCGGCTGGTCCAGGCCAGCGGCCGGGTCAAGGACATCGAACAGCGGACGGTCCGCCCCCGTGCCGAAGCCGCCGAAGCGGCCGACGCCGCGGCCGCCGTCGGCGTCTAATCAGGCCTGAGCGCCGCCCCTACTTTCTTTAGGAGAATCACCATGGCTTGGACCCGGAATGAAATGGCCGCCATCGCGGCCGAAGAACTCAACGACGGCGACTACGTCAACCTCGGCATCGGCATCCCCACGCTGGTCGCCAACAACCTGCGCGACGGCGTCCGCGTCGTCCTGCAGAGCGAAAACGGACTGCTCGGCATGGGCCCGTTCCCCTACGAGGGCGACGAGGACGCAGACCTGATCAACGCCGGCAAGCAGACCGTCACGGTCCTGCCCGGCGGCAGCATCTTCGACTCCGCCACGTCCTTCGGCATGATCCGCGGCGGCCACGTCAAGGTCGCCATCCTGGGGGCCATGCAGGTCTCCGGCGCCGGCGACCTCGCCAACTGGACCATCCCCGGCAAGATGGTCAAGGGCATGGGCGGTGCCATGGACCTCGTCGCCGGCACCCCGCGCGTTGTGGTCCTCACCGAGCACAATGCCAAGGACGGCACCGCCAAGATCGTGAAGGAGTGCACCCTGCCCCTCACCGGCCTGAGCTGCGTGGACCGGATCATCAGCGACCTGGCTGTCTTTGACTTGGAAAAGCCGGAACACGAAACGGGCGGCGTCCGGCGGCTCACGCTGACCCGCCTCGCCCCCGGCGTCACCGTGGAGGAGATCCGCGAAAAGACCGAGGCCGAATTCGACGTCGCCCCCTCCCTCGACGCAGCGCGCGCCGGCGAAAGCGCCGCCCTGGAAGGAGCCACGGCATGAGCCTGCGCGACCAGTTCGGCAAGGATGTCCTGCTGACCGGCTGGGGCCACAGCCGCTTCGGCAAACTCACGGACGAGACCCTCGAATCCCTGATCGTCCAGGTCGCCACGGAGGCGATCGGCAACGCCGGAATCGAGCCGGGCCAGATCGACGAAATCTACCTCGGCCAGTTCAACTCCGGCATGATGCCGCTGGCGTTCCCGTCCTCGCTGGCCCTGCAGGTCTCCGAACAGCTGGCCAACGTCCCGTCCACGCGGGTCGAGAACGCCTGCGCCTCCGGCTCGGCCGCGTTCCAGCAGGGCACCAAGTCCCTGCTGGCCGGCACCGCGAAGACCGTCCTCGTGATCGGCGCCGAAAAAATGACCCACGCCGGCGCCGACGTCGTGGGCGCGGCCCTGCTCGGCGCGGACTACGACATGGCCGGCAAGGCCTCCAGCACGGGGTTCACGGGCCTCTTCGCCGAGGTGGCCAAGCACTACGAGAAGCGCTACGGCGCCGGCAACGGAAAGCTCGGCGACGTCCTGGGCACCATCGCCGCCAAGAACCACCGCAACGGAGTCGACAACCCCTACGCCCAGCTCCGCAAGGACCTCGGCGAGGAATTCTGCCAGACGGTCTCGGACAAGAACCCGATGGTCGCCGACCCGCTGCGCCGCACCGACTGCTCGCCCGTGTCCGACGGCGCCGCTGCCGTCGTGCTGTCTGTCTCGCCGACCGGCGGGGCCACCGCGCCGGTGCGGCTCGCCGGGTTCGGCCACGCGAACGATTTCTTCCCCACCGAGCGCAGGGATCCCACCGCGTTCAACGCGACCCGCGCCTCATGGCAGCGCGCGCTGGGGATGGCCGGCGTCGGGCTCGAGGACCTGGACTTCGCCGAGGTGCACGACTGCTTCACCATCGCCGAGCTGCTGATGTACGAGGCGATGGGGCTGACCGAACCGGGCCAGGGGTCCCGCGCCATTACGGAAGGCTGGGTCTTCAAGGACGGCAAGCTGCCCGTCAACGTCTCCGGCGGGCTCAAGGCAAAGGGCCACCCCGTCGGCGCCACCGGCGTCTCGCAGCACGTCATCGCGGCCATGCAGCTCACCGGCACCGCCGGCGGCATGCAGCTCGCCAATCCGCGCCGCGCCGCCGTGCAGAACATGGGTGGAGTAGGTATCGCCAACTATGTCAGCGTCCTCGAAGCCGTCTGAGGAAACCAACGAGGCGGACGGTGTCTGAGTCCAGCATTGAAGACGTCGCGGATCAGCTGTTCCGGGACCTGCAGTACCTGAAGGCCTGCAGCGTTCAACGGTGCCTCGACGAGGTGCCCGGCTACCGCGGCGTCGCCGAAACGGATATCAGCTCCTCCGTTGAACAGAATCTTCGCATGGCCATTAACGCGGTGAAGTCCGGAGTGGTGCCGGCGTCGTCGGACCTGGCGCCGGAAGCCCGGGTGGCCCAGGTCCGTTTCCACCAGGGCCTGCGCATCGAAGACCTCATGCGTGGATATCGCCTCTCCATGGCCGTGATCCAGGACCGCTTTCTTGACATCGCCCACGAGCTGGAGCTGGGCGATCGGGAAATCCTCGCGGCACACCGTGTCCTCTGGGGCGTCAGCGACTCCTATACCGCCGCGCTCGTTCATTCGTACCGCGAAAGCAGCGTCCAGCAGGCGGTGCGGGACCATGAGCTGCGGCAGGACTATCTGCGGGCGGTGCTGGCGGGGTCGCTCGCTGACAGCGAGCTGCGCACTCGCTCTTCGGATTTCGGGATCGATCCGCAGGTCGCGTTCGTTGCCCTGCATGCCCGGCCCCGGCCGGGCGCTTCGCCCGACGAGCTGCTGCGCGTCCTGGCCGGGCGTCTGGCGACCGGCGACGGCGTGCTGACGCTGCGTGCGGGCGACGTCGGGGGATTTGTGGCCCGGAGGCCTGAGCCGCACGGGGACGCCGCCACCATC
>DATIUQ010000216.1:0-2866 GCA_035466775.1 Arthrobacter sp.
CTCGCCGTGGGGCGCCGGCCGGCCCGGCTGGCACCTCGAATGCTCCGCGATGGTCACCAAGTACCTCGGCACCGAGTTCGACATCCACGGCGGCGGGCTGGACCTGAGGTTCCCGCACCACGAAAACGAGATGGCCCAGTCTCAGGCTGCCGGCCACGGCTTCGCCAACTTCTGGATGCACAACGGAATGGTCACCTACGCCGGCGAAAAGATGTCCAAGTCGATCGGCAACACCGTCAGCCCGGCCGAAATGCTGGAACTCGCGTCGCCGCGAGTGGTCCGGTACTACCTCGGCCAGGCGCAGTACCGCTCGGTGCTGGACTACCAGCCGACCTCCCTGCAGGAAGCCGCGGCTGCGGTGGAGCGCATCGACGGTTTCGTCAGCCGCGCTCTCCGGACCCTGGCCGGCGTCGACGGCGGCACCCCCGTTAGCGTCGGATTCTTCAGCTACGGCACCGTCCCCGACGCTTTTGCCGCCGCGATGGACGACGACCTCAACGTCCCCCAGGCCCTCGCGGTGCTCCACGACACCGTGCGGGCGGGCAACACAGCGCTGACCGCCGGGGAGCTCGACGCCGCGCGGGCGGCACTCGCCAGTGTCACCGACATGCTGCGTGTCCTTGGTCTCAACGACACCGCGGCGCCGGCAGTCGACGAACAGGGCACCACCGCCCTCGGCGTCCTCGTTGAGGCGCAGCTCGCGGCCAGGGCGCAAGCGCGCGCCAGCAAGGACTGGGCCGCCTCGGACGCCATCCGCGACACCCTCGCCGCCGCCGGCGTCGTCGTCGAGGACGGCCCGGACGGCGCAAACTGGAGCCTCAAACGCGGCTGATCCGATGCCGTTGGGGGACCTAAACCGGGGCCCCGCCATACCCTGCGGTCGAGGATTTAACTCGAGTCAGTAGACTGGAGTTCAGACTTATCAACGAATCGCGTAGTTAAAAGGGTGAAACTCATGGCCAACAACGGTCGCCGCTCGGTCAAACTGAAGAAGGGTCCCTCCGTCGGAACCGGCGGCCACGGCCGCAAGGCTCTTGAGGGCAAGGGGCCGACGCCCAAGGCGGAGGACCGCCCGTACCACAAGGCCCACAAGAACAAGCAGCTCGCGGAGCGCTCTGCCGCCAAGCGCCCGGGCGCCCCGCGCAACCCCGGCGCCCGGTCCGGCCCCAAGGGCCGCGCCACGGAGGAAGTCGTCACCGGACGCAACTCCGTCGTCGAGGCCCTGCGCGCCGGCATCCCGGCCAAGGCCCTGCACGTCGCCATCCGCATCGAGATGGATGACCGCGTCAAGGAGTCCCTCAAGCTGGCGGCCGAGCGCGGCATCCCGCTGCTCGAAACCGGCAAGCCGGAGCTGGACCGCATGACGGACGACGCCATCCACCAGGGCCTCGTGCTGCAGATCCCGCCGTACGAGTACCAGGACGCCTACGAACTGGCCGAACAGACGCTCGAAAGCTGGAAGAAAGGCCATGTCGCCAACGCGCCGCTCTTCGTCGCGCTCGACGGCATCACCGATCCGCGCAACCTTGGCGCGATCATCCGCTCCGTCTCGGCCTTCAGCGGCCACGGCGTCGTCGTCCCGGAGCGCCGCTCCGTCGGCGTGACCGCCTCGGCCTGGAAGACCAGTGCCGGCGCAGCCGTCCGCGTCCCCGTGGCACGCGCGGCAAACCTGAACAACACGCTGAAGGCGTTCAAGAACATGGGCATCTATGTTCTGGGGCTCGACGGCGACGGCGACGTCTCGCTGCCCGACCTCGCCCTGGCCACCGAGCCGGTCTGCATCGTCGTGGGTTCCGAGGGCAAGGGCCTCAGCCGCCTGGTCCGCGAAAACTGCGACCAGATCGTCTCCATCCCGATCGACTCCGCCATGGAATCGCTCAACGCCTCCATGGCCGTCGGCATCTCCCTCTACGAGATCTCCCGCCAGCGCGCAGCCAAGTAGTCCTCGCCGGAGGCCGCCATTTGGCCCATTGGTACCGGAATTGTGGTTGAGTTTCGCCGTCACCGGAGCTTTGCCGTCGCTTAGCGGTCAGCCCCTTCCCAAACTTCGCAAGCTCAGTTCGGGGCCCTCGGGGCTTCCCTTCCTCCCGACGCTCCGCTCGGCCGTGGACGGCCTCACTCCGCTCTGGTCGACGATGCGCTCCTTGCAGAACTCCGGTACCGGCTCTGACGCTCCGTCACCTTCCGCGGTATGCAACAAAACGCTCCCTCACCTTTGGCGGTGATTAGGCAAACGCTCCCTCACGTCTCGTGAGGGAGCGTTTCCGTTTTGTTCGGGTTCGGTCACAGGCAACGCGGGGTCACTCCGCGCCCAGCCGAGGCCCCAAGTTGGGCCGTAATTAACCCCGCGTTGCTGTTGGCAACGCGCGCGGTTTTGTCTCAGTCCTTCTTCTGGAGTACCTCAACACGGGGTGGGCCGAATGCGAGCGGGCGGCGGAGTCTTGCCAGGAGCGCATCGCCGACCAGAGTCGGATGAGGCCGCCCGCGGCCGAAGGAGGCGCCGGGAGGTGTCTAAGCGACGGCAAGGCGCCGGTGACCGCCGGAAGGTGACCACCGAAAGGCGCCGGTGACCGCCGGAAGGTGACTACGGCGGACCGCAGCGGAAGCCTAGAACTTGTGGCGGTTGGCGAGGACCGGGAGTTTCGTGCGGGCTTCCTTGACGACGGCGGGGTCCAGGTCGGCGAACAGGAGGCCGGGGGCGCCGTCGAGCTCTTCCAGGACTTCGCCGAAGGGCGAGACGACGACGGAGTGCCCGACGCCGGTGGGCGCCGCGCCCTTGGTCTCGATTCCCTGGCTGGCCGGGTCGCCCTGGCCGCAGGCGAGGACCAGGGTGGTGGAATCCGCGGCGCGGGCCCGGGCCAGGAGC
>DATIUQ010000217.1:0-23834 GCA_035466775.1 Arthrobacter sp.
GACGTGTTGCTGGTGAAATACGGATCGTGTTGGACAACCGCCAGATGCTTTCCCGCACCTTTTGCCGCTTTCAGGTCGGCATCCATCTCCGAGGTCATCGCTCGCGCCCTCTCAGCGTCATAACGCCAGGTGGCTGTCGGCGCCACAAGAATATGCCAGTTGCCCTTGTCGAACGAATACCATTCCAGAGCGTCCTGGAACCGTCCCAGGTCGGAGCTGGTCGCGCTCTTGTCCGTGGACACGCACTGCCCGTCCATGTACCGGTCGACGTCGCTCCGGCCGGGCTCGACATCATGATTCGGGCCAGCGGTCCAGTACGTCTTGGCCTTGGCCGGACCCCACAACTGGTCGTAAGCCTCCAGCGCGGAACAGGTGCCCTTGTCATACTGGAAATCGCCCAGCGCAAGGAAGTTGTCCAGCGAACCATCGTTGAGACCGGCGATGATGCTGGCCGCGTTCTTACCACTGTGCGACGTCGCCGACGTGTTGCCTTCAGGGTTTATATCCCCGGCGGCGGCGAACTCAAATGACTCACTGGATGCCAGCGGGGGAGGGGGAGCTGCCGCATAGACACGAACCCAATCCACTCGCATCTCGCCAGCGCCGTTATCGGTGCTGTCCGGGAACCAGTCCAGTTGCAGCGTCTGGTGCATCGGACCGGGAGGCTGGTGCGCGGGGTCGTTGTCCTCAAACCACTTCACCCCGTCGATGTAGCCGACGACGCCATTTGGAGACCAGTCAAGCGCGTAGTTGTGGAACTGCGTAACGTCCAGGGCCTTGGACGCAGACGTCGCCGAATTCGAACATGAATAGTGGTGGAAGAACTTGATGACGTTCCAGTCACCAGCAGTCTCCGCGTAGTCAATTTCGCCGTCGCACGGCCAATTCCTACTATCGGGCCAGAGGAGCGCCACCATGTGGTACTCGTTGTCACCCGATGCCGCCGCGCGGACCTCCCACCGGCCGTACTTCTGCCGTCCAAATTTCGCGCTTATGCCGGCCGTCGTGCCGTCCGGGGTTCCGGTTATGACCATTTTGGAACCGTCTACCGTGACCTGCTGGGGACTCCGAATGCCATTCCCCGCGTGCCCGGCGCTGTTGTACACAGACCACTTCGCGGCGTCCGGCGCGCCGAAATAGTCGAACTCGTCGCCGCTGATCGGAGTGCCCCAGTTCAGGTCCGTCGCGGCGGAGCCGGTCGAAAGCATAGGCGTCGGCGTCGGCGTAGCTGATGCCGACGTGGTGGCCGGCGCCGCCGTCGTTACGTCCGGCTGAGGTGCAGGGCCGAAGCAGCCGGTCAGTAGGACTGCCGCCACCCCAAGTGCGAACATTTGTCTACGCATACGTCAGATGATAAGGGCTCGCACTTGAGGATGCCTATGGCACGCTCCCAGGTGCCTCAGCCGGAGTTGCGCCAATCTTCGGGCACCGCGGGCCGGGTGGAGAACTCCCAGGTCGGGGTACTCCTGATTAGCCCCGCCCCGGCCGGGCACAGCTTGCCGGACCGGGAACTCTTCCTGACCAAGACCTGAGCCGATGACGGGGAAGTCGCGCCCCGCCGTAGGTCGCGATGGCCGAGTACGCGCGCCGGCTCATCGAAGAGCTCAATGAAGTCGATGGCGGCGCCGTGGGGGCCATGGTCTTGGAGCCGGCCTTCGAACTCGCTGACGTCCGCGACGAGCCGCGCGGCGACGACTTCGTGGTCGCTCCGGCGACGAGATCGCCCACGAACGGTAGGCCGACGTCTTGGGTTGGCGGCCGATGCCGGGCAAAACAAAACCCCGCTTTCGTGGCTAAGCCAGTAAAGACGGGGTTTTGTTGTTGGTGCACCCCCCGGGACTCGAACCCGGAACCCATTGATTAAGAGTCAATTGCTCTGCCAGTTGAGCTAGAGGTGCATCTGTTGTTTTCGTTCCTCGCGGTCTTTTTATTCCCGCGTTGTTCTCCGCAACGACATGAAACTCTACACGAGTTTGGGCGGAGTGTGAAATCGGGCGGAGCGGCACTCGCCGCCACTACCCCGGGAGCTCCAAAACCAGTACAGAATCAGGGTTTTGGTTGTTATTGAGCATCCACAGGCGGCCGTCCGGAGCCAGCGAAACGTCCCTGATCCTCCCGTACGCCCGTGTGAAATAGCCCACAGGTTCGCCGGCGAATTCGCCGTTCAGGGGAACCTCCCACAACCTCTGGCCGCGCAGCGCGCCCAGGTAGGCCGTGTCGCCAACGATTTCGAGGCCGCTGGGGGAGGATTCCGCCGTCGACGGCCACACCACCTTCGCGTCCAGGAAGCCTGCGCGGCGCGGCGCGCCCGTGACGTCCGGCCAGCCGTAATTGCCGCCAGGCACGATCAGGTTGAGCTCGTCGTCGACGTTGGGCCCGAATTCGCTCGCCCACAGCCGGCCGGCGCTGTCCCAGGCAAGTCCCTGGACGTTCCGGTGGCCCAGGCTGTACACCGGGTTGTCGCCGAAGGGATTGCCCGGGGCAGGCCGACCCTCAGGAGTAATCCGCAGGATCTTGCCGCCGAGCGCGTTCTGGTCCTGGGGCTGGGCGCGGCGCTGTGAGTCGCCGGTGCCGACGTACAGGTATCCGTCCGGGCCGAAGCGGATCCGCCCGCCATTGTGCGTGCGGGCCTTGGGGATGCCGCTGAAGATGACCTCGGAAGTCCCCAGCTCCAGCTTCCCCTCCCTCTCCTCGAGCCGCAGCCGCGCGATCCGGTTGTCGCCTGCGGCGGTGAAGTAGGCGTAGAGGTGCCGGTCCGTGGCGAAGTCCGGGGACAACGCCAGCCCCAGCAGCCCGCCTTCGCCGTCGGGAACGACGTCGGGCACCGTCCCGAGCGTGCCGGCCGGACCGCTGCCTGCGCCGGGCGCGATGGTCCGGAGGCGGGCGCTCTCGCGCTCGGAAATGACGGCGGTGCCGTCCGGCAGAAAGACCGTGGACCACGGCACCTGCAATTCGGCGCCGATCTGTTCGACAACCGTCGGCTGGGTCACGCCCGGCGCGCTCCCGGAGGCGCCCGACCCCGGCGTGCCGGAGGCAGAGGGTTCGCTGCCGGCCGGGGGAGCGGTGCCGGCAGGAGCGGGGTTGCCGTCGGACGTGCAACCGCTCAGCAGGATCGCGACGGCGGCCGCCAGGCCTACCCAGCCCCGTGGGCCCGCGGAACGGCCAGCGGGCCGCAAAGGGCGGGCAGCGGCTGCTGCGCAACGCCCTGTCGCCGGCCCAGCCAGGCCGTCTTCCCGTCCCGTACTGCGGTCCTCAGCCCGCACCCCGGCCTACTGCCGCGTCCGGCGCGGTGGCCGGAAGCCCGCGGCTTCGGCATGGGCCGCGGACAGGAACCAGACCTCGGCGCGGGTTTCCTCGAAGGCGGGGCTGGTCTCGTCGTGGTAAATCATCGACGAGGCGTTGCCTTTGACGGTGAAGCCCTCCGGTCCGCTGCCGTCGGCGGCCGGTGCCGCCGATCCCTCGCCATACGGCTGGTCGGCGGCCAGGTGGCCGGTGGGTTCGGCAGGTGCAGCCTCATGGCTCGCAGCCGTTTCGGACGCGGCCGAGGACATGGCGGTCTGCCGGGTCTCGGCCTCAGCGATGGGTGACTCGGCCGTTGCCGGCGACGGCGGTGCAGCCGGCCCAGCGGTCCTGCCTTCCGCGGCCATTCCGGCCCTGGCTTCCGCCTCCGCCTCGGCGTCAGCTTCCGCGGCAGCGGATTCGGCGCCGGGGAGCGTCGGGGCGTGGGGCTCAGTGTATTCAGGATGGTGCACGGGGACGCCGGCCGCGGCACCTGCGGCGGCGGCACCCGCGGCGTGTGCACTGGCGCCGTGAGTCGGTTCCGGGTGAACCGGTTCCGGGTGAACGGCGGCATGCGGTTCAGCCGGCGGGGTCTCGGACCACTGGGTTTCCCATTCAGGGCTTTCGGCCGAGGCAGTCTCGGCCGGTGATGCAACAGCCGCAGGGGTGGCCCCGGCGTCCGGCTCCGCAGTGCCCCCTGACACCTCAGCTGCGGCCGCAGCCGCTGCCCGCGCCCTGGCATGCGCCTCGACGGCTGCTGCGTCCTCGGCCGCGGCGACGGGGTCGGGGGCGGGTTCCGGCTCGACCTCAGGTTCGGCCTGGTTGAAGCCCGCGGCCGTGGGCATCCATGCCAGGCCGGCGGCCGACGCCGAGGCGGCCGAACCGCCGCCGGACAGGGCCCCGCGGTGACTGGCGTCGTGGTCGACGTCATGCGGGTGGGGATGCGCGGAATCCTCAACTGCCGCAGCCCCGGTCCCCGTTCCCGCAGAGCCGGAGCGTCCGCGGGAGCTGTTGCGGTTCAGGAGCCACCAGACGACGGCGACAATGGCCACGATAACGACGAGCCAGATGATCCAATCCATAGCAGAGCCTTTCTGTCCACAAGGCGAGGTTGCCGTTGTTTGACGGTACGTCCGCCTGCGGGGGCTGTCCACCCTCCGGTCCGCCCGCCCTGTAGCCTCTGTTCATGGATTTCAAGAGACTGCGGATTCTCCGTGAACTGGCTGACCGCGGCACGGTCGGGGCCACGGCCGAGGCCATGAGGGTCACACCCTCTGCCGTCTCGCAGCAGCTCAAAACGCTGCAGGACGAACTGGGGGTGGTCCTGGTCGAAAAGTCCGGCAGGGGAGTGCGCCTCACCGAGGCCGGGCTCGCCATGGCGGGAGCTGCCGCCGAGGTTTCCACTGCCATGGCCCGCGCGGAGGCCACCATCGACACCTACCGGCGCGGCTGGCAGACCCATGTCAAGGCCGCGTTCTTCCCGAGCGCCGCCGAGATGTTCCTTCCCGGCCTGCTGCACCGCGTCAAGGCCATCGACGGTCTCCGCTTCCAGGCGCACTTCGAGGATCCCAACGTGGCGGGCTTCGCGGGCCTCACGGCCGACTATGACATTGTGCTGGCGCACAGTGTCGACGGGCCCGATGTCTTTGCCCGGCTGGGGCTGACGGTGGTGCCTCTCCTGGACGAGCCCCTCGATGTCGCGATCCCCGAAGGCCATGAGCTGGCCGGCAAGGAGATACTGCGTGCTGCCGACGTGATCGGATACCCGTGGATGGGCGTGCCGGAGGGGTTCCCGTTCGACACGGTCCTCCGCCAGATCGAGGTGCAGGCCGATTCCCCGGCAGTCCGCGCCCAGCTGTTCCCTGATCTGCGGGTCCTTGAGGCCCTCGTCAGTGCCGGGCACGGGCTGAGCCTGCTGCCGCGCTATACGGCCCTGAAAAACCAAGGCCGGGGTTTCGTGCTGCGCCCGCTGGCCGGGGTCAAGGCAAGCCGCAGCATTGTCGCCCTGGCACGTCCGGACGTCGCCGCCCGGACCACCATCCAGCAGGTACTCACCCTGCTTAAGGCCGAGGCGCAGTCTGTCGCCGAGGCACCCGAGTTGCGTGACGCCGCTCACCCGGACTGGGCGCCACCGGCCCTGGAGTCCATCAGGTGAGACGATAGTCCACTATTTGATCGAAACATTCCCGGTTTTCCGCTTAATGCTCGGATCCGGGTCGTTACCCTCTGCGGCGGAGCCCTAGACTTTCACCCATGAGTGAGGACACCACAACAGCGACAGTCACCCAACCGGACATCAAGCCCCGCAGCCGGGTCGTCACCGACGGAATCCACGCCGCGCCCGCGCGCGGAATGTTCCGGGCGGTCGGCATGGGTGACGATGACTTTGCCAAGCCCCAGATCGGCGTCGCGAGCTCGTGGAATGAAATCACTCCCTGCAACCTCTCCCTGAACCGGCTGGCCCAGGGTGCCAAGGAAGGCGTGCACGCCGGCGGCGGGTTCCCGATGCAGTTCGGCACCATCTCCGTCTCGGACGGCATCTCCATGGGTCACGAAGGCATGCACTTCTCCCTGGTCTCCCGCGAAGTCATCGCCGACTCCGTCGAAACCGTCATGCAGGCCGAACGCATCGACGGCTCCGTGCTGCTGGCCGGCTGCGACAAGTCGCTGCCGGGCATGCTGATGGCGGCCGCGCGCCTGGATCTCGCCAGCGTCTTCCTCTACGCCGGCTCCATCATGCCCGGCTGGGTCAAACTGGAGGACGGCTCCGAAAGGGAAGTCACCCTCATCGACGCCTTCGAGGCCGTGGGCGCCTGTGCCGCCGGCAAGATGAGCTTGGAAGACCTGACCCGCATCGAAAAGGCCATCTGCCCGGGTGAAGGCGCCTGCGGCGGCATGTACACCGCCAACACGATGGCCTGCATCGGCGAAGCGCTGGGCATGTCCCTTCCCGGCTCGGCCGCGCCGCCCTCCGCGGACCGCCGCCGCGACGAATTTGCCCGCAAGTCCGGCGAGGCCGTGGTCAACCTCCTGCGCAAGGGCATCACGGCTCGCGACATCATGACCAAAAAGGCGTTCGAAAACGCCATCGCCGTGACCATGGCTTTCGGCGGCTCCACCAACGCCGTGCTGCACCTGCTCGCCATCGCCCGCGAGGCCGAGGTGGAACTGACCCTGGACGACTTCAACCGCATCGGCGACAAAATCCCGCACCTGGGTGACCTTAAGCCGTTCGGCCGCTACGTCATGACCGACGTCGACAAGATCGGCGGCGTGCCGGTCATCATGCGGGCACTGCTCGACGCCGGCCTGCTGCACGGCGACTGCCTCACCGTCACCGGCAAGACCGTCGCGGAGAACCTTGCGGCGATCAACCCGCCGGACCTGGACGGCAAGATCCTCCGCGCCATGGACAACCCGATCCACAAGACCGGCGGCATCACCATCCTGCACGGCACGATGGCACCCGAGGGCGCCGTCGTGAAGAGCGCCGGCTTCGACGCCGACGTCTTCGAGGGCACCGCCCGCGTCTTCGAGCGCGAGCAAGGCGCCCTGGATGCGCTCGACAACGGCCGGATCAAGGCCGGTGACGTCGTCGTCATCCGATACGAAGGCCCCAAGGGCGGACCGGGCATGCGCGAGATGCTCGCCATCACCGGCGCCATCAAGGGTGCGGGCCTCGGCAAGGACGTGCTGCTGCTGACCGACGGCCGCTTCTCCGGCGGAACCACCGGCCTCTGCATCGGCCACGTCGCCCCGGAAGCCGTCGACGGCGGCCCCATCGCCTTCGTCCAGGACGGCGACCGGATCCGCGTGGACATCGCGGCCCGCTCGTTCGACCTCCTGGTCGATGAGGCGGAGCTCGAAGCCCGCAAGGTCGGCTGGGAGCCGCTCCCGGCCAAGTTCACCAAGGGCGTTCTCGCCAAGTACGCCAAACTCGTCCACAGCGCCTCCACCGGCGCCTACTGCGGGTGATTCCGGGCCCGGGAGGCGGCCTCGGCCGCCTCCCGGGTCCCAGCAGGTGGACGACGAAGTCCAAATAGTGAGACAGGGCGCAGGCTCGTTGACACACGTCTCACTAAGAGGGAAAACTGAACGCATGATCGCATTCGTTACCGCTGGCGCCGCTGCAGGTGTCTCCGTCGTACTTACCAAGCGCGTGGCTCCATAGCCCGACTGGTAACGAACCGTCACGCGCAAACCCCTCGAAGAGCCGTCAGGCTGAGGGGTTTTTTTATTTCCGCACCACCGGTAACACCAGCGTCATTCAGTATCAGCAGTTCCACGATCACCGAAGATCCCACCGTAGATCCACTAAGGAAGAGTCCGATGAGCAAAGGATCGCCGATCAGCCCCTCGCTGATGGCCACAAAGTCCGCTGGAGCCCCTAAGGCTCCTGAACGCGTCGAACGTCCGGCCGACGCCGGCGTCGACTCTGCTGCCGTCTCTCCTGTCCTTGGACCGAACAACGTCGTACCCCCGACGGTGATGACCGGTTCACAAGCAATTGTCCGTGCGCTCGAAGAACTCGGCGTGGAGGATATTTTTGGTTTGCCCGGTGGCGCGATCCTGCCCACCTATGACCCCTTGATGGCTTCCCGAATGAACCACGTTCTGGTCCGTCACGAACAGGGAGCCGGCCACGCCGCGCAAGGCTACGCCATGGTTACCGGACGGGTCGGCGTGTGCATCGCCACCTCGGGTCCGGGCGCCACCAACCTCGTTACCGCCATCATGGACGCCCACATGGACTCCGTGCCGATGGTGGCCATCACCGGCCAGGTCTCCAGCGGGGTCATCGGCACCGATGCCTTCCAGGAGGCGGACATCGTCGGCATCACCATGCCGATCACGAAGCACTCCTTCCTCGTGACCGACCCCAACGACATCCCGCACGTGATGGCCGAGGCATTTCACCTCGCCTCGACCGGCCGCCCGGGCCCCGTCCTGGTGGACGTCGCCAAGGACGCCCAGCAGGGCCAGATGACCTTCTCCTGGCCGCCCAAGGTGGACCTGCCCGGCTATCACCCGGTGCTTCGTGGCCACAACAAGCAGGTCCGCGAAGCCGCGCGTCTCATCGCTGCGGCCAGCAAGCCTGTTCTCTACGTGGGCGGCGGCGTCGTCAAGGCCCACGCCTCGGCGGAGCTGCTGGAGCTCGCGGAACTCTCCGGCGCCCCCGTGGTCACCACGCTGATGGCCCGCGGCGTCTTCCCGGACTCGCACCCGCAGCACGTCGGCATGCCGGGCATGCACGGCACGGTCTCGGCCGTGACGGCCCTGCAGCAGTCGGACCTGCTGATCACGCTCGGGGCCCGTTTCGATGACCGGGTGACGGGCGTGCTGAAGTCCTTCGCCCCTAACGCGAAGGTCATCCACGCGGACATCGACCCGGCCGAGATCTCCAAGAACCGCACCGCCGACGTGCCGATCGTGGGCTCGGTCAAGGAGATCATCCCGGAACTCAGCGACGCCCTGCGCGCCCTGTTCGCCGTCTCCGGCACCCCGGACTACACCAACTGGTGGGCGTTCCTGAACAACCTCAAGGAAACCTACCCGCTGGGCTGGACCGAACCCGACGACGGCCTCAGCGCCCCGCAGCGTGTGATCGAACGCATCGGCGCCCTCACGGGCCCCGAAGGCGTGTACGTCGCAGGAGTGGGACAGCACCAGATGTGGGCCTCCCAGTTCATCAAGTACGAACGCCCGCACGCCTGGCTGAACTCCGGCGGGGCCGGCACCATGGGCTACGCCGTACCGGCCGCAATGGGCGCCAAGGTGGGCAACCCGGACCGCGTGGTGTGGGCCATCGACGGTGACGGCTGCTTCCAGATGACCAACCAGGAACTGGCCACGTGCGCGATCAACAAGATCCCGATCAAGGTCGCCATCATCAACAACTCCTCCCTCGGCATGGTGCGGCAGTGGCAGACCCTGTTCTACGAGGGCCGCTACTCCAACACCGACCTCAACACCGGCCATGACACCGTCCGGATCCCGGACTTCGTCAAGCTGGCGGACGCCTACGGCTGCGCCTCGTTCCGCTGCGAACGCGACGAGGACATCGACGCCACCATCCAGAAGGCCCTGGAAATCAACGACCGCCCGGTGGTCATTGACTTCGTCGTGAGCCCCAACTCCATGGTGTGGCCGATGGTCCCCGCCGGAGTCAGCAACGACCAGATCCAGGTTGCCCGCAACATGACCCCGGAATGGGAAGAGGAGGACTGAACATGACCCGCCACACACTGTCCGTTCTGGTCGAAGACAAGCCCGGTGTGCTGACCCGCGTCGCCAGCCTCTTCGCCCGCCGGGCCTTCAACATCAACTCCCTGGCTGTCGGCCCGACGGAAGTTCCGGGCATGTCCCGGATGACCGTCGTCGTCGACGCCGACGGCGAGCTCATCGAACAGATCACCAAACAGCTGAACAAGCTGGTCAACGTGATCAAGATCGTCGAGCTCACCTCCGAATCTTCCGTACAGCGTGACCACATCCTGGTCAAGGTACGTGCGGATGCCGCAACACGGCTGCAGGTCACCCAGGCTGCAGACCTGTTCCGCGCATCAGTGGTCGACGTCTCTACAGAGTCGGTGGTCATTGAGGCAACGGGCCACCCGGAAAAGCTCACGGCACTGCTCTCAGTGCTGGAGCCTTTCGGCATCCGCGAAATCGTGCAGTCCGGCACCTTGGCCGTCGGGCGGGGATCCCGCTCCATGAGCGACCGGGCCCTACGCAGCGCGTAGCCTGCCGCAGCACCACACCAGCTATGACAAAAATTTCACCGACAAGCACCACCAAAGAATCCACTCAAAAGGAGACACCCCAGTGACTGAAATGTTCTACGACGACGACGCCGACCTGTCGATCATCCAGGGCCGCACCGTCGCCGTCATCGGTTACGGCTCCCAGGGCCACGCCCACGCCCTCAGCCTGCGCGATTCCGGTGTTGACGTCCGCGTCGGCCTGAAGGCCGACTCCAAGTCCCGAGCCAAGGCCGAGGCCGAGGGCCTGCGCGTCCTCGACGTCGCCGCCGCCGTCGCCGAAGCCGACCTGATCATGGTCCTCACCCCGGACCAGGTCCAGCGCCACGTGTACGCCGAGGACATCGCCCCGAACCTGCAGGCCGGCGACGCCCTGTTCTTTGGCCACGGCTTCAACATCCGGTACGGCTACATCCAGCCGCCGGCCGACGTCGACGTCGCCCTCGTTGCCCCCAAGGGCCCGGGCCACATCGTCCGCCGCGAGTTCGAAGCCGGCCGCGGCGTGCCGGACCTGATCGCCGTCGAGCAGAACCCGTCCGGCAAGGCCCGGGAACTGGCACTGTCCTACGCCAAGGCCATCGGCGGCACCCGCGCCGGCGTCATCGAGACCACGTTCACCGAAGAGACCGAAACGGACCTCTTCGGCGAGCAGGCTGTCCTCTGCGGCGGCGCCTCCCAGCTGATCCAGTACGGCTTCGAGGTCCTCACCGAGGCCGGCTACAAGCCCGAAGTTGCCTACTTCGAGGTGCTGCACGAGCTGAAGCTCATCGTCGACCTCATGGTTGAAGGCGGCATCGCCAAGCAGCGCTGGAGCGTCTCCGACACCGCCGAGTACGGCGACTACGTCTCCGGCCCGCGCGTCATCACGCCGGACGTGAAGGAAAACATGAAGGCTGTCCTCGCGGACATCCAGGACGGAACCTTCGCCAAGCGCTTCATCGACGACCAGGACGCCGGCGCCCCCGAGTTCAAGGCGCTCCGCAAGAAGGGTGAGGACCACCCGATCGAGGCCACCGGCCGCGAACTGCGGAAGCTGTTCTCCTGGATCAAGAACGAAGACGACTACACCGAAGGCTCAGTGGCCCGCTAGGCACTGACCGGCAGGGGGAGCCGGACACCATCACTGGGGTCCGGCTTCCCTGCTGTGGAGCACCACCTGCGACACCCGCACCGCCCGTTGCACCAAAATCCCCACCTGAATACAAGAGAGCTAAAGAGGTCACCGGTGACAAGCACCAAACCTGTAGTACTCCTCGCTGAGGAACTTTCGCCCGCCACGATCGACGCCCTTGGACCGGACTTTGAAATCCGGCAGACCGATGGCGCGGACCGATCCCAGCTGCTCTCTGCGATCGCCGACGTCGACGCGATCCTGGTCCGCTCCGCCACCCAGGTGGACGCCGAGGCCATCGCCGCCGCGAAGAACCTCAAGGTGATAGCCCGCGCAGGCGTCGGCCTCGACAACGTCGACATCAAAGCGGCCACCCAGGCCGGTGTCATGGTGGTGAACGCCCCCACCTCGAACATCGTCTCTGCCGCGGAACTGACCGTCGGCCACATCCTGAGCCTGGCCCGCCACATCCCGCAGGCGTCCGCGGCGCTCAAGGACGGCGAGTGGAAGCGCTCCAAGTACACCGGCATCGAACTCTTCGAGAAGAAGATCGGCATCATCGGCCTGGGCCGGATCGGCGCCCTCGTCGCCGCCCGGCTGAAGGGCTTCGACACCAAGATCCTCGCCTATGACCCGTACATCACCTCCGCCCGCGCAGCCCAGCTCGGCGTGCAGCTGGTGACCTTCGACGAGCTGCTGGCCCAGTCGGACTTCATCAGCATCCACATGCCCAAGACGCCGGAGACTGTCGGCATGCTCGGCGCCGAGTCCTTCAGGAAGATGAAGAGCACCGCGTACGTCGTCAACGTCGCCCGCGGCGGCCTCGTCGACGAGGAAGCCCTCTACGCCGCGCTGGAGGCCGGCGAAATCGCCGGTGCCGGCGTCGACGTCTTCGTCAAGGAGCCCAGCACCGACCTGCCGTTCTTCAAGATGGACAACGTGGTGGTCACCCCGCACCTGGGCGCGTCCACGGACGAAGCCCAGGAAAAGGCCGGCGTCTCGGTCGCACGGTCCGTCCGCCTGGCCCTGGCCGGGGAGCTTGTTCCGGATGCCGTCAACGTGGCCGGCGGCGTGATCGCCCCGGACGTCCGGCCGGGCATCGCGCTGGTGGAAAAGCTGGGCCGCATCTTCACCGCGATGACGCACGCCTCGCTCACCCAGTTTGACGTCGAGGTTGCCGGAGAAATCTCCTCCCTCGACGTCAAGGTCCTCGAACTCGCGGCGCTCAAGGGCATCTTCGCCGACGTCGTGACCGAGCAGGTCTCCTACGTCAACGCCCCCGTGATCGCCGAGCAGCGCGGCATCAACGTCCGCCTGATCACGACGCCGGACACCGAGTCGTACCGCAACGTCCTGACCCTGCGCGGCGCCCTCAGCGACGGCACGCAGATCTCCGTGGCCGGCACCCTGACCGGCCCCAAGCAGATCCAGAAGCTCGTAGGGATCAACGGCTTCGAGGTGGAGATCCCCATCAGCGAACACCTTGTGGTGGTTGCCTACTCGGACCGCCCCGGCGTGATCGGCACCATCGGCCACATCCTCGGCATGAACAACATCAACATCGCCGGCATGCAGGTGGCGCGGCAGGACGAGGGCGGCCAGGTGCTCGCGCTGCTGACCATCGACAGCTCCGTTCCGCAGCAGGTCCTGGACGCCATCAAGGCCGGAATCGGCGCCGACATGGTGCGCGAGGTCGATCTCGAGGACTGATGTCTTCACCGCGGACACCGGCGGCGGCTGACCGCAGCCGGTGTCCGCGAACACATGGCTGGTCTGCGTACAATGGCTACGTCCGATTTTCGGATCCGGCCGGCAGCCCGGCCTTTACTTTTGCACACCCGGCAGGGGACGCCTTCAACTTCCGCCTCGGAATGAACTGTGGTGTGCGCACGCAATCCAGCTTTCAGGAGCCCAATGAACGCCGTCCAGAGGTTCATCAGAAGCAGAGTGCTTCTGCTGACCGCGTCCATTTTGATCGTGGCCATGTGCCTTTCGGTCCTCGTCCAGGGCCAGTCGCAGGCCGCCCTGAACCGGACCGTTGACCAGAATTCCCGGGGGCTCTACGACGTTCTCGTCCAGGCAAAGGCGCCTGACAACGGCGGGCTCATGCAGCCGGAAATCGCCGCAGGCCAGGGAGGCATCAGCTTCGAGCAGCTGGACTCCCTGCGCAAGCTCTCCGGCACTTCCGTGGCGGCACCGATCAGCCTCGTCTCCCGCGTCACCCAGAACCTCGAGTCCCCGCGTCTGGAGGCCACGGACTACCTCGGCTTCAACGCCGGACTCGCCGGCACCGCCGGTGACCCCAGCGCCACCGATCCGAGCAAATGGCCCGCCGCGGAGTCGGTCCTGTCCGACACGCCCAAGAAGTACCGGCTCACCGCCAGCGCGGTCAGCTCCGATGGCCAGTCCGATCACACCCTGTTCAAGACCACGGCCGAAGGATCGCTCGGCAAAGCGCAGCTCATCGAGGAGCAGGTGGCCGGCGGCAAGAATGTCCGCATCGAGGGCCCGGCGGGGGAGACCGGCATCAAGTTCCCGGCCCCGGCCGGCGGCTCCGAGCACAACCTCTTCAACCTCTCCGTCTCGCTGCCGCTCGCGCCGCAGGTGACGGAATCCGTCGTCGCCGTCGACCCCGTCTCCGAACGCGCCCTGCTCGGGCCCGCCGGTGACTTCCTCGCCCCGCTGGAGAAGGCGCCGCCCGCCGACGCCCGCAACGCCGGGGCCATCGGCCGCCACTTCGAAAGCCTCTTCACCACCGGCATCGGCATGGACGAACTGAAGGAAGGCCCCGATTTCCTCGGCGTCAAGCTCAAGTACTGGGCTCCTCTGATGAGCCAGTACCAGCAGGCCAAGCGCAACGGCCTGCTGACCGAAGACTCGCAGGCGATTCCGCTGATTGTCCGCTCCGGCACCTCCCTTGACCTCAAGTACTCGGTCAAGATCGAGGAAGTCGACGCCTCCGGCAACGTCACCAAGGACGTCGGGACCGTGACCCGCTCGCTGGACAAGGACTACCTGCCGTTCGTTTCCAAGTCCCCGTTCGCCCTGGCCTGGCCCGGGTCCAAAGATCTCACGCAGCTGCTCGGCGACACCGGAAGCTTCAGCCAGGGCCTCTACAACCCCGCCACCTGGAGCACCGACTTCGCCTCCGCCCCGAAGTACACCGACGGCGAGACCGCCGGCAACGGCGCCGTGGACAAAAGCGCAACCCCCGGCGACTGGGTCACCGTGAACCGCCTCCCGGAGAAATCCGCCCAGGGCGAGCCCGTGGACCAGACCCAGCGCAAGCCCGTCGACGAGCGCTCCTACCGCTCAGACCTTGAAACCGGCAAGAAGCTCGCCACGCCGCTCGCCATGGTCTACGGCACGTTCGACGCCGAGCAGGTCAAGGAGGCCGCCGGCGACGTCAACCGCCTGCCCCTGGGCGGCTACGACCCCACGCCGTTCACACTCACCAAGGACGCCTCCGGCAAGGACGTCGAGAACACCGAGCTGAAGCCCTCGCTCAGCGCCACGGGCCTGGCCAGCCAGTCCGCCGGCGCCATCACGGACTACTACGGCCTCGCCGCCGCCCGCGGCTACGAGGACAACGCCGCCGTAATCGACGCCGTGCGCATCCGCGCCAAGGCGCCCGGCAGCTGGAAAGAAGCACAGCCCGAGGTTGAGAAACTCGCCAACGAGATCCGCGACATGGGCCTCCAGGCAACCATCGTTGCCGGCTCGGCCCGCGAGGACGCGAGCATCTTCGTCCCCGGTTACACCAAGGACGACGCCGGCAAGGAAACGCCGCTCGGCACCGTGCAGCAGTCGTGGGTCCGCCAGGACGCCGCGGACGCCGTCTCCGGTTCCCTCACCGCCACCAACCTGACCCTGCTTTTCCTTACCCTCTGCGGCGCCGCCCTGTTGACCGGTGCCTCGACAGTGAGCTACGTGCGGAAGCGCCGCGCCGAGGCCGGAACCCTGCGTGCCATGGGCTGGACCCAGCGCCGGATACGGTCCTGGGTGCTTGCCGAATTCGGGGTGGGAGCTGCCCTGCTGGCCGTCGCCGGAATCGTCCTGAGCCTGGTCAGCTGGAACCCGGCCACGGCGATCGTCTCGGCCTCCGTGCTGGTGCTCTACGCCGGCGCAGCCTTCTTCGCCGCACAGCAGCTGCGCCACCGCGAGGTGGTGGACCAGGAACCGCAGCACGATGAGCGACTCATCGCCGTGGACTCCCCGTTGACCTTCGCCAACCGGCAGTTGAGCACCAACAAGTTCAATACCATCTCACTTGCTGTCGCCGTCGGCGTCTTCGCGGCGGCGGTCGGGGGCATGGTCGCCCTGCTGATCGACATTCCGCGGGCCGCCGGGGCGAGCGCGCTCAGCGGGCTGGCCGCCACGTCCATCGCGCTGCCGAGTATCATCCTCGGACTGTCCGGCGTCGCCGTCGGCCTGGTACTCACGATGGTCACCGGCCGGTTCGAGCTGCAGGCTAAGCGCCAATACCTCGGCACGCTGCAGGCGATGGGCTGGAACCCGGACATGCTGGGCCAGGTCCGCCTCTTTGAAAATGCCATGGTGGGGACGGTCGCGCTGCCGCTGGGAATCCTCGGCGCCCTCGGCGTCGGCCTCCTCCTCGCCCCCTATGCCGCGCTCTGGGCCGCCATCGCCGGGCTCGTGGCTGTACTTTGCTGGATTCCGATTGCAACGAAAGTGGTCCGATGAACAACGACCTGAACCTTGACCGTGAGGCTCACGAGCAGATGACGGCAAGCACCCGCCGCGGCGCCCACCAGACGCGCGCCAACACGATCGTGAAGGCCGCCGACCACGCCACGCCGTTGGAGCTCAGCAACATCACGATCCACTACGGCGGCGGCAAGGGCGGTGCCGAAGCAGTCAACGTGGTGGACGACTTCAACATGACCCTGCACGCCGGTGAAATGCACTGCGTCGCCGGCCGCTCCGGCTCGGGCAAGACCAGCATCCTCACCGTCGGCGCGGGCCTGACCCTGCCGACGTCGGGCCGGGTGTTCTGGGAGGGCGACTCCCTCGAAACCATGGGCGACGACGAAATCGCGGACCGCCGTCGCGCCCTGATCGGCTACGTCGACCAGGGCGGCGCCTTGATCGACGGGATGAGCGCACTCGAGAACGTGCTGCTGCCCGCCGTGCCCGACGGCGAGGTGGACAAACGCCGCGACATGGCCAAGGACCTCCTGGACCTTGTGGGCCTGGGCCGGCGCATGCGGCACCGCCCGGCCCAGCTCTCCGGCGGTGAGCGCCAGCGTGTGGCGATCGCCCGCGCCCTGATCCTGGGCACGCGCGTGCTGGTGGTCGACGAGCCGACCGCGAGCCTGGACCGGTCAGCGGCGAACCGCATCATCAGCATCCTCAAGGACACGACGTCGGACGGGATCGCCGTCCTGGTGGCTTCACATGACCACGAACTCGTCCGCCAGAGCGATACCCTCACCGAACTGATCTAGGTTTAAGCTGTGACCATTTCCGAAAAAACCCCGTTCTACATCACTACAGCCATCAGCTACCCCAACGGCGTGCCGCACATCGGCCACGCCTACGAGGTCATCGCCACCGATGCGATGGCGCGCTTCAAGCGCCTGGACGGCTACGACGTCTTCTTTATGACCGGCACGGACGAGCACGGACTGAAGATGCAGCAGACGGCGGAAAAGGAAGGCATCCCGGTCAAGGAGCTCGCCGACCGCAACTCGGCCGCATTCCGCCAGATGAGCGATGACCTCGGCATCTCCCTGAGCCGTTTCATCCGCACGACGGACCCGGACCACTACGAGGCGGCCAAGGCGCTTTGGCAGCGGATGGAAGCGAACGGGGACATCTACCTCTCCAAGTACGCCGGCTGGTACTCGGTCCGCGACGAGCGCTATTTCGTCGAGGACGAGACCGAGGTGCAGGCCGACGGCCTTCGCTATGCGTCCGAAACCGGCACCGAGGTGACGTGGACCGAGGAAGAGAGCTACTTCTTCAAGCTCTCCTCTTACCAGGACCGGCTGCTGGCCCTCTACGCGGACCACCCTACCTTCGGTGCACCGCACAGCCGCTTCAACGAGGTCATCAGCTTCGTCAAGGGCGGCCTCGAGGATCTGTCGATCAGCCGCACGTCCTTCGACTGGGGCGTTCCCGTTCCGGGCAATCCGGACCACGTCATGTACGTCTGGGTGGACGCGCTGACCAACTACCTGACCGGCGTCGGCTTCCCGAACACAGAATCCGAGCTGTTCCGGAAGTACTGGCCCGCGGACGTCCACGTCATCGGCAAGGACATCTCGCGCTTCCACGCCGTCTACTGGCCCGCGTTCCTGCTGTCCGCAGGGCTGGAACTTCCCAAGCGTGTGATGATCCACGGCCACCTGCACAACCAGGGTGTCAAGATGTCCAAGTCGCTCGGCAACGTGGTGGCGCCGGCCGACTGGGTGGCGCAGTACGGCCTGGACCAGGTCCGGTTCTTCCTGCTCCGCGAAGTCCCCTTCGGTGCCGACGGCAACTACAGCCACGACGCGATCGTGGGCCGGATGAACGCTGACCTCGCCAACAACTTCGGCAACCTGGCCCAGCGGTCGCTGTCCATGGTCGCCAAGAACTGCGACGGCGCCGTCCCCGTTCCCGGCGCATTTACCGCCGAGGACGCCGCGCTGCTGGGCCAGGCCAACGGCCTGCTGGACATCTCCCGCGCCGCGTTCGAGAAGCAGGAGTTCAGCCGCGCCCTCGAAGCCATCTGGAACGTTCTGGGCGACACCAACGCGTACTTCGCCGAGCAGGCGCCCTGGGTCCTGCGGAAGACCGACGTCGAACGCATGAACACCGTCCTGTACGTGACCCTCGAGGTGCTGCGGATCGTCGCCATCCTCGCCCAGCCGGTCATGCCGGCGGCGGCGGCGGCCATCCTGGACACCCTGGGCCAGCCCGAAGGTGAAGCGCGGGAATTCGCCGCCCTCGGTACGCCGATCGTCGCCGGAACGGCATTGCCGGCCCCCTCCCCGGTCTTCCCGAAGTACGAGGAACCCGCCGAGGCCTGACCGCCCGACGCCGGCAGCCCAGGCGGCTGCCGCCAGCCCGGAATGCTCCCTCACCTTGATAAAAGGTGGGGGAGTATTTTCGTTGTACTCGCAAGGGTTCCCTGGCTTGTTTCCGCGTGTTTGCGCCCGTTTCCTGGACCCGCCGCACGACCCAGGTCGGTAACTGGCTACCGGCAAGTAGTCCGCGGCTCCGGTACTGAGTACCGCCTGCAGAAACAAGGTACTTGACTATCAATTAGACGAGTACCAACCACTCACGACCCTGGGCCGCGGCCTCCATAGCCTGAAATAGCAAGCGAACTGACGACACTGCTGGGGAGTAACTGTCACCATTCAATTCGCTGTTTGAGGTCTCGAATAGTTGTTTTCCTCGGTCTCGAAGACGGTTACTCCACGCGCAGTCAAGGCGGTTTAGACCCTGACTGGACGGAGCGACGGAAGATGAGACGAACAATAGCCACACTGGGGGTTGTGGGGCTGGGGGTCATGGCGGCCACGGTGTCTGCCAACGCGGCACCCCCGGAGAATAAAGACGAAAAGACCATTACGATCTGCCACGCGACGAGCGCCGCTGGAAACCTCTTCCTGCTGAAGACAATGAGCCTCAGTGCTCTGCACGGCCACACGGACGACACGCTCGACATCGTGCCGGTCAATACGGGCAACGTCATGCCAGAGGGCCGGAACCTGAGCCCCGAGAACCAAGCGATTCTGGCCAACGGCTGCGTGGCCGTCGCTGTGCCTCCAGTGGATCCGCCTGTCGACCCTCCGGTGGACCCTCCGGTAGACCCGCCGGTTGATCCGCCCGTTGATCCGCCGGTGGATCCGCCCGTCGACCCGCCGGTGGATCCGCCCGTCGACCCGCCGGTTGATCCGCCCGTCGACCCTAAGGTTGACCCGCCGGCTGATCCGCCGGCTGATCCGCAGGCCGACCCGGGGGCGGGGGACGAAACCCGGGGAACGGATACGACGACGCCGGTTGTGACGCCGTTGTCACCCGCCGCGGTGGTGCCGAACGCCATAGTCCCGGCCGCGAATGTCCCGGCCGCGAATGTCGCGGCCGCTAAGACTGTCGCGCCGGCCGCGAAAGTCCCGGCCGCGAAGACCGTCGCGCCGTCAGCCAAAAAGGCGAACGTCGGATACAACGTCCAGACTGCAGTTGGCCGCACCCCGGACTCCGGCATTCCCACGTGGCTGATGGCGCTGACCGGTGTGTTCACGGCGGGAGCGGCACTGGTGCTCTGGCAAGGCGGAAGGCGCGCCAGGAACGCTGAGGGCTAAGCGGTCCAGGAAGGACAGGGCGGTACAGGGGCGGGTGCCGCGGTTGCAGCACCCGCCCCGCACGTTCCGTTATGCAATGCGCAGGCACGTCAACAGGAGCACTTATGAGCTGGCACCGTCGCAACCTTCCACCGCGGGCGGCCGGTATCCGTGGCATGTCACTCGGCCCGAGGGACATGCTCCTGCTGGCAGTCTGCGTGGTGGGAATCCTCGCCGCTTGGCTGGTCTACGCAGTATCCGGTCCTGGGAATGTGCAGCCGGCCTACGGTCAGGCGGCAGCAGCGACATCCCTGACGGCAACGGCCAGCCCACCGCCTCCGTCGCCTCCGTCTGCTGTCCCGAACGGAAGCAGTTCTGGGCTGCTTCCGTTCGGTGCGGCGGCCGCCAGCCCAGCAGCGCTGGAACCGCCAGCCCAGGGCGTGACGATCCAGCCCGCGGCTTCCATCCCGCAGCGCATCACCTACGCCGCGGCAGGCATGGACGTGATGATCCATCCGCTGGACCCGACGGGCGACGCCGAAAGCCAGGGCATTGTTCCCCCGGAGACGATGGACGGCTACTGGCTCACTCCCTTTGGCACGCCCGGGGAGGGTTCTTCGAATACCACCTACATCGTCGGGCACAGCTGGGAGGGCCTGGACGCGCCGTTCAACCACTTGAGCTCGGCCGCGGTTCCGGGGGACATGCTCTCCGTGGCCACGGCGACGGGGATACTCCGCTATGCCGTGGAGTCGGTCACCACCTACACGAAATCCACCCTCAAGGACAGCCCCGTTTGGGATGCTGTCCCCAACCGCTTGGTGCTGATCAGTTGCTACACCGAGGACCCCTGGGGCAAGAACGTGGTGGTGATCGCCTCGCCGGCCCGGGGCCCGTAGCGGTCCCGCGGCACCGAAAAGTGCACTGTTCGAATAATGAGACAACTTGACCAGCATGTGGATTACTTGGCTACGCTGAAAACATGAGCGCATCAACGATTGATCTGGCTGTTATCCCCGGCGATGGCATCGGCCCCGAGGTCACGGCCGAAGCCGTAAAGGTCCTCGAGAAGGCTGCCGCAGCGGAGGGCATCGTGCTGCGGCAGACCCACTACAAGCTCGGCGCCCAGCACTGGCTCGAAACGGGGGAGACGCTGCCGGAAGCAACCCTCGCCGATCTCCGGACCCGAGACGCCATCCTCTTCGGCGCGGTCGGGGCGGCCCCGGGCGACACCCGGATCCCGTCCGGCATCATCGAACGTGAACTCCTGCTCAAGCTGCGCTTCAGCCTGGACCACTTCGTGAACCTGCGGCCCTCGCGTTTGTACCCGGGCGTGGCCAGCCCGCTCGCCAATCCCGGCGACATCGATTTCATCGTGGTCCGCGAAGGCACTGAGGGCCCCTATGTGGGCAACGGTGGCAGCCTGCGCGCCGGCACCCCGCACGAGGTCGCCACCGAGGTCTCGCTCAATACCGCCCACGGTGTGGAGCGTGTGGTCCGGGACGCCTTCCGCCGGGCCAACGACCGCCCCCGCAAGAAGCTCACCCTCGTGCACAAGCACAACGTCCTGGTCTTCGCCGGGCACCTCTGGAAGCGCACTGTGGAGGCGGTTGCCCTTGAATTCCCCGAGGTCACCCACGACTACCTGCACATCGACGCCGCCACGATCTTTATGGTCACCGACCCGGCGCGCTTCGATGTGATCGTCACGGACAACCTCTTCGGCGACATCATCACCGACCTCGCCGCCGCCGTCACCGGAGGCATCGGCCTCGCCGCATCCGGAAACATCAACATGGAACGCACCGCCCCGTCCATGTTCGAACCCGTCCACGGGTCGGCGCCGGACATTGCCGGCCAGCAGAAAGCGGATCCGACGGCGGCCATCCTCTCCGCCGCGCTCCTGCTGGATCACCTTGGCTACGGCGCTGCTGCCCGGAAGATCGAGGTGGCCGTCGTCGCCGACGTTGCGGGCCGTGGCGCCGAGGCGCGCAGCACCAGCGCGATCGGTGATGCCATAGCCGCCGCCCTGTAGGCGCCGCGTGTAGACAGGGCGCGGCGGGTACCGCCCCGCAGGAGCTCTTGGCGCGGGGCCGGCCGCCCTGCCAACGGGCGTAAGCTTGTTTCGAATCACCAATATGCTGCCGTGGTCCGACGATGAACCACGTTCACACACCAGGCAGCCGACCGTGGAGGAACCATGACTCAGACTGCCCATGGCGTCGAATTCACCCAGCAGCCCTCGGCAACCCCGAAGTCCGCTGAAGAACGTGCTGCCATCCTGGCGAACCCGGGTTTCGGCAACTATTTCACCGACCACACCGCGATCGTCGACTACAGCGTCGACGCCGAGGGCAAGGGCGGCTGGCACGATGCCCGCGTTGAGGCCTACGGTCCCATCTCCCTGGACCCCTCCGCCGCGGTGCTCCACTACGGGCAGGAAATCTTCGAGGGGCTCAAGGCCTACCGCCACGCTGACGGCTCCATCTGGACGTTCCGGCCCGAGGCCAATGCGGCCCGCCTGAACAAGTCGGCCCGCCGTCTGGCACTTCCCGAACTCCCCGAAGAGTACTTCCTGGGCGCCATCCGCGAGCTCGTTTCCGCGGACAAGGAATGGGTCCCCTCCGGCGACGGCGAAGCCCTCTACCTGCGGCCGTTCATGATCGCCACCGAAGCCTTCCTCGGTGTCCGCGCCGCCCGTGAAGTGTCCTTCCGCGTCATCGCGTCCCCGGCCGGCAACTACTTCGGCGGGGAGCTCAAGCCCGTTTCCATCTGGATCTCCCGCCACTACGCCCGCGCCGGCCGCGGCGGAACCGGCGCCGCGAAGTGCGGCGGCAATTACGCCGCGTCACTGATCGCGCAGCAGGAAGCCGAGGCCCACGGCTGCAAGCAGGTGCTGTTCCTGGACCAGTTCAATGACAACGCCGTGGAAGAGCTCGGCGGCATGAACGTGTTCTTCGTGATGAAGGACGGGTCCCTGGTCACCCCCGCGCTCAGCGGCACCATCCTGGAGGGCATCACCCGGATGTCCGTCATCCAGGTTGCCAAGGACATGGGCCGCGAGGTCACCGAACGCAAGATCACCCTGGATGAATGGCGCGACGGCGTGGCCTCCGGCGAAATCGCGGAAGTGTTCGCCTGCGGCACGGCCGCCGTGATCACCCCGATCGGTGTACTCAAGGACGACACCGAGTTCATTGGCTCCGAGGATGCTAAAGCGGGGGAGACCACCATGGCTATCCGCGAGCACCTCCTCGGCATCCAGACCGGAGCCGTCGAGGACACCCACGGCTGGCTGACCCGCCTGGCCTAAGCGCCGGCGCCCACGTCACGGGCAGCGTTCGACGGCGGCCCCGCACCTTCCGGTGCGGGGCCGCCGTCGTCGGCTGCTCGCTCGGCACGACCGGACGGAAGCCCCTAGCTACGTCCCGGACGCAGGGGCACAATATGCCGCATGGCTGGGCTTGTTCAGGTTCTGGGTGTCATTTTCGGGATTGTCCTGATCCTGGTGGGGATCCTTGAATCCTTCTTCTTCCGCGACCAGCGCCTCCACCGGCTGTTCCTGATCAAGCCGGAGGACATGGAGGCCGTACGGATGTGGACGTTCAACCTGGGCTTCTACAACATGATCTGGGGTGTGGGGGCAATCGCCGGGGCGGTCATGCTGACGGGCGCCGATCCGGCGGCCGGCCGGGCGCTGCTGCTCTTCACCTGCCTGGGCCACGTGCTCCTCGGCATCATCCTGGTCCTGTCCGAACGGCGGCTGTGGGCGAGCGCCATCGCCGAGGCCCTCCTCCCGGCGGTCATCGCGGTGCTGCTGCTGGTGTGACGCCCGCTCGTGTGACTGCCGGTTCGGTGCGAAGATGGAACTGTGATCCAAGACGACCCCCGCGCCATGGTGCGCAGCACAGAGCTGACCCGTTTCAGGCTCGCCCCGAACCCGGGGCCGATGAGCCTGCACGGGACCAACTCCTACGTGATTGCGGCCCCGGGAGCGGCAGGCACAGTCGTCGTGGATCCCGGCCCGCTGGATGAGCCGCACCTGCAGGAACTGGCCCGGGCCGGCGCCGTCGAGCTCATCCTGATTACACACCGGCACGCGGACCACACGGCCGCCGCCGCCAGGTTCTCCGAACTGACCGGAGCGCCTGTGCGCGCCATGGATCCTGCCCACTGCCACGGCGGAAGCCCCCTGGCGGACGGCGAAGTCATCCATGCCGCCGGGGCGGAAATCAGGGTTGTGGCGACGCCGGGCCACACCTCGGACTCGGTCTGCTTCCACCTGCCGGACGACGGCGCTCAGGGCTCGGTCCTCACCGGCGACACGATCCTGGGCCTCGGAACCACAGTGCTGGACTACCCGGACGGTACCCTGGGGGACTATCT